>JAJZQD010000147.1 GCA_021847735.1 Bacillota bacterium | reverse complement strand
TCATACAAGGCATCATAGAAGGGTATTATCTGGCCCCCCGGATATCCGAAGATTGCGTCAACCCCTTCTTCCTTTAAACTTTTGATGATGATTTCCGCTCCTGATTTTGGCACCTTTCCCACCTCCATTATCTCTATTTTGTCAAAATCACTCGTCTTTGAGCACTGCACCCATACTTGCCGAAGTAACCATCTTGGCGTAACGGGCCAGGTATCCTTTTTTAATCTTTGGTTCCCGCGGCTGCCACGAAGCCAAGCGGGATTTTAATTCTTCTTCACTGACCAACACGTTTAATGAGCAATTCGGGATATCAATTTCTATAATATCCCCTTCCCTTACCGCAGCGATAGGTCCACCCAACGCGGCTTCAGGTGAAACATGCCCGATGGAAGCACCCCTTGTTGCTCCGGAAAATCTCCCGTCAGTAATCAGGGCCACATCTTTGTCAAGTCCCAAACCTGCAACCATTGCTGTTGGGGTTAGCATTTCACGCATCCCCGGTCCGCCTTTTGGACCTTCGTAGCGGATGACGATAACATCACCTTTGTTGATTTTGCCTTCTACCAGGGCCTGGCAGCACTCTTCTTCAGATTCAAACACCCTGGCCGGGCCTTTGTGGCTTAGCATTTCCGGAGCAACCGCCGCCTCTTTGACGACCCCACATTCCGGTGCGATGTTGCCCTTTAAGATAGCCAGCCCGCCCTTGTGGCTGTAAGGATTATCCAAAGGCCTGATAACCTCTGGATTTAATATACCCTTGCCTTGAATATTCTCTCCTAATGTCTTGCCTGTAACAGTCAAGCGATCAAGGTAAAGAAGGTCTTTTTTACTCAGTTCTGCCAGTACGGCAGGAATACCACCGGCTTCATTCAGATCCTGAATATGATGAGAACCTGCCGGGCTTAGTTTGCACATATGGGGAGTTTTCTCGTTTGTCTGCCTGAACAGGTCAAGATCTAATTTGAAGCCGCATTCATGGGCAATGGCGGGTAAGTGCAGCACTGTATTGGTTGAGCCACCCAGGGCCATGTCGGCAGTGATGGTATTCAAGAAAGACTTTTCTGTCATAATATCAAGAGGCTTAATATCTTTTTCTACAAGTTCCATAATTTTCATACCTGTTGCTTTAGCCAGCCTTTGCCTGGCGGCAGTTACAGCAGGAATAGTTCCACTGCCCGGCAAGGACATACCCAGTGCTTCAGTCAGGCAGTTCATGGTGTTGGCAGTGAACATCCCTGCGCAGGAGCCACAGCCGGGACACACAGCTTCCTCCATTTCAGTCAGTTCATCTTCAGTAATCCGACCGCCCCTGACAGCACCGACACCTTCAAAGATATTGCTTAAAGAAACATCCTGGCCCTTATATCTACCTGTCAGCATAGGGCCTCCACTAACAACGATAGCAGGAATATTTAGCCGTGCAGCGGCCATTAGCATCCCCGGGACAATCTTATCACAGTTCGGAATCAAGACCAGCCCATCAAAAGCGTGGGCTTGGGTCATTATTTCCACGGAATCGGCAATAACCTCTCTGCTGGCCAAAGAATATTTCATGCCCTGATGGTTCATGGCAATCCCGTCACATACTCCTATGGCCGGAAATTCTATTGGAGTTCCCCCCGCCATGCGAACCCCAGCTTTAACTGCATCAGCAATAATATTTAGGTGGATGTGCCCTGGTATTATTTCATTCCGGGAATTTACAATTCCAATAAATGGCCTGGCAAGTTCCTCGTCTGTGTAACCCATCGCTTTGAACAGGGAGCGGTGGGGCGCTTTCTCCAATCCTTTTTTTACGGCATCACTACGCAAATGAAACCCCTCCCTAGAAATAATAAATAAAAACCCATGATAGGTTCGTTCACCTGAACCGTATCCACTGGGCCAAAAAACATCTCCAAACACTTAAATAGTGTTAGTCAATCCTCTTTGAACCGAATAAAAATTCTTAAAGACCCGGGGGTGGGAAAACGCTAGCTGGCTAGGCGCTGACTTGGCCGCAACCGCAGGCGTACTTATCGTACGTTGAGGATTGCGGTCAAGCCAGCAACAACGCCAGATAGCGTTTTCCCCAACATGCACAAAAACGAAAAACCTCTCTCCTCGATAGAATCCTATCAGGGACGAGAGGTTAAATAACCTTCCGCGGTACCACCCTGCTTGCATGCCCACAACAATGGACAGCCTCTTAAAAGTCGTCGCATACATGATAACGGCATGCTGCCGGAAACACCTACTCAGTACAAGAGTACCGTTCAATGCTCAGTTCAGGGGTGAGTAGCTTATACAAATTCCGGCACCGGATTTCAGCTTTACCCGGCTCTCTGTAGCCTTCCTAAATATATAAATTCCCCTTCATCACAATTACCCAAAAAATTATATTGAAAATAGTATACAAAATTCAGCACGTGCATGTCAAGATGTTTTTTATGAAAAGTTTATTACTGAACACCTAAGTCGAAACTTTTATACAGGATTTGGATTGCTTTGTGCAGGTCGGCTTCTTTAATTAGGAAGGAAATGGTGATATCTGAATCAGAGGTCTGCAAAACAGTAACACCGGCTTCGTCAAGGGATTCCATGACATCAGCCATGACTCCGGGGACACCCTCCATTCCGGCACCGATGACCGACAGTTTGGCACAGGCGGTTTCCACATTAGAGCTGTAACCGGCTTTCATCAGGACTTCGAGGGCTTTGGATGTATCATCACCATTTATAATAAAGAAAATGGAGTTAGGTGTAACGCCAGTCATGTCGATACTAATTTTGGCTTCAGCCATTGTCTTGAGTACCCTGACCTTGGCCATTTGAACCGCATCACCGGCCAACGGGCCGACTTTAACCTGAGTAATATTTGTCAGGTGTGCCAGTCCGGTAATCACCCTCTCGGCAACGTTTTCGGCGATTAAGGTGCCTTCGGCATCGGAAAATGTATTTTTGATTTTGATGGGGACCTTTCCATTCATGGCTGCTTCCACAGCCCTGGGGTGAATAACCTTGGCCCCCTGGTTAGCCATCTCACATATTTCTTTGTAAGATATGTCTTTCATGATAGCGGCATCCGGAACTAAGCGAGGGTCAGTAGTCATAACCCCATCCACATCAGTGTATATCTCTACCAATTCTGCTCCCAGTGCTGCTCCCAGAGCCGTAGCAGTGGTATCACTGCCGCCGCGGCCCAGAGTGGTAGTACTGCCATCCTGGCAAACGCCCTGGAAACCGGCAACAATCACAATTTTACCTTGGGATAAATATTT
>JAJZQD010000035.1 GCA_021847735.1 Bacillota bacterium | reverse complement strand
AACTATTGGAATGGGAATCTGCCCGAAACAAGAAGCAAAAAGGTATTGACTGGCAGTTCACGACTGATGACGCAAGAATCAAATTAAGACGACTCTATCCACAGTTTAAGAGTTGACAGTGTACTAGTTGTCTATTATTTAATCCAGCCATCAACTACACTCTGATTTTCCTGAATCCATTTCTTGGCTGCATCCTGTGGCGCCATACCCTGGTTGATCAGGTCTTCCAATCCGCCTATCTGCTGATCAGTCATTTTAAATTTCTTCAGCATCTCTGCCACAGCCGGTGTCTTTTGGGCAAAACTCTTGCTGGCCAGAGTATGCAGTGCCTCAGCAGCTCCGAAATCCTTCTTGGGGTCGTTAAGATACTTGAGTTCATATTTTGCGAACATCCAATGCGGACTCCAGCCTGTGATGGCAACCCATTTATTATCCTGGACAGCTTTTCCGAGAGCGGCCATCATAGCAGCCTCACTGCCTTGAACAACTTGGAAACCTAAGCCGTAATCTTTATTGGCTTTGTCCGCAGCCTTCATAATCCCTGCACCGGGGTCGATTCCGATAATCTGACCGTTAAATTTGGCTTTTTCAGCTTTCATCTGGTCTATGGAGTCAATAGTTACATATTTGGGAACAACCAAACCGATTTTCGCATCTGCCAAATACCAAACACCGTAATCATCTAAGCTGTCTTTGTATTTATCCCAGTATGACTGGTGAGTAACAGGCAGCCAGCTGTCCATAAATATATCCAGATCGCCTTTGTTCAAACCAACAAACAACGGGGCGACATCAAGACTTTGCAGTTTTACGGTATACCCTTGGCTTTCCAGTATTTCCTTCCACAGGTTACTTACAGCCACATCTTCCGCCCAGTTTACATAACCGATGTTAACCGTGCCTTTGCTTTCCTGGGTGCCCTGGGTGCTTTGGCTTTGTTGGGGCTGGGATTGGCTGTTGTCTTCAGGTTTTGTTGACGAGCCACATCCGGTAACAGCGGTAACCAGCAGCAAACACAGAACCACTAGCAACCCAACGGTACGGAACCTCCAAAGTTTTCTTTGCATTTTATTACCTCCTCATAATTTTTCTATTTTTTCTTGTCGGCAGTCCGTGTGTTTCGAATAAAGCCCTGACTTAGGCGGTCCAATATCATGGCGAGGATGACCACAGCCAGACCATTCTCAAAACCCTTCCCAATATCCATCTGGGATATTCCGGCCAGCACCCCGGCGCCAAATCCACCGGCACCAATCATGGCAGCAATAACCACCATAGAAAGAGACAACATCATGGTCTGGTTGATGCCTGCCATTATTGTTGGCATGGCCACCGGCAGCTGAATTTTCCAGAGCAGCTGCACCGGACTGGAGCCAAAGGCTTCACCGACTTCCACTAAGTCCACCGGCACCTGTCTAATTCCTAGATTCGTAAGTCGAATCGCAGGCGGCATGGCAAAAACTACAGTAGCAAAAACTGCAGGCACCGTACCCAGTCCGAAGAACATCAGGGCTGGAATCAGGTATACAAAAGACGGCATTGTCTGCATGAAATCAAGGATTGGAGACATTATCCGGTGAAACCGGCTGCTGTACGCTGCCACAATGCCGATTGGTACACCTAAGACGATAGAGACCAGGGCTGCTATGATGACCAGAACCAGGGTATCCAAAAAAGCCGGCCAGAGGCTCAGATTATATATCAACAAAAGGCCAAACGCGGACCCCAGGGCTAAGCGCCAACCTTCTGACCGCCAAGCTAAAACAATAACAAGCAGTATAAGCGCCCACCATGGAATCCAAGCTAGTCCAGTTCTGAAACCGTCAACCAGATGGGCTATCGAACCCGAAAATACGTCAAAGGCATGGCCATAGTGTTCCAAAAGCCACTGCACCCCTCCATTAACCAGTTGTCCAATTGGTAGTCGGTACATCCTCTTCACCCCCTTTGCCCGCTAGAGCTGCTAAAACGGCGCTGTGTACGATACTACCGGCAAGGCGATTTTCATTGTCAACCACGGCAAGTGGCAATTTGCTGCGAGCAATTATGTTTATGACCTCCTGAATCTTTGTCTCCACACTCACAGCGGATACTTGAATCAGTTCCAATTCCCTTATACTGACTGCCCCAGCTTTAATAGCCTTAAAAACAGTTTCGGAGGTCAGCACTCCCTGCAGCCTGGAATCCCTGTCAATTACAAAAACACCCGCTGCCCCACCTTCTTCCATAACCTGTATAGCCTTACCCAATTCGTCCGATAACGTTATTGAACCCGTGTCCCCCATAACATCTTTGGCCAATAGTACCTTGCTGCGTTCAACACCTCTGACAAAGTTGGCAACATACGCATCAGCCGGATGGTTGATAATATCCTCAGGCGAACTCACTTGCACGAGTGAACCGTCCCGTACAAAGGCAATGCGGTCTCCAATCTTTAAAGCTTCACTTAAATCATGGGTGATGAAGACGATGGTTTTATTCATTGCCTGCTGTAGTTTCAGCAATTCATCCTGCATTTCTTCGCGAATCAGGGGATCAAGGGCGCTAAACGCTTCGTCCATGAGCAAGATGTCCGGGTCATTGGTCAAAGCCCGGGCCAGGCCGACCCGCTGTTTCATTCCGCCGCTTAGCTCGTCGGGATAGGAGTTTTCCCATCCGTTTAGTCCGACCATGGCAAGGCTTTCTCTGGCCCGCTTTTCTCGTTGTTCCTTTGGTACACCCTGAACTTCCAACCCATAGACAGTATTGTGAAGGACTGTACGGTGCGGCAACAGGGCAAACTGCTGGAAGACCATGGCAGTTTTGTTTTGTCTGACCATGCGCAGTTCCCGGGCTTTTAATTTTGTAATATCCTGCCCGTCTATTAACACGGACCCTGAACTTGGTTCAATCAATCGATTAAGGCAGCGCAAAATAGTCGACTTACCGCATCCTGAAAGACCCATAACTACGAAAATTTCACCAGTCTCAACGGTAAAACTAACATCATTGACTCCCACAGTTTGACCTGTTTCGGCCAGAATTTGCTCTTTGGACATTCCCTTTTCTATCATCGACAGGGCTTTCCGTGGCTGGGAACCAAAGACTTTGACCAGGTTTTTAACTTCGATTTTGGCCGACATAACTACCTCCTACCTCTTTATGTCCAAAACCAGTTCCTTACATAATTCCACAGCCTGGTCGGCCGTTTCCGCCCACCCATCGGCACCGATTTCGTCGCCCCATTCTTTTGTGGTTGGACCTCCGCCGATTATCACTCTGTATTGGTCTCTCAGGTTCTTTTCAACAAGGTATTTCACAAGCTCTTTTTGTTCGCCCATGGTTGTGGTTAGCAAAGCGCTGGCGGCAATGATGTCTGCTCCCACTTCTTCGGCTTTGGCCAGAAAACTCTGGGCGCTCTGGTCAATATCAATGTCGTAAACCTTAAATCCCGCGGCTGTAAGCAGTGCTCCTACAATGTTTTTACCGATATCATGAATATCACCCGCAACCGTGCCAAGGACAATCCGGCCCACAGGTTCTCCTTCCTGGGAACCGGATTCCGCAACTGCCGGTTCCAGCAGGGTTAAGCCTGCTTTTAAAGCATCGGCAGCCATCATTACATCAGGTAAAAAGGCTTCGCCCGATTTCCATTTAGTGCCGATTTCATCTATCCCTTTAATGAATCCTTCCTGTACGGCTTCAACCGGGTTAATCCCTTCATCTAGTACCTTCTGGGCTAATTCTGCCGCGAGTTCATCATCGCCGTCAATAACCGCTTGTTTGATTTCTTCGAATACCTGGTTCATTTGCTATCCCCCCGATGATTATTTGTTCCGAAATGGACTTCTTGTGCGGAAGTATTCAAATCAGCTTAAAAGTACCGCAGTTCGGTTATCTATGTATTCCCGGACGGCTTTGTCGACTGAACTGTCGAGGGTGGGCGTTTCATATGACGCCAAAACCTCCTGCCATTTCTGATGAGCCCGTTTATTTATGTCAAAGTGTTCTTTAGCCCAACTGTCATACGACTGTCTGTCACTCAGCTGCGGCAGCCGTAGTTCCTTAATGTGATTTTTCCGGGTATGCTTTTGAGTCAGGAAGTGCCCGCCAGGTCCTACTTTGGCAATTACATCAAAGGCGAAATCGTCTTCTGTAAATTCGATTCCCCGCAGGTAACGCAGGACCATCCCGGCAATCTCATCATCTACTATAAACTTTTCGTAAGACATAGCCAGGAAATACTGAAGAATCCCCGCGGAATGGAGTACAAAATTCATTCCTGCGAGTCCTGCTGCCATTAGAACCATCATTGATTCGTAACCGGCCTGGGCATCGGCGATTTTGGAGTCAGTAAGGGTGCCGCCTCCCCGGCAGGGCACTCCGTAGTATCTCGCCAACTGGGCGCTGGCTGTAACAAACAGAGCACACTCCGGGTTGCCTATCGACAGGTTACCGCTCTGCATATCTGTAATTACCGAGGTAGTGCCATAAACTACCGGAGTCCCGGGGTTTATAGTTTGGGCCAGGGTAATCCCGGCTAATACCTCCGCATTTTGTAATGCCAACGCTCCTGCCATGGTCGCCGGACCGGTGGAGCCTGCCATAACCATGGAAGCAATCACCACGGCCTGTCCCGCTTCAGCATAGGCCATTAAAGCTCCCAGCATGCGGTCGTCGTATTTTAGGGGAGTAACGGAATTAATTAATGAAATCAAGGCCGGCTTGGCTTTAATTACTTCTTTGCCGCCAAATATAATTGAAGCTATTCCAATGCAGTCCTGGGCCCTTTCACGGCCGGAAGCGCTGCCCATGAAGCATTTTCCTGAATTTTTAATAGCACTGTATGCCATCTCAAGGTGCCTGGTGGCATGGGGGACATCGCCAGGTTCAACTATAGTGCCGCCGGTCATGTGAAGATTTTTGCTGGCTCCGGCCAGCTTAACAAAATTATTAAAATCAGCCATGGCAGCATTGCGTCGTTTCCCGTCAACATTGTGAATAAATGGGGCCCCGTAACCAGGCACCAAAATGATGCTATCCCCGCCACAAAGTAAATTGTGTTCCGGGCTGCGTGCATGTAGAGTAAACTCGGCTGGCGCTTTTTTGACCTGAGCCTCTACAAACTCCCGTTGAAAGTATACCCGGTGGCCTTCGACCTTCAGTCCGTGAGTTTTGAAGATTTCCAAAGCAGACTCACATGACATTTCCACTCCGATTTCTTCAAGGATTTTCATGCTGTGTTCATGCACTTTTTGAACCTGTTCAGTAGATAGGATGTTATATTTCGGTATCACCAAAGGCCCCCCTTTCTATTTCTAATACACACAATGACCTACGGCACCCTTGCTGCAACCTCCGCAGCTTAAATCTAAAAAATCTTTAAGAGTGGATGTTCGGTTGTGCCAATCTTTGTACCTGTAAGTTTACTGGTATAACCAAGCATCGCATCAGTAGTTGCTACTGCTCTGAAGACCCATGGGGCATTCATAACAGGCCCGTAAAGGATAAAATCAGCGCCATAGGCAATTGGGAAAGTGAAAACAGAAGACCCGGCTGCTTCAAAGAACGGAGAGCCCTTAGACCGCATCTTTTTCCATAAATACAGGGCATTGGACGGAGCACAGCCACCGGGGTAGCCAAACTTTTCCTTGATATCGTAAATTGCCTTGGCAGTCCAGCTATTACTGGCCACATCCAGAACACCGGGGTCGATAAGATACTGTTCAACCCCGGCCCTCCTGGCAATGTCGATTAGACCTTCTTTGTCACCGTCTCCGTCAATCAGTTTAACCCTTTTCTCAGGCTTCAGGTGTTTTTTACTGAAGGCCAGGATTACAGCTGTCTTTATCCCATATTCTTTGATTACCGCCAGTTCCTCTTCCAGATAGTTTTCATCGAGAGAATTATAAATCAGACGGTTAACAACAGCCTGGTCTTTACCCAGCTGTTTTAATGTCCCTATTCTAACCTGGGGGTCAACACTGTCGAGGAAAAAAGGGGACTCGGTGTGCCTAAGCACAAATTCAACATAGCGCGTCAAAGCTTCCACCGTATCTCCAATAACGTCAACTATTCTCGGGTTACCGGTTTCGGCGCTTAACTCCGCTTCCTGGGACAGCAGATTCCTGGCAGCATCTTCGTCAAAAAAACCTCTGACCGGGTCGCTGACTATTTTGTGCCCACGGTAAAAAATACTCCCAACTAAAACAGTGGGATATTCTCCCGGCTGCCCGCCTATTTTAATTCCGTTAATGTCGTATACATGCTGGTCCGCCGTAAACCTAAACAAATAATATCACCTTCCCAGAAAAACAAGTATATGATTTATATTTGCCTTTTGGCCGATGCAAAGCAACAGGGACTTATTGACTATAGCAGACGGCGGTTTTTATTTTTGACATTTGCTGGCTGCCCGTTCAACTACCGCTCTTAACTTTTGCTTCACATCCGGAGACAACTGCTCCGGCTGGTAACTTTCCAGAATAGAGATTACTTTTTCGTTGGCCCTTTGGGTTAAAGTCTTACTGCCATCACTCTTCCAGTTAGCATAAATTTTCCTGTCGATAAGCGTTGGATACCAGGTCTCTGTCTTAAAGAATTTACGAGTGTGCGCAGTCTTTAGGAAATGTCCCCCGGGGCCTACCTGATCGATAACATCTACCGCCAGAGTTTCGGGATTGACCTCTATTCCACGAACAATTCTGCGGGCCATACCAATTATTTCGTCACAGATAACAAGCATTTCCAGGGAAGCAGTTGAACCATATTCAATGTACCCAACATCATGGTTTAAATTAGGACCAGCCTGAGCCATCAACAAAATAGACATTGCTGCTTCTATCCCGGCTTGTTCGTCCACTACTTTTGAATCACTGCAGCCGCACGTTCCAAACATCGGCAAATTCAGGTAATGAGCAATATCCGCCAAAGCGGCTTCCAGGAGGTGGAACTCTGGAGCCCCATAAGAGAAGATGGTTGACTGCATGTCCATAATAGTAAAAACACCACCCATGATAAACGGCGCGCCTTCCTTGGTCAGTTGGTGCAGGACCAATCCACTCAAAGATTCGGCCAGGCCACAGGCCAGCGTTCCGGCCATGGTAGCTGGTACGGTTGCACCGGCCATGACACAAGGCGTGTAGACTACAGGTACTTCCTTGTTAGCGGCCATCATCAGTTTGGTGATAGATTCCATAGAATGCTGAAGAGGTGAAATTGGTTCAGCATAAAGAACAATTAGCGGGTTCCGGCGCAGTTTTTCAGGACCGCCGGCAACAATTTCAGCCATCTCAATAATGTCGGCAAAACCCTGAGCATCGTTAGCGGTAACTACAATTGGCTTGGATGTGTTAAGTACCATGGCCTCATACTGGTAACGGTCATATACCGGCTGGGGTACATCCTGGGAAATCCCCAGAGACATCACAAAATCAAGGTTAGGAAGCGCGTCAATTACCCGGCAGTTATTGCCCACGCTTTGTGTGCTTGACGGTCTCCTTTCACCGGTATACGGGTCTATGTAAAAGGGTGTATCGGAACCTGTTCCAAAGTATGCATTATACCCCTCCAGATGCATAACACGCTCACCGGTACGGCTGTTACATAGGGTTACCCGCTTAGGCACCATCCGCAAAGCCTGGTCAACCAACCGGGACGGAATCCGCACCTGTTCCCCGTCTACAGAACATCCTGCTTTACGTAATATTTCTACCGCCTCCTGGTAGAATATTTTCACACCTGTGCGTTCGAGGATTTCTTTGGAAGCTGAGACGATTTCCCGGCACTGGTCATCACTCAAAACACTAAACCTGGTGCTTCTATTAGCCACATAACCACTTTTCATAATTTCTTGCTCCCTTCTCAGCAAATAATTAAACCAGTTCGTTCGCTACTTCCACTGCTGTTGTAGAATCTGGGGCGTAACTGTCGGCACCTATTTTAGCAGCATATTCCGGGCTGAGAGGCGCTCCCCCTATCATTACTTTCACCTTGTTCCGCAAACCCTCGCTTTCAAGGAGCTTGATGACATCAGGCATCAAAATCATGGTAGTGGTCAGCATAGCAGAACAACCAATTATATCAGCATTATTGTCCTTTGCTGCCTGAACAAAACTTTCCGGGCTTACATCGGCACCCAGGTTAACAACTGTAAAACCTGAACTCTCCAGCATCATACCCACAAGGTTCTTCCCGATGTCGTGCAGGTCTCCCTTTATTGTCCCTATAACTGCGGTGCCTTTGGAAGGCATGCTGCCATCTGTTAGCAGCGGCTTAACAAGACCAACACCCGCATACAAGGCATCACCTGAAAAAATTACTTCCGGGAGGAACATCTCTCCGGTTTTAAACATTTCTCCAACTTTGCCCATGCCCAAAACCAGTCCGTTGTTGATTATATCCAGTGGCGGCACTCCAGTGTCCAACGCCTTTTTGGTAAGGTCCGCAACTTTTGTGGCTTCACCTTCTATAACTCCCTGGGCAATTTCATCTAAAATTGACATTATGAATTCCTCCTAATAATTAATCTTGGTTTTCCTGTTTTTATACTTGAGCGGCTTCCCGCTGTTCAGCCCTTTGAATAATAGCTTTAATACTGTTGAGCGTGGCTTCCGGCAGCTTCTCAGGATTATGCTCGTTAATAATCATTTGAGTCTTTTCTTTAATTCTCGCGCCCATGGTCTTATTGCCCTCTGCTCTCCAACCCTCATAAACTTTTCTGTCAATTAATGAGGGATACCATGTCTCTTTCTTAAAATAGTTTCTGGTATGCTGGGTTCTGAGGAAGTGCCCGCCGGGACCCACGCTGTCAATCACATCAACCGCCAGGGTCTCATCATTTACTTCAACCCCCCGCATAATGCGTTTAACCATACCGATTATTTCATCATCCATAACGAGCATTTCCGTTGAACTGGTCGAGCCATATTCTATGTAACCACAATCGTGAACCAAACTGGCCCCACTTTGGGCGGCCATCAGGATCGACATGGCCCCCTGAATAGCAGCTTGGGCATCCAAGGTCTTGGCATCTGTACAGCCACCGGTGCTGAATACAGGTATTTTCATATACTGGGCCACATTGCTCATACCGGCGGAAAGTAAAGCCAGTTCGGGAGCACCGTAAGAAAGAATAGTACTGCTCATATCCATAATAGAAATCAGGCCACCCATAATAAACGGTGTTCCTTCACGCTTTAACTGGGCCGCTACCAGCCCAACCAGACTTTCAGCAACCTGTAACACTATGGTGCCTGCCATGGTAGCCGGGGTTGTCGCACCGGCCATAGTGCAAGGTGTGTAAATCAACGGCAGCCCTTTTTCAGCCACAAATACTGCCTTGGCGATGGCCTCGCGGCTGTGCCGAAGTGGCGGCAAAGGTTCGGAGTACATGGCGATAAAAGGGTTTTTTTGTAATTCCTCCAGGCTGCCCGCTACTGCTATACACATTTCTAAAATATCCTGGTACTGCGGGATGTCAAAACCCCAGTGAACGATTGGTTTAGTTGTGTTGGTTAGGAGAGCTTCGAAGGAGTAAACATCCGATAAAGTTAGATTCACATTTCTGACCGTCCCCATATCCATTGCATAATCTATATTAGGGAGGTAGTCGCAACACTTGGCTGCTCTTACCGTGTCTTCTGTAGTAGGTTCCCTGCGCTCCCCGGTAAAAGGATCCAGGACAAAGTTATTGCTTGGACCGGGGCCGAAATAAACGTTTTTTCCCTCCAGAAACAGCTTTGCTTTACCGTTTCGGTCGCATAAGACCACACGGGAAGGTGCTGTTCTAACAGCCCATTCAATTAAGGCTGAAGGGAATTTGACAACTTCTCCGTCAACAAAAGCGCCACCCTTTTTAAGGAGGTCACGTGAGTCAGGATCATAGACCTTACTACCTGTTCTTCTTAACACCTCCATTGCAGAATGAAATATTTCTTCACATTGATTGTCTGACAGAACATTAAATTGTACTGCTTCATTTGCCTCGTATCTACTTTTTACAAACTGACTCTTCATTTGCACTCTCCCTTCTGACTTGAATTGCCAGATTGTTATACTCAGTTAACTCGAAAACAACATCTGACTGTTAAAAAACTACTGACAACAAACTATCCCTCCTATCGCCATCCCAGCACACAACTGTTTATGCAAGAAACGCGCCAACTGCTAATTTTTTTTAAAAAAACTACCGCTGTTTTGGTGGAAAAACAAATAACAAGGGCCATTACATCCCCTTAATAGAGACATCCTGGCCCCAAAAACCCTATATTACTTTCATCCAATTTTCCCTTTCAACCAATTTTTTTCTCAAAATGATAAAGTTTTTTTCTCATTTTGCGAAATAGATGCGATGTTAATCTCAAATTCCTTCATTTTGCGATAAAGGGTTGCAAGGCTAATCCCCAAAGCCCTGGCGACTTTCTCCTTGCCAACCGTGTTCATTCCATAATGACGAAGGGCTCTGATTATGGCATCCCGCTCGAGGTTTTCCAGTGTTTCTACGCGTTGGTCACCCAAATTTACCCTAAGAACGGCGTCTACAATCCGTGGTGGAAAGCTTCTTACCGTTATTACAGGGTCTGTTTCAATATTGACCGCATATTCAATGGCATTTTCCAGTTCCCGTACATTGCCAGGCCAACCGTAACCTTCTATAATCTGTTCTACTACCCTGTCGAAACCCTCAATATCCTTTCGGAGAATAGTATTAAACTTCTCTAAAAAATAACGAGCGAGGGTCAATATGTCATTATCTCTCTCCCTGAGCGGTGGAATAATAAAAGGAATAACACTAAGCCTGTAATAAAGATCGTTGCGGAATTGGCCGAGTTTAATCATTTCTTCTAAGTTACGGTTCGTAGCTGCGACTAAACGAATATCAGTCCAAATTGAATTAACTCCCCCAACCCGTTCAAACTTTTTTTCCTGAAGGACACGCAAGAGCTTGACTTGAAGGTGTAACGGCATGTCTCCAATTTCATCGAGAAATATCGTGCCGCCATGAGCCAGTTCAAACTTACCCGGCTTTCCCCCGCGTTTTGCCCCAGTGAAGGCCCCTTCTTCGTAACCGAAAAGCTCGCTCTCCAACAGCAATTCCGGGATAGCACCGCAGTTGATTGGAATAAACGGACCATTGCCGCGGTGACTCTCATTGTGGACAGCCTGGGCAAATAACTCCTTCCCTGTGCCGCTTTCTCCATATAAAAGAATAGTTGAATCAGTAAAAGCTACCCGTTTCATCCTCTCCTTGATGTCTAAGATAGCCTTGCTGGAACCTTGAATATTATCAAAAACCAATGTTCCAGGCTGCCCGTTATTTTTAAGTATCACATTATGTACTTTGGCCACACAACGAAAAGAAATAAGCCCCCCCTTACGACCGGACGACTGGTCAAAAGATATCATGGTACCGGAAAACGAGGTCTTGTGACTCTTTCCGTTTTCATTACAGGATAATTCAAAATTACTTGCATTTTTCTCCAAGATGGAAATATCTTTAGGCAAATTAGGAAATATACTTGTAATATGTTGACCCAATACTTGCGGTAAATCTTTTTTAAGCATTTTTGGACCTGATTTGTTACATTGAGTTATTACTCCGTCTTCGTCAAAAGCAACAACCCCTTCATTGACAGAGTTAATTACAGTGGTAAATTTATTATCCATAAAGGAAGCCTGCTCATGCATTTCCTTTTCTCCGATTTTACTACTAATCAATGCTGATATCTTCGTCAGAAAGCAACTTAATTTATCTATTTTTCTAACAATAGTTTCACTCTGACTTTCGTTTGTAGCAAATAAAGAAAGAGTTCCAACAACTTTTTTGCTGTAATTAATGGAACATATCAGGGCTGCATTGATATCACAATCACTTCGTGTTTCACAATCCTTGCAAATGTCATTAAAATGAGGGGTCTGTACAAGTACAAAATCCTGGTTAGCAAAAGCATCATCACTTAACAGTTTTTGGGTTATAGAGCCTTTACCATAATTATAACCTATTCTGTTCTTATACTTTCCTGAGCCCGCAACCAATGAGATACTGTCATCTATAATTGCGACATCAAAATCGATTACAGCCGAAATGGCATCAACCATTTGTTGTGTAAAATCCTGAATAGCCAATAAACGAGACAAACCACTCACCCCCTGATTTTTTTGAAAAAGGAAATTTTGCATTAAAATAGAAAAGGAACAAGAGCAAACAGATATCGATAGCTGTTTTTCTCTGTCCCTATGACCTGAGAGATTCGCTTACTTCCCAAGCTGTCCCCTTTGGTGTTCTAAGTCTAAGACTTAGAAGCTCTCCAGAGTCCCGTCAAAGTTATGGTTCTTTTGCCTGAGAGTTTCGATGCCCGTTTAGCTAAACGACCCTCTTTCTCCTTCGGCGCCTTCATAGAGAAGATCTCTCCCACAACCATCATCCGGATTGTTTTCTCTTAAAATTAAAAACCTCGTATCTTTACCTTTTAATATTATAATACTCTTTATTAATAGTCTAAGTCTTATGCCGCCACCTGCTGTCTTTTGGCTGCTAACGGTTATAAATGGGGTTTAATTGTTTCATGGATAACAGTAAAAATAATACTCTATCCACATTTAATTCCTTTACCACTGGTATCTTCCAAGCAGCAATGTGGTTACACATTAATTCCAAAAGTTGTGTTTAGGAACTCCCTACCCACATTGTAGACCCCAAAAATCCAGGGGCAGTTGATGAAATCGTACACCTGGGAGACTTTTGGAACGAAGATTTAATGAGGCAAAACCGGGAATCCATTATAAACACCAACCTCCGGGTCGGTCGTCTGTTTAAGACAGCCTATTTCTGCCTCAAAGAAGCTAAAACCATTCAGGAGGAGTGGGAAAGTTACATCACCGAGGCCACTAACTTTGCTCAGGTAAACGAAGTGACAACTGCCATAACCGAAGAAATATTCACAAGAGTTACCCCCAATTTCCGAACCGAGGCCAAACCCCGGCATCTTTTTGCCACAGCAATAACACCGGACGGTCCGGTTAATTATCTGGACACGATTCTCCAGGATACGGAAATACTATATGTAATCAAAGGTGAACCAGGCTGCGGAAAAACTACCCTGGCCGGTAAAATTGCCGGGCAGGCCCAAACCCTGGGGTTATATACTGAGGTCTACCATTGCGCTTTTGTGCCGCAAAATGTGGACATTGTCGTCATCCCACAGCTTTCTACGGCCGTTGCTAACTTATCCGCTCCCATATCCTTTGACCCCGAATGCTTAGGAAGCCTGAAGTCTTGTAAAGAGATTAACTTATCCTTATTTTTCAACCCAACAATTATTTCTGTGTACAGTGACGAAATTAGCAGCTGCCGGGATAGATTCAATGCCGCTTTCAACAGGGCTGTGGATTATTTAAGCCTCGCCAAGGCGGAGCATGATCTGATGGAATCGTTTTATGTTCCGGCAATGGACTTTACTGCCATCAACGCCAGAAAAGAGGATCTCCTGGCCAGGATAATCAAATATGCCGAAGAAAATTAGGGTGCCAGGCTAAGAGGTTATTAATTTCACCCATTATCGGAAAGATCAAAAGCCGTGATAATTGCTTCCGCAATGTTTTTCATGGAAGTCCTTTTTTTCATGCTCTGCTGCTGAATCCTTTTGAAGGCCTCTTCTTCTGTCAACTTTTGGGCCTTCATAAGAATACCTTTGGCTTTTTCAACAATTTTCCTGGTCTCCAGGTCGCTCCTGAGTCGGTGCACTTCCCCTTCAAGGCCTGCCATCTTGCAGAAAACTGCATTTGTATATTCTAAAATCGAAACCAGGTGAAATTGGTCAAAAGGCTTTACCAAAACAGGAACAGACCACCGATCCCCTGCCCCGTAAACAAGGTCTTTCTCTCCGTAGTCGACCATCAAAACCAAGGCGGCGAGCCTACTCTCTTCGATAATCTTTGCAAGTTCCAGCCCGTTAAGCACCGGTAGGCTTGCTGAAGCTAAAACCATTTCAGGCTGTAGGCCGTGGATCAGCTTAATGGCCGACATGCCGTCTGCGGCTTCACCAACGACGAGATAACCGGCCTGAGTTAACATTTCTTTTAAATTTTTCCGGAATGCGGCATCCCGCTCAGCCACTACAATTCGCATTCTTTCCACTGTCCCTGGCCCCCATTGGCGTGTTTACAAAGTCAACCGGTATCCATAATAGTTAATTTTACCACAATACCCGATAAAATACTAGAAAAGCGCGCTTGTTCAGTTCCTCACACACAAATAAAGGACCCTTTTTAGGGTCCTTTGCTTAACCTTAAATTAATAAAGACTGTTAATTCCTTCAGTAGGTCCACCGTATGGTCGCCGGTAATCTGCTTTCCTTTTTTATCGTATAACAACCTGACCACGGGACGGGAAAATTGGCAAAAAAAGCACCCCTAACGGGTGCTTTTTATAGATCTAACCAATAATTCTATCAGCTTCTTCTGCGTCGTGGTCCATGATATACTTTATTCCGGTAACTTCCGCGCCTTCTTTGGTAAGCGCAAAAATGTCGTCCCTGGTAATGAATTCGAGGCCAAATTTGCGAGCGCCGCACATTAACTGGCGTAATCCCTGGGCCAAGCGCTCGAAATATGTATACACGCCGATAGCCCCCACCGGCAGTTTGGCAAAGTCTTTGCCGAGCTGCTTCTTAAGTTCGGATGTGTAGATAAAGATTTGCTCAAGATTGTCACCGTATTTTTTGTACTCGTTGGGAACTTTGCCTGCCTTAATGGCTTCGCCCACATTCTTGCCAACCATAGCGGCAGTAAGCGGAGAGCGGGCCATACCGATAGCTTTAACATATGGGGCTGACATTGCAATTCCCTTAAACATATGGTCTTCGAGGGTGAATCCCCCGGCAATAGCAACCTTCGGTACAAATGCACCTTTGGCAGCAAGCCTGTCAAGATATTTGGTTGTGAGGGCCTGGATATACAGGGTCGGAATACCCCACTCGTTCATCATTCTCCACGGGCTCATCCCGGTACCGCCACCTGCGCCGTCAATGGTAAGCAGGTCAATCTTAGCATCTGAAGCAAACTTCACGGCCCTGGCAAGGTCGGCGGCCCTGTAAGCGCCGGTCTTCAGGAACACGAATTTGGCTCCGGCATTGCGGAGTTCGGCTACTCTGGCGTGGAACCCATCTTCGGTTACCATACCAATGCGGGAATGCCTTTCAAATTCGGCAAATGCACCGGCTTTAAAGGATTTTTGTACCTCTTGGTCTTCAGGGTTGGGTAAAACTATGTAACCCCTGCCGTAAAGCTGTTGGGCGCGTTCAAGGGTGCTGAGTTTTACTTCGCCGCCAATGTCCTTGGCGCCTTGGCCCCACTTAAGTTCGACAATATCTACCCCAAGCTTATCAAGAGCGTATTCCTGAACACCCAGCTTTGTGTCTTCAACATTGGCCTGTACTGCAATAAAGCCTTTGCCGTTGGACCAGTCCTGGAAAACCTTGATTCTTTTCTCCAGGTTGGGCGACTTTACAACGCGTCCGTTTTTGATTTCTGATTTGGGGTCCATTCCAACCACGTTTTCGCCAATTACAATACCTACACCAGATATAGCCGCACCGGCAGCCAGGTGGTCCCAATTATCGGCAGCCACGTTGGTTGAACCCATACCTGCAATAACAATAGGTAACCGGAGGGGAATTTCACTGTTTGCACCTGCGGCTGACTCGATATTAACTGCGGGGAAGGTAGCCACTTCCGGGTCTGCAGCTACGCCACGGGCGCCTACCGCGGTTCCGGCGATGTTGAAGTGCGAATAGTCGACAGGGTATTCCTTTTCGGCAGCGGCGGTAATTTTGCCGAAAGGTTGGGGATAAAGAGTCTCTTTCCCCCTGATAGATGATTTCCCGATTTCACAGAGCCCCGGGCAGCCGTCGAGACAGGTTACACACATCCCGCTAAAGGGGCATTTGCTGTCTCCTGTACGGAGTTTTGTCAGTGTTGCTGCACTGGCATTGATTCCTTTGCTAAAACTCATTTTCTTCTTCCTCCCTTTTTGTTTATATGTGGTTTTAAAAGAACAATAAAAAACGACCTCAAAAGCAGGTACAAAACCTGCTTCATAAGGACGTCATTGCCCTACAACTGTTGTTGAGAAAGATACCATCGTGTCGAACAGTTGCAATATTCTTTTACAGCAAAATTATATTAGAAAATGTACACATTTTCAATACTTTCTTATGCAATATATTGTATACAGAAAAATTTTTTAAACAATTATTTTTTGTAGTCCACCTTTCCCCAGTCATTTACGTTCCATGGTCGTTATTATTTGTTTAGCGATTTTTTGGACAGGCTGGCTGTTGTCCATACTGAGTTTTTGCATGTATTTAAAGGCCTGGGGTTCGGTCATACCCTTGAACTCTATTAACAGGCCCTTGGCTTTCTCTATGACTTTGCGGGTTTCCAGGGTCTGTTTCAACTTCCTGTTTTCTTCCTCCAGGCGGCGGAACTTTCTAAACATTGCTACACACACTTCCACAGCAGGAATGAGGTTGATTTCATCCACCGGTTTGAGGATATAAGAAACCATCCAATGCTCAAGAACCTCTTTTAAATCGTCCTGGAGGTCTGGTTCAGTAATAATAATAACCGGGGCTAACCGGTGTCCTTCAACAGTTTCGGCAACTTCCAACCCGCTTTTCCCCGGGAGGTCAGCGTTGATAATGACAAGGTCGGGCTGGATATTAAAAATTACCTGTAGGGCTTTTCTTCCGTCAGAGGCTTCCCCAACCACCATGTAACCGGCCTTGAGGAGTTTTTCTTTTATGTATTTTCGAAACAGGGGATCGGGGTCGGCTAGAATTATTCTTATCCCGTACATTATTCCACCTCTGGTTGTATGCGTCTGATTGTCCGTTTAGGCATATTTATGTATGTAAATTCCAATATATCGGAGTACAGATTATTATATATAATTCGTTATGAATCCCTTTTCTCCTGCCCCTGGGAAGGACTGTTTGTTTAGGGAAAATAGCCAAGAAAAATGCAGAAGGCACGAAACGTCGTGCCTTCTGGTGCAAAATCGGAAGGTTTGCGCGGCAAACCAACCATTATACATACACGCGGGGTATCCGGTCACCCAGCATGCACACAATTTCGTAATTAATCGTTCCTATAAGGCCGGCAAGTTCATCAGCAGTGACTTTTTGCCCCCCCTGTTCACCGATTAGTACCACTTCGTCCCCAACTTTCACATCCGGCACAGCACTTACATCAAGCATGATCTGGTCCATGCAGACAGTACCTATTTGAGGGACCCTTTGTCCGCGGATAACCGCAGCGGCCTTGTTGGACAGAAGCCTGGTATAGCCGTCCGCATACCCTATGGGAATAGTCGCCACCCTGGTTTCCCTGTTTGTTATGTAAGTCCTGCCGTAACTGATGCTGGTATCGGTCTGAACGGTTTTAACCTGCGCTGCGAGGGCTTTTAAACTTAATGCCGGTTTTAAATCAACTTTCTCTTTAAACACCTCGTCAGACGGGTACAAACCGTAAATCGTTATGCCCACCCTCACCATATCCAGGTGTACATCAGGCAGGTCAATTGCCGCCGCGCTGTTAGCCGCATGTTTTATAGGGATATCAAGCCCCAGGCCTTTTAACTGCGAGAGAATTTCCCTGAATTTTGTGTACTGCCCGTACGTGTATTCCTTGTCCCGGGAACCTGCCACCGAAAAGTGGGTAAATATCCCTTCAATTTCAAGATTGGCTAAACCCGCCATCCTGAGAATCTCTTGGGAAGTACTGATATCGGTTAGAAAACCCAGTCTACCCAGGCCGGTGTCGACTTTAATGTGGATTTTGACCCTCTTTTGAGCCTTTACCGCTGACCTTGAAAGGGCCTCCGCACCGGCAAAATCATAAACTGTCTGGGTTAGGTCTAAGTCGACAACATCTACCGCTTGTTCTGCGGGAGTAAAGCCTAAAATCAATATGGGAGCCATGATGCCAGCCTCTCGCAATTGCCGCCCTTCACCGAGGATTGCCACCCCAAGGTAGTCGGCGCCGTTGGCCAGCACCGTGTTGCTGACAGATACGGCCCCGTGACCGTATGCATTGGCTTTCACGACAGCCATTACCTTCGCCCCCGGCTTGGTAACCCTTCGCAATTCTTTCATGTTGTGGGCAATGGCGGAAAGGTCAACTTCAGCCCATACCGGCCTGCCTGTCACTCTGGTGTCCATGTTCAAATTTATCCTTTCCTGGCCATTGACCTAATAATGTCCGCCCTGCTGACAATACCCACCAAGCGGTCATCCCTCACAACCGGCAGCCGGTTAATGCCGGAATCGGACATAATTGTGGCAATTTCATCAACGGGAGTATCTTCGTCGGCAGGGAATG
>JAJZQD010000146.1 GCA_021847735.1 Bacillota bacterium | reverse complement strand
CCGTGGATGGTTTACTAAAGAAAAATATATCAATCAGTTTATAACTGGCCAACAATTCCCAGACTGCCAAAAAGACAGCCACAATTGCCAACGTCCCAAGGTTGGAGGTGATTTTGTTCTTAGCACTCCAAACGCTCAAATTATTCACCTCCTTTAGCCCTGCAAACTTCATCTCGCAGGTCGTTCCAGATTAATTTGTGCAGCTTTATAAATTGGGGGGCAAAACGAATATCGATAGCCGACCTGGGCCGGGCCAGTGGTATATGATAATCTGCCTTTATCGTAGACGGGCGGGCGGTCATTAAAATAACGCGGTCAGCCAGAGTAATCGCCTCGGCAAGGTCGTGAGTGACAAAAACAATGGTTTTCTTAGTTTCCTGCCAAATCCGCAGGATATCATCCTGCAGCATTTCACGGGTAAAAACGTCCAGAGGTCCGAAAGGTTCATCCATGAAAAGGACTTCCGGTTCAAGAGCCAAAATCCTCATAATATCTACCCTTTTCCTCATGCCCCCGGAAAGTTCACGGGGATAGCTTGCTTCGAATCCTCCTAAGCCGACCCTTCCAATCAGGTCACTGGCTATACTTCGCCTTTCCTTCATGGGCACTCCCTTTATCTCAAGTCCCAACTCGACGTTTTCGATTACCGTGCGCCAGGGCATTAAAGCATCTGCCTGGGACATGTAACCGACTTTGGAATTGACCCCTTCTACCGGCGACCCATCAAAAAGCACCTCTCCGGTATCGGGTTTAATAAGACCTGCCATCATGTTGAGCAAAGTGCTTTTTCCGCACCCACTTGGTCCAACAATGGCTACAAATTCGTGATCACAGATTTCTAAATTAACATCCCGCAGGACTGTTGTAATTTTCCCCAGGGCAGACTTGAAAAAATTATTAACATTCCGGACACTTATTTTTGCCTTAATAGGTTCGGTATCCTGACCGGGGGTCAGTTTAAGTGCGCGTACAGTATTTTGCATTAAATTATCCTCCTAACCCGGGCCATAAGCGCCCGGTCTGCGGGGAAGCCTGTCACCGGGTCAAGGTACTCATTGTCTGTCAGGAGGTTGGCGTTAGCCTCCGGCCAGCCATGGCTAAGGTATAAAACCCTGGGTGCTACTTCATCAGTAATCCTAACTTTTAGTTCAATGCTGCCACGGGGAGTTTCAACCAGAACCTGATGCCCGTCCTCTATACCAAATTTTGCAGCGGTTTCCGGATGTATTTCAGCCAAAGGCTCTGGCTGAAGTTTTTGCAAAGAAGGAATGCTGCGGAACCGTGAATGAGTGTATCCTAGAGTTCTGGCGCCAGTGGTCAGAATAAGCGGATATTCACCGGCTTTTTCACAGAAAGGGTTCTCAGCAGGCTCCCGATATACCGGTAGCGGATCATATCCATATTGCTCTAAAACTGCCGAATAGATTTCCACTTTCCCCGAAGCAGTTTTAAAACCAGTTGTTTCATACTTTCTTTGTTTTAATTGGCCATAGGAATAACCTTCAGGGTAATTCTTCAATTCTTCCACAGTTAACCTTATTGACTGCAATCTGTAATCGAGGGCTTCTTCTTCATCCTTCCACGGAAAAAACCTTCTGTAACCCATCCTGACAGCAAGTTCAGTCCAAAACTGCCAGTCGCTCATCCTACCCTGCTCATCCATCACCTTCGGCGCTAAACCAATTACCTGTCGGCCAAAGTTAGGGGCTAAATCCCATAGTTCGTTGCGTCCCAAAAAGGTGGCTGCCGGTAGAACAATATCTGCAAGTTTAGCTGTTTCAGTCATGAAGTGATCCATGACCACCAAAAACTCTAGCTTTTCCAAAGCTTTACGCAGTTTTCCTGCGTTCGGCCAAGTCAGCAGGGGATTGCTTCCCGATACAATCAACGCTTTCAGGAAATACGGTCTGCCCTCCAAAATAGCGTCAGAATATACATTTGCCTGAGCATGCCCGAAACTTTTGATGAAAAGCGGAAATCTGTCCTGGCCCACAGCTGGTTCCAGGTCTTCGGAACATATATCCACAGCCAATGAATTAAGGTTTGCAGGCGGAACAAACATGGCACCTCCGGTTATGTCAAGGTTTCCGGTAAAAGCCTGTAAAATTGAAATTGCCCGTAAGTTTTGGAAGCCGTTTGACTGTAATTCCAGGGCAATACCCATAGAAATGCACGCCGGTGAGGATTTGGCGTAGAGCCGAGCTGCCGCCACCACTTTTTGGGCCGATAACCCGGTGATTTCTTCTGCCTTTTGTGGAGTGAATTCTGCCACGTGTTTAATAAGCTCATCAAAACCAACGGTCCATTTTTCTACAAACTCCCTGTCATATAATTGTTGTTTTATTATTACATTTAGCATTCCCAGGGCCAGTGCGCCGTCGGTACCCGGCCGCAGCCGCAGGTGCAGGTCGGCTTTTTTGCCTAAATAAGTCACCCTCGGGTCGATGATAATCAATTTCGCCCCTCTCTGCCGCGCTTCATTTATAAAACGCATCTGCGGGGGCAAAGATTTTTGGGGATACGAGCCCCATAGTACAATACAGTTGCTGTTCTCAAAGTCAGGGACCGGCAGAGCGCCATAAGTATATGTATTGGCCATTACCTTAGAACGATGACAATGGCTTCCCGCAGAAGAAAAATTAGGTGTGCCGAAAACCCGGGCAAATCTTTCCGCGTAAGGTGTAAACTCTTTACGCACTCCGGCCTGGCCCACATGAATAGCCACAGTTTCGGGCCCAAAATCCCCCTTGATTTCACCGAGCTTTTGCGCGATAGTGTTTAATGCTTCGTCCCATGATACCTCCTGCCATTGCCCGTCTGCTGTTTTCTTTAAAGGGTGATGAATCCAATCGCTGGCCCCGCTCCACTCCTTAACCGCAAATCCCTTAGGACATATCAAACCACGGCTGACAGGGTGTCCCTCTTGTCCCTTAATGCCAGTTACCTGGCCGCTATCCAGAGATATGTTCATTCCGCAAACCCCATTACAAATCCCACACACTGTAAGTAAATCGCTCACCTTTTCTTTTCATCTCCTTTTGAAACTGGGCCGACATATTTTACATACTATTAACCAAAACATCCTGGTTTCCATGTTAATTAATTTAGTTTCTATTATCCTGGCCTCCGTTGGTATTATGGGACCCATTATAGGAGCATTGGTTCATAACGACCGTCGCAGGGGGCCTCATGCGTAATCCGGTTTTTATCTCCCCAAGAGTTTACTGCGTCGTAGGCAGCTTTGATTGCTTCGGGGGACAAACCTTCGTACAATCCCCCTGAAGATCCAAAAATGTAGCCCGGGAAACCGGC
>JAJZQD010000145.1 GCA_021847735.1 Bacillota bacterium | reverse complement strand
CTGCAGTGGACCAGCAGCAACCCTGCTGTTGCCAGCGTAGGTCTTTCAGACGGAACTGTAACTGCTGTCAGTGCCGGAACTGCTGTAATTACCGCAACAACGGTTGACGGTGGTTACCAGTCTGCCTGTACTGTTACAGTTACCGGGGGAGTCTCAGGGCCTACACCTTTGAGCAATCTGTCTTTCCAGGGGATAATAAACTATACTACTAATTCCGGCCCGTACGATGTTGCCGCGGCAGATTTAAACGGTGATGGCAAAACTGATTTATTTACGGCAAACACCTATTATACAGTTATTGTTGGCCTGAACAGTAGTGTTACTACCAGCGACTTCAACCTTGACGGTAAACTTGACCTTGCTGTGACATGCGGTGGTTATTCAAACATAGTATCTATACTTACTGGTAGAGGTGATGGAACTTTTAACAGTTCGGTAGAATATTCTGCAGGGTCAGGCATCCCGACCGGTATTGCGGCGGGTGATTTCAACGGTGATGGCAAAGACGATCTCGCGGTGGCTCACGAGACTTGGGACACATTTTCGATTTTACCGGGTAACGGTGATGGCAGTTTCCAAAGTCCGTTAACTTACAGTTCAAACAGTCCCGCGGAATTGAAAACCGGTGACTATAACGGTGACGGAAGGCTTGATATAGCATCAGCAAGCAGGAGTACCAGAACAGTGTATGTTCATCTCGGTAATGGGGATGGCACATTCCAGGCAGGGGTTGGATGTACTCTGGCTAACCCGTGGGGTTTCACTGTGGGTGATTTTAACCGTGACAGCTATGTCGACTTAGCAGTAGCTAATTCTCCGAGCAGCAATGTGAGTATTTTATTCGGCAATGGCAGCGGTACTTTTAATAGTACGGTCAGGGTCCCAAGTCCGTACACTCCGTATACGCTTACAACAGCTGATTTGAATGCCGACAGTAAGATTGACCTGGTGGTGAGTAATTCTAATTCCGGAAATGTTTCCATTCTGACCGGGAACGGTGACGGCACGTTCCACGATGCGGTGAAATATCCCATCGACGGTTACGTGGGGCATGTTGTTTTAAGAGACTTTGACCATGACGGCAAGACTGACTTGGCGGTGGCAAATGAATCTTCCAATAATATTTCGATCTTACTTGGCAATGGTGACGGAACCGTAAGAGATGCTGTTTATTACTCTACCGGTAGTGGTCCCGGAGATATCATTGCAGCTGACTTTAACATGGACGGCCAGGTGGATATAATTACAGTAAATTTGGTGATTTTAATGGTGACAGTAAGCTGGATTTAGCTATTACGAATAATAGTCCTGGCACTGTTTCTATTCTTCTGGGCGGAGGCGACGGTACATTCAGTAATCCGGTAACTTATAGTGTTGGACAAAGTCCGGAAGGAGTTGCCACGGGAGATTTTAACAGAGATGGCAAAACCGACCTGGCTGTGGCATTATTTGATTCCAATATGATTTCCATTCTGTTAGGTATTGGTGACGGTACCTTCCATAAAGTTTTAGATTACGCATCTTTCTCCAATCCGGCCGGTATTGTCGCAGAAGACTTTAACGGTGACGGGAAAGTTGACCTTGTTTCCACAAACTACTGGTCTGATGACATGACTATCCTTCTTAATACCAGTAACTAGGGTAAACGAAGCGGGTCCACAAACATCAGCATCTGCTCCCGGCGGCTGACTGATATGGCTTTGCCCATAGTGATTACCCCGGGTGAGTATTTGGCAGCCAGGCTTTCGCAGACCAGAGCCAGTTTGGCTTTATGGTCGGGAACCTGGCTGTTCATGGTTTTGGGGTCAGCAAAAATGGTCAACTGGGCATACCGGTTGGCTTCCAGCTGCCCGGCTGCCACATAAAGCTCCAAGACACCTTCGCCGGGGTTTAATTTGTTCAGGAGGTTGATGCACTGGTGGTATATTGAGCGGATATCATATTTTGCCCCAGTAAAAACAGACATTTTTGTTGCTGAACGGTAATCGTCATAAAACAGGGTCAGTTCCAGCTGCCGGTAACCCTGGCCGCGCTGCTGCAGGGCCTTGGCGATATAAACAGTGGCCTGTTTGAGGAATTCCTCCAGCTGCAGCCTGTCAGCTCCTTCGCAGGAAGCGTGGTAAATAATTTTGTCAGGGGGGCGAAAAACCGGAATATTGGCAGTATCAATGCCCTTGCAGTAATCGGCAATCAGCCCGGACAGGGAACCAAACTGCCTGTGCAGCATAGTAAGCGGGATCCCGGCGATATCGGCGAATGATTTAAGGCCCAGGGATTTTAAGCTTTTGATAACTGAAGTTTCCAGCGGCCACATTAGTTCAACGGGAAGTACAGCGGCGAAAGCACCGGCTGATTCGGGCTTAACTACAGAAAGACTAAATGTATGATAAGTTTTGGTCAGCAGCCCGGGCAGGGCAGGGGCTTTAATGCCCCGGGCGAAGGACAGCTGGGTTAGGGTAGCAGCTTTGGCCAGCAAGCGGCACGGTGCCAGGCTGACTGTCACATGACTGCCCAGGCCGGGGACAAGGGCCTCGACGAGTTTCCGCAATATACCGACAGTGGGCGGCTTTTTCCCGCTGAGGTCAATAAATGCCTCGTTGGCGGCAGGGGTCTCAACCCTGGGGCTTAAATTATAGCACTCCAGGCCCAGAGCAGCGTTTGGCCCGGTATCCCGATCAGGGGTAAGAAAAAAATCATGCACGAAAATATGGGCAATTAACCTCATTAAACTATATCCCCTTAATATGTGATTAGGCCGAACGTATGTTCGATAATTTAATTATAAAAATGAAATTGCCGGCTGTCAACTGGAACCTGGGGTAAAATAATTTCCTTATCCTCCAAAATATGCCTCAACCAAAAAAGGAAAAAATAAAAATGGTGCAGAAGGAATAAAATATAAATGGTTAAAAAACGGGAAAGGAAGGTAATCGAATGTATTTGAATAATCTTTTTGTATATGGAACATTACTTCCCGGAATGCCAAACCACCAGCGTTTTATTGAAGCACATAAACCCAAGATAACTGAGGCCAGAGCTAAAGGCGTTATGTACTACCTGCCCCAGGACGGTTACCCCGTGGTTCTTGAGGGTGACGGGGAAATCAAGGGGGTTATGTTTGAAACCAGAGATATGTCAGTAGTCCTCCCAGAGATAGACGAAATCGAAAAATACACCGGTGTGGAAAGCCAAAGCCATCTTATTCGGGAAATTAAGGATGTGGAAATCCTGGGAACCGGTGAAAAAGTAAAGGCCCATATGTTTCTGTGGCCGCCTTCAAAAGCCCAGTGGCTCAAGGAAAACGGCGAGATTATC
>JAJZQD010000144.1 GCA_021847735.1 Bacillota bacterium | reverse complement strand
GTTGGTATTGTGGAAGGCTGTGTTTCCAACAGCCATAACCTCGAAGTCCTCAAAAAAATGCGCGAAAGGTCAAAAATACTGGTGGCTCTTGGCACCTGCGCCTGTTTCGGAGGCATTTCCGGCCTGCGCAACATCTTTAAACGGGAAGAACTGTTAAACACAGCATATGTTGATGCCCCCAGCGTGGCTGACGGTAAAGTACCCGATTCACCAAATATTCCTGATTTCTTCAGTGATGTAAAACCCATTGATGATATTGTGAAGGTTGATTATTATATCCCCGGGTGTCCACCTTTACCGTCCATGATTAAAGATGTACTTTTCGCTTTGGTGAGAGGCGAAGAGCCGGTTTTACCCAAGAAAAGCCTCTGTGATGAGTGCGGCCGCCAGCATGAAGCAATGCTTAAACCTCAAAGGGAATTCCTCACAGACTCCGTAATGTCAGTGATGGAACTGGAGAATATTGAGCCAGATAAATGTTTCCTTGAGCAGGGAGTCCTGTGCATGGGCCCCGCAACCCGTGAAGGCTGCCATGCCCGCTGTATGAAAGGCAATATGCCCTGCCGCGGATGTATGGGCCCAACACCGGGAGCCTTGGAACAAGGAGCGAAAATCATCAATGCCCTTGGGTCTGTGCTGCCGGCCGGCGGACTGATGTTTATGGAAGATATGGTAGGCACTGGTTACCGCTACTCTTTGCCAGTCTCCATTGTCCCAACCAATATCAAAAAGGGGGATGGCAAAAATGGCTAGAACTATTACAATCGATCCTGTAACCAAAGTAGAAGGCCACGGCAAAGTCACCATTCATCTCGACGATAACGGCAATGTCGCCGAATCACATTTTCATATCCAGGAGTTCCGGGGCTTTGAGAAATTTTGTGAAGGCCGGATGGCTTGGGAAATGCCTGTTATCACAACAAGAATCTGCGGTATCTGCCCGGTCAGTCATCACCTGGCATCAGCTAAAGCATGTGATGACCTTTTCAAAGTAGAAATCCCCCCAGCTGCTAAAATGCTGCGGGAATTGATGCACATGGGCCAGATTATTCATTCCCATGCCCTGCACTTCTTTTATTTAGCCGCACCCGACCTGCTCTTTGGCCTGGATGCACCTCCTGAGCAACGAAATGTGATTGGTGTCTTAAACGCTAACCCTGATTTAGCCAAAAAAGCCATCAGGCTAAGGCAGATTGGCCAAGAGTCTATAGAAAAAGTAGGTGGCCGCTCCATCCACCCGGTTACTGCTATCCCAGGCGGGATGAGCAAACCCTTATCTCATGAAGATAGATTTACTATGTTGAAGGATTTGGCAGAAGCCCTTGATTTAGCCCAGTTAGCTCTGTCAGTAGTGAAAGGCGTAAATCAGAAATTCAGTGATCTGTTCCCCAAATTCGCTTCATTTAAAACCAAGTATATGGGCCTGGTCAAAGATGGCGCCCTGGAATTGTATGACGGGTCTCTCCGCCTGATGGACGAGGACGGAAGTATCATGGAAGAGTTTGACCCTAAGAATTACCTCGACTATATTGCTGAACATACAGAGGACTGGACTTATTTAAAATTTCCTTATCACAAGAAATCCGGCTGGCCTAATGGCGTATACCGGGTTGCTCCCCTTGGCAGGCTAAATGTTGCCGACAGAATTTCCACACCACTGGCCAATGCCGAACTCAAGGATTTTAAACAATTAAACAACGGCCATCCTGTACAGGACAGCCTGTATTATCACTATGCCCGGATAATTGAACTCCTCTATGCTGTCGAGAGGGCCCAGGAACTTCTTAATAATGATGAAATCGTGAGCCGCGAGGTCCGCGTTCCTGTTGCCAGGCAAGCAGGAGAAGGTGTTGGCGTCATTGAGGCTCCACGGGGTACACTGATTCACCATTACCAGGCTGACGATATCGGCAAACTGGAGAAAGTAAATATCATTGTCTCAACAGCCCACAACTACGCCGCAATGGATCGGGCCGTTAATGAAGTAGCCAAATTGGTCCTGAAAGACAATAAAGTAGAGGAGCCCCTACTTAATCAGGTTGAAATGGCTATTAGGTGTTACGACCCCTGCTTGTCTTGTGCAACCCACCAAATCGGTAAAATGCCCTTGGAAATTCAAATTGTAACATCTGATGGAGGCATTGCCAGAACCATTAGGAGGGATGCTTAAATGGAAATTTCAGCTGCCGTTCAAGAGGTTAAAAAAGAGCTGGAATCCACCTTTGGCAATACTCTTGCGGCATCAATCATTGCCATTGCAAGAACGAAAGCCAACGCACCACTTATCGGTATGTCCAAACAAAATTTCAGTGATCTGGTAGATGCTGTTTGCGGAGATAACCGGGTTCAGAGCATGCTTGGTGGTGCAGGCGCCAGAGAAAAATCAGGCAAATGGAAAAATCTTATCAATTAGCTGCTGAACAATCTCTACAGCCTTTTGAGAATTTTCCCGGGCTGCAGAAGACAGTGTGTCCCCCACTGCAAAAGATGACCCTTGCACAGCAACCAGGTAAGCTTTAGGGGTAACCCCAAATAATCCACCGGTCAGTGAAATGATATCTGAAATTGACCCTATGTGGCTGGTAAAATAATGGGGTTTGGGCTCAGGCAGAATTTCTTCTACTCTGATAACATCATTCCCATCCTGAGCATCGGCATCTATAAATACAACTAACTCATATTCGGCAAAAACTCCACAATGAATAACATCAAGCTGGTGTACTACCAAGTAGTCCACCAGCTCTTTTATTGCCCAGGATTCTTTTTGTTGTAACAGCTTTATACAATATGGCCCGATACCGTCATCCTCCCTAATGAGGCTGCCGATACCTACTGCAAGTGCCTTTTTCTTCACAGACTTCCTCCGCTTCTTTGATTCTAGCGAATTCTGATTTCTCTCAAAGCAACACTAATCTCGATATCCCCAAATTCTCCTATAAGAGGAATCTGCAGGCGCTTAATATTTATGGTGGAAATCATTACACCGCGCCCCGTGATTACAGTCGGAGGGGCCAAAGTACACGGATACCCGGCCTTTTCCAATTCACGGCTGGCTATACCTGTAATAACGTTGCCCATTTCGGCAATTGCTGATTCAACCATTTTGTCCATTACAGGGACAGGCTGGCCCAGCATTCCGGAGACGATATTTTTTGCAGTTCGCTCAGTGAGACCGAACATGACAATACCCTGCACTGCTCCGGTTACCCCGATCATTACGGTAATATCCATGGAGGTGTAATATGATTCTTGGAGAGCCAAAGGCCCCTTTTCAATTTTTAAAGCTTTACCCATCTCCTGGCTCAAAACTTCTGTTGTTGCAACAATAAACGGATTAATAAAATCTGCCTTCAATCTACTCATCCTTTCAGGTATGGGTAT
>JAJZQD010000143.1 GCA_021847735.1 Bacillota bacterium | reverse complement strand
ATGTTACATAAGATGAAACAAACAACTTTTTGAATAAAGCGGGGAGATGACAATGTCGGAAAACACTTATTCTGAAGTGGAAAATGTTATTACTAAATATGACCTCAAAGTGAAGAAAATTACCCCGGAAACATTGAAAGAAAAAAAGGCAGTCTGGTGGATAGACTCGGCTTCCCAAAAATTTATCCTCAAACGGATGCCATTGCCTAAAGACAGGTTTCTTTTTTTATTGTCTGCAATCCGTCATCTGCGCAACAATGGAATACACCTGCCGGAAATATACCAAGCCAGGGACGGCGATTATTTTGTGGAGGCAAATGAGCGGATATATATCTTAATGGAGGCAATAACCGGAAAAGTACCTGATTACAACGTACCGCGGGAAATGGCCTTAATCATGCAGGAAATGGCCAGGTTTCACCAGGCTTCCCGGAATTTTGTGCCGCCTCAGCCGGCCAGGATACGCCAGCACTTAGGCACCTGGGAGAAAAGATACAGCGAAACTGTTATGCAGCTGGAAGCGTTTAAGAAAACGGCGCTGCTGAACCCGGCGCAGGAATTTGCCAAAGGCTACCTGGCTGATTGTGATTATTTCATCAAGGAAGCCAGTGATTGCCTGGAAGCACTGCGGCATTCAGGATATGCTGATTGGGTCGCAAAAGTTCGCCGCGAGGTGAATTTATGCCACCAGGACTTTGCAGCCGGGAATCTGGGGCTGGTCAATGGAGAAATTTACGTCTATGACCTTGATTCGATTACTTTTGATTTACCGGCCCGGGACCTGCGGAAAATAATGAACAAGGTTATGAAAAAAAGGGGAGCATGGGATTTGAGCTTAACCAGGGAGATGCTGCAGTCTTATCAGGCGATAATGCCGTTAAGCAGGGATGAATATGACGTTTTGTTCACAGACCTAAGGTTTCCCCATCTTTTTTACGGGATAACCAGCAAGTATTTTGATAACAGGAATGGTGAATGGTCGCCAGCTAAACACCTGAGCAAATTAAAAGATATAATCAAGATTGAAAAATCCAAGTCAGTTGTTCTCAATAATAAACATAACATCCTTGACTCTATTGGTTTGTAAGTATTTCAGCCAGGGAGGGATTAAGAAGTGGATAATGTAATGGAGGACCTTGCCCGCCGCGTGTTGAGGAACTATGAGATAAGACCTGAAACCATTAGGGTTGTCCAGGGTGGAGGGATTAAAACTGTATGGAAAATCGGGGCGGCCAAAGCAACCTACTGTTTAAAACGGCTGAAACAAACTCTGGATAAGGCCGCATTTACTATATGCGCTCAGGATTATATGAGCCGCCATGGCGCCAAGGTACCAGTCGTCCAAAAGGCTAATAATGGCGAACTTTATACTGTGTTGGACAATGAGCTATTTGTATTATATGAGTGGGTTGAAGGAAAACCTCTAACCCTGGATGCCAAATCAGGCCTGGCCGCGGCGGTACGGGGAATCGCCGAATTTCACCGTGACTCGGCAGGATATATTCCGCCGGCGGGGTGCCGGGTATCCTCCAAGTTGGGACGTTGGCCGCATCATTATGAGTCAATGATTGCCAGATTCAAAGAATGGAAAAAGGTGGCGCAGGAATCTCCTGATCAGGCTCTATCAAAAGTCTTCCTGGCATATGTAGATGAGTTTATCGGAAAAGGAGAAAAAGCCCTGAAGCTGCTGAAGACTTCCGGTTATGACGAGTTAATTAAGATTACGGAGAACAGAATGACCCTTTGTCACCAGGACTATGGCGAGGGTAATGCGCTTTTAACTGAAAAAGGAGTTTATGTTATTGATTTGGATGGTGTCACTTATGACCTGCCTGTCAGAGACCTAAGAAAAATTATCAACAAACGCATGGCAGGGATGGGGGGCTGGAATCAGGATATTTTAAGTTCAATAGTGAACTGGTACTCCGAGGTTAATCCTCTTCCTGAGGGGCTTCGCCGCCTGCTGTATATAGACTTGATGTTCCCTCATGAATTTCATGATACTGCCAAGAATCCATACCGTAAAAATAAGATCATTAGTTCCGACAAGTTATCCAAAGCCGCCAAACTGGAGCAGAACAAGGAAAAGGTTTTGGCTGCAGTCAGGTGGTGAGTATTTTGAAATTGGCGTTTATTTGTACTGAGATGCTGCCTTCACCGGCTGTTAAAGGGGGGGCCATCCAGATTTTGATAGACGGAGTTGCCCAGATTATTGCCAAAAGACATGAGTTATCGATATTTTCTGTAACCGACCCAGAGTTACCTGAGACAGAAATTCTAGGTGGCATAAAATATCTCAGATTTCCACGCAAGGGCTATGCCCAATCTGTGGCCGAATACCTGAAGAATAATGCGCCTTTTGATGTTATCCATGTGTTTAATCGCCCACGTACTGTGTCCGGTTATAAATCAGCCACCCCCGACTCCAAATTTGTGTTAAGCCTGCATAACGAGATGTTTCATCCTCAAAAGATTAGCGATGAAGAGGGGCTAAAGTGTTTAAACAGTGTAGAAACAGTTATGACAGTAAGTAATTATATTGGGGCTACTGTTGAACAGAGATTTCCTACAGCCAAGGTCAAAGTTCAAACGGTTTATTCGGGTGTTGATTTAACCAAGTACCTGTCTGTGTGGAAAGGGGGGAGCAGGCGGGAGGCCCTCAGACAAAGGTTTGGTTTTCAGGGTAAAAAGGTGATCCTTTTCGTCGGCCGGCTAAGCACCAAGAAGGGCCCGCATGTTCTGATCGAAGCGATGAAAGAGATTCTGCCCAGACATCCGGATGCTGTTCTGGTAATTATTGGCGGAAGGTGGTTTGCTGATGATTCCGTAAACGACTACGTCCGTGAGCTGTATCACCTGGCTAAACCTCTTGGGGGAAGCGTTATATTTACTAAATTTGTTGCACCTGCAGAAATGCCCAATTACTATCTGGCCGGGGATGTCTTTGTCTGCTCGTCCCAATGGCAGGAACCATTAGCCCGTGTGCATTACGAAGCCATGGCGGCTGGGCTGCCGATTATCACGACCAACCGGGGAGGCAATGCGGAAATAATCAGGCATTTGTACAACGGGGTGGTCATAGATGACTATAGTAATCCGGAGGTATTTGCCGCCGCCCTGCATAAGATGTTGTCATATCCCAGGATGGCGTTTCAACTGGGCAAAACCGCACGGAAGACAGCGGAGAAGAACCACGGTTACGAGCGGGTAGCAGGTGATCTGATGAAGATATATGAAAGTGCTGCGGGGCAGCAAGCTAATCCGGCCCCAAAACGAGAGAATACCAGAACCCGATTGAAATCAAGGCACAGTTTATTGAAACCATAGCAATTAGGAAACCCCAGACAGCCAAAATTGGTTGTCTGGGGTTCAATATTAAGGGACTTTATATGGAACCGGCTATTTGTGCGATTTCTGAATCAATAGCCTGCCGCAA
>JAJZQD010000142.1 GCA_021847735.1 Bacillota bacterium | reverse complement strand
TCCGATCTGCCGGTCGCTGAAGCCGAAGGCCTTGAGAACCCCCAGCTGCCCCCGCTGCTGTTCCACCATCCGGCGGAGCATAAAATATAAAATACCGGCTGCTATCGCAAGGAACATCCCAGGTACCGTGTAGACGTAACCTTCAATCCGTTTAGTTTCCTGAATCAGCATGGCATGGCTCATTTGATTTTTGCGGGAGTACATTTCAAAAAGTCCGTAAGGCTCCAGCAACCTGTTAACTGCCCGCTCAACCCGCGCATATTCTGTCCCTGCCGTCAGCGTAAAAGCCACGTCATTGATCTGACCGTCCATCCCAAACATTGGAGCGACGGCGGAGTAGGGCACAAAAGCCACGCCAAATACTTTAGGGTCTGGCACTAACATACCGGATGAATACTCATAAACATATTCCGGACTGTCAGCTGTTCCGGTCACCTCAAGAGAGACTTCCTTCCCCCGGATAATCAGCGGAATCTTATCACCGATATTGTAACCATTGGCGTCAAGAAAAGCAGTTGATAACAATATTTCCCGTTCGCCATCAGCCGGTATCTTACCCTTAGCCAGTTTAAAATGATTGAGGGACTGCCTGTCATTGTCAAAGGATATCAGACGCAGGGTGGTGCTTAACTCCCCGCTCGGCTTGTGCACGAAAATATCCTGCGCAATCCTGCCTGTTACCCGGTCAATCCCCGCAACATGCCGGATATCCCCAATCAGTGAAACAGGACCTCTGACTATTCGGGCGAAGCCGTCAGCAAAATTGTAATCGCGGTAATATTTTTCCCTGCTCCCGACGAGGCTGTCTACGGTTAGGGCTAAGGAAACATACATCGTTAAAGCTACAATTATTACACTGATACAGGCCAGATACCCGCCCCAGTTCCCCTTTATGTCCCGCCATAATTTGCGCTTCAACATACTCCGCTCACCTACCAGTTAACCTCATCAGCTGTTACAGGATGTTCGTTGAATACAGTTCTGCTTACCCGGCCGTCTCTGATATAAATCACCCGGTCAGCCATACTACCTATTGAAGCGTTATGGGTGATTATAATCAGGGTCTTGCCCATTTGCCGGTTAATTTTCTGCAGGTAATTCAGAACCTGCTTCCCAGTCTCATAGTCCAACGCGCCGGTGGGCTCGTCACAGAGCAGGATATCGGGATTTTTGGCAATGGCCCGGGCGATGGCCACCCTCTGCTGCTGGCCGCCTGATAATTGAGCAGGAAAATGGTCCTCCCGGTCCGTCAAACCAATTTCCCCCAGCACTTTGTGAGGATCGAGGGGATTATCGCTAATTTCCGCGGCTAAAGCCACATTTTCATAGGTGGTAAGGTTGGGCATGAGGTTATAGAACTGGAAGATAAACCCCACGGCTTTTCGCCTGAACCTGGTTAATTCATGCTTGTTCAGGTTCTGTAGAGGAGTGCCCCGGTAGAGAAACTCCCCCTCGGTAGGAGTATCCATGCCGCCCAGGATATTCAGCAGGGTGCTCTTGCCTGAGCCGCTGGGACCCAAAATAACCACAAACTGTCCTTCAGGAATATTCAGGTCAACACCTTTAAGTGCTTGAACGGCAACTTCCCCGGCGTCAAAAACTTTGTGTAAGTTTTTAGTCAGGATGAGTGTCTGCATGACAACACCTGCCTTATTTTTATACCGTGGTCATTTGTGACTATTGCCATTTGCGGTTTTGGTCGTTTATGCCATCAGTCATATTTTACCTCCGATGAGATTGTACTGTCAATTATAAAATGTATTATTTTCTCATTGCCCGGAAACAGGGAATTCCCTGCTTTCTATTTTTTAATATTCTGTTTTCGTAAAAATATCAACTAAAAAAAAGGTGTTTTTTATTATCCACGGGCAAGAAATTTCAAAATATAAGCATTTACTGTGTCAGCCTGTTCCGCGAACAGGCAGTGACTGGCATCCGGTATTATTACAGCTTCAAGATCAGGCATTAATTTAGCGGCGCGATCAACGGCCGATTTCGGATTGCAGATAACTTCCTGATCACCTATCAAAAGTAATGCGGGGTTAGTTAACTGTTGCAGTTCGCCGTCAGTGAATACAGTGGGAAATATCGGATTTTGCGGCCGGACATGCTTCACACACAAACGCACCTGTTCAACCACGGTTCTGTCAGGCACATATCCCCGCGCAGACAACAGGCTGATACTATATTTGACAAAAGGTTCGAGGGGAATATAACCAACCAGTAAACGCAATACAAACTGTATCTTAATCGGCATAAAAGAGGCCGCCGGGGAAATTACGCCGTCAGCCACTCGATTAATTCCGACCCGGTAAATTTAGTCTTATTGGGGATGCTTTTACCCGGATAACCTAAAATATCTATCGCGTAAGTACGATAATTCCGGCTCAGGTCAGCAATGTTGGATCGCCACATGATTGTGTTGTAACCGGCCCCGTGTAAAAGCACCAACGGCGTGGCATCCGCCGGCCCACTGGCAATAACATGGGTAATGCCAAACCGGGTGGGCACATGGAAGGATTCATAGGTACCGGCCACATATCCAGAACGGAATCGTAAAACGTCATAAATTCAGCTCTGCCTTCGGGTGTTTTGAAAATTATATCAGACATTTAATCAGCCTCCCTATTCCTCAACAAAAGGAATAAACTCTCCACCAAGGGGAGAGTTTTAAACCCTTTTTCCTTATTGTATTTTACCTATCGGATCACTAAGGTGTCATGGCTTCCCTTGTCTATCCCTGATTGTCAATGCGGATTTATTCAGGTTAGGAATCCGTTAACAAGTTTTTGGTTAGAAAATATAGAGTCATTCCAAGTATTTCTCTTGTTCTCACCGTGTCATCTAACATATCGAAGGCATGATGTCCTGCAGCATGGTTACATATTGTAACAGGTAAATTATGAGCTAAAGCTTTATTAATGAATTGGTCGATGCTAGCGTTTATTATCGGACTGTCGAGTCCTGCTCTGGCTATAAACAAAGGCACTATTTTATTTGGGCAATCGTCAATAATTCCGAATGTGGACTTTTGTTTGTTATTGACATCAACCTTAACATTAAGTATTGCACTCAGAGACTCAAAATCTGCCGGCCCATAATAAGCAACCGAACTTTTAATATATGTCCTGTTTGAATCAAAGCAAACTTTTAACCCAAAAGGAACCCCTGCTGAAAATGACCACACTGCAATACTATTGCCGTCAATATTTAGTTCCTCCGAATTATTCCGGATAAAAGTGATAAGTTGTTGAATATCGTCACAGACGTTGGAAATATTAGCTCCAGTAAGAATCATCCGATGATTAAAAGTCACTGCCACCAGTCCTGTAGCAGCAATAATCGACCCCAGCGAAGTATACTGCCCTATATCTTTAATATTGTTCATTGGTGCTTCTCCGTGAATTAAAATAACTGCCGGATATCTACGTGCTGAACAATCAACCGGTGAGAAGACATCAAAATGAAATGT
>JAJZQD010000141.1 GCA_021847735.1 Bacillota bacterium | reverse complement strand
CATAAACCTGTTCAAAATATCTTTTTAGTCCGCTCTTCTCCAGCCTGGCCAATTGGACATCCACCTCACCCTTGGTAGCCAAAAACAAAGGATAGCGCCCGGCCAATACTTCCAACACTTCCGGCACGCCTTCGATAATTTCCACCGGTTCTTCAAAAACCTGCCAGCCCAGGGTCTCCATCCATTCCCTGGTCATACCGCAGACCGGCGACTTATTTGTGGCACAGTAATGTTCATAGGTTTCCGCCAAAGCCCTGGGAAAACACTCTTTTAAAAACCCGCCGGCTTTAGTCACGTTTCTGATATCAAACCGGTTCAAAACCACCAGCGCTTCTTCTGCCGGAAAACCAAGTTCCGCCATACGGCGGGCAAACTTTTCCTTTGCCCGGTCAAAAAAAACAGTGGCCTCTACCAAGGTATCGTCAAAATCAAAGATAATGCCCTGCATGATATAATCCCCCCGGCTGATTAACTGGTCTCGGTACCATTATATTTTGTCAGGTTTCCACTTTTCAGGATTTTTTCAATCTTCTCCGCAGGAACAGGTCCACCGAATAGGAAACCCTGCATTTCTTCACACTCACTATGCTTGAGAAAGGCGCACTGTTCCCTTGTTTCAACACCTTCGGCAATTACGCCAAGTTTAAGGCTCCGGGCCAAAGCGATGACGGCGGTGAGAATTGCAGCATTATCTTCATTTAAATTAATATCCCGCACAAATGACCGGTCAATTTTCAGTTTGTTGATAGGAAACTGTTTTAAATAACTTAAAGAAGAATATCCTGTGCCGAAGTCGTCAATAGAAATGCTGATCCCCATTTGACGCAGTTCTCCCAATGTCCTGATAGTCATATCTACATCATGCATGGTCACACTCTCGGTAATTTCCAATTCCAGCCACTGCGGCTGCAGCCCTGTAGCGTTTAAAATCCGTTCAATGGTTGTGACCAGATTCTGCTCCCGGAACTGACAGGGAGAAATGTTCACTGCTAACTGCGCCGGCGGATAACCCAAAGCCTGCCAGGTTTTATTTTGTTTACATACTGATTGGAGCACCCACTCCCCAATGGGCAGAATCAGACCTGTTTCCTCGGCCAGCGATATAAAAGAATCAGGTAACAGCAGGCCCCGGCTGGGATGCTGCCATCTAAGCAGAGCTTCCATCCCGGTAATCAAACCTGTACCGGTATTTATCCTTGGTTGGTAATATATTACAAACTCTCTGTTGTCCAGGGCATGACGAAGACTCTTCTCCAGCGAAAGCTTCTCAAGAATTTTTTGGTTCATGGCCGGGGTGTAAAGCCGATAATTGTTTCTGCCCAGCTCCTTGGCCCGGTGCATGGCCGTATCGGCGTTCTTGAGCATGGTCTCAGCGTCATTCCCGTCGTTTGGACAGACGGCGATACCAACACTGGCGGTAATGTGAAACTCGTGACCATCCAGGAGCCATGGCAGTTTAAAAGCATCCAAAATCGTTTGTACAATTTTGGCTGCATCTTCAAGCCGCCTGATCTCAGGCAGCAGCAGTGTAAATTCATCTCCCCCCATACGGGCTAAAGTGATGTCATCCTGTATACAGTTAACCAATCGGCTGGCAACACACTGTAATAATTTATCGCCCATCGCATGGCCCAGAGTATCGTTAATATTCTTAAACTGGTCCAGGTCAATAAAAACCACCGCCAGCATCTTACCGGCCAGATTGGCATGCGCCAACGCCTGGGTAAGACGGTCGTAAAACAAGGTCCGGTTTGGCAAATCAGTAAGCGGATCGTGATAAGCCATATATTTAATCCGTTCTTCCGTACGCTTTCGCTCCAACTCAGCAGCAGCCCGTACGGCAAATATCCGCAGCATCGACTCGGCAAAGGTTGTGTCTTTTAATGGTTTTGTATCCATTACCACCATCAGACCGATGGTGCTGCCTGCCGAGTCAAGCAGGGGTGTCCCCACATAGGATTCCGCCCTAAATTGGGCCAACAATTTATCATTAGGGAATTCCCTGGTGATATTGCTTTTATAACTGCACAGGATTCCCATTGTAACGTCCTCACAGGGGGTGTCCTTTAAATGGTATTCCATGTTTTCGATAATTTCGCCATGCGCACAAAAAGCAACAGTATTCACACTCTTACTCCCACTATGCAGCTCGCCAATCATGACATAATCAGCGTGCAGTACTCCGGCCAGGTGCTTCACCAGTGATTGAAAAAACTCCACACCGGTTGCTGCTGATACTCCCACAGCAATTTCCCTTAATGCAGCCTCAGATTTCCTAATGGCCGCCACACTGTGTCGAATGAGTAATTGTAACATCAAAGCCGTGGCAAAGACATAAAACCAGCCTTTATAAGTTTGCAGGCGGGTAATCTTTGCCGGATCATTGATAAATACAGCCAGCAATTTATCGGAAAAAGCAATCCAAATAATGCCTACCATTGCATAAACAGCCGTAATCTTGAAAGGAATGCCTTTATTACCAAAAGTCTCTTTTGTCGTAAATCCTTGCTTCATCTCAGGCGGGTCTCCTTCCAATTTGCTGGCAATATTTTTCTTCTACAGCAATTATAGCTTACATGCTTGGGTTTGGACAAGAAATAATATATTGAGCAATAAATTGGCGCCTGGGATTATATTACAACCAAAGGCGCCATTCTTTAATGATAATGTTATACTTTGCTTGCGAATTGCAGGACACCGCCTGTATCACTCATGACAATCGTGTCTTTTGTGGTAATTTCCCCTTTGATCATCAGTCGGCTCAAGGGGGTTTCCACTTCCTGCTGAATCAGGCGTTTTAAGGGCCGGGCCCCGTAACTGGGCTCATAACCTTTTTCCGCCAGGTATTGCAGGGCACCTTCATTCCATTCCAGTTTCGCACCGGTTCCGGCATAGATTCTCTTAGCCAATGCCTCCAGCAGGAGACCGGCAATTAGCTCCATCTGCGGCCTGGTCAGGGCCTGGAAAACCACAATTTCATCGACCCGGTTAAGGAATTCCGGCCGGAAATGCTGGCGCAGGACAGTAAGTACGCTCTCCTTCATTTTTCCGAAATCCCCGCCCCGCTCCTGGTGGGCCAGGATATCCTGACTGCCCAGGTTGGAAGTCATAATCACCACCGTGTTCCGGAAATTCACAGTGCGCCCCTGACCATCGGTAAGCCTGCCATCTTCAAGGAGCTGCAGCAGCACATTAAATACATCATGATGCGCTTTTTCTATTTCATCCAGTAAAATTACCGAGTAAGGCTTTCTCCGCACAGCTTCGGTCAGCTGCCCGCCTTCCTCATAACCCACGTAACCGGGGGGCGCACCGATAAGTCTGGCCACGGTATGCTTTTCCATATACTCAGACATATCCAGCCGTACAATGTTGCGCTCATCATCGAAGAGCGCCTGGGCAAGGGCCCGGGCCAGTTCGGTTTTACCCACCCCGGTGGGGCCCAGGAAGATAAAGCTGCCTATGGGCCGGTTGGGGTCCTTGA
>JAJZQD010000140.1 GCA_021847735.1 Bacillota bacterium | reverse complement strand
TCATCAAACCAATCCTTTCAAGTTCAAGTTCCTTTCTATCAAGAACGCCCATAATCTCGCCCTCATGAATTACAGCTACCCGGTCTGACATGGCAAAAAGTTCTTCAAGTTCTTCAGAAATCAGCAAAACTGCTTTCCCAGAAGCCCGTTGGGATAATAAAATATTCCGCACTGTCTCAATAGCTCCTATATCCAGGCCGCGGGCAGGATAAACTGCTACAATTATTTCCGGATTGTTGGAAATCTCCCTGGCCAGGAGAAGTTTTTGCAGATTACCTCCGGAAAGAAGCCTGACAGGAGAGTGCAGGCCCGCCGTTTTTATATCAAAATTATCAACCAGTTTCCTGGCATATTCATTTATTTTACGCTTTTTTAAAAACAAACCCTTGCCGACGGCCCCGGACCTGTATACTTTAAGGATACTGTTATCCATGGCATTTAAGTTACCGGCAAGACCGGTGCCTAGCCTGTCTTCGGGAATCATGCTAACACCTGCGGCTATTATAGCCCTGGCAGACTTTCCGGTAAAATTTTGACCCAAAATATATAACTCGCCGCTAACGATGTCTCTGATACCGGCAATTACTTCAGCCATCTCCTTCTGACCGTTGCCGGCTACACCGGCTAAACCAAGAATTTCTCCACGTTTAACGTCAAGGTTTACATTTTTTAAAGCATTTTGGCCCCGGTCTCCGAGCACCGTTACTCCTTTGAGTTCCAAAGCAACCTCGCCCTTGGAGGTTTCGGGCAAGTCCCCGCCAGTATCAATGTCTCGCCCAACCATAGCCTGAGTGAGCTGCCTGGAGTCCGTTTCCCTGCCGGAAAACGTCCCCACACACTGTCCGTCGCGCAATACTGTTATCCGGTCGGCGTTATCGAGTACTTCCTGAAGTTTATGGGTAATTACAATAATACCTTTACCCCGGTCAGCCATCCGTCGCAAAGTAGCAAACAATTCCCGCGATTCCTGTGGCGTCAGCACCGCAGTGGGCTCATCCAGAATCAGAATATCGGCCCCGCGGTACAAAACTTTAATAATTTCTACTCTCTGCTGCTCTCCAACCGATAACTGCCATATTTTAGCCTTAGGCATAATCTTTAAACCGTATTCCTCGGAAAACCTAACCAGTTTTTCTTCAACTTTTTTCATGTTGAGGAAAAACCCTTCCAGTTTGGATCCCATGACTACATTTTCCGCCACACTAAATGACTGGACCAGGCGGAAATGCTGATGGACCATGCCAATCCCAGCATTGATAGCATCCCTTGGCGAAGAAAAGTCTGTTCTGCTGCCATTTATATAGATTTCTCCCTGATCAGGCATATACAGCCCTGTTAGAATACTCATCAGGGTACTTTTGCCGGCTCCGTTTTCTCCTAACAGAGCGTGGATCTCACCCTGTCTTAGCTCGAAATCAACGTTTTGGTTAGCAACAACCTCGGGGAAACTTTTTGTGATTGATGCCATCTTAACCAGGGGTGCCGACATTTTTTTCTCAGGACCCGTCATGGAATTACCTCCTTGGGAGTACTACAACGACCCAGAATTAATTGCTGCTGGCTCACCGGAGCCAGCAGCATTTATCACTTATATTTGTTTACTTGTTGGTGGATTCCACTCCCTCAACCAACCAATCCATTGAAAGCATTTCTTGATCAGTCATGCTTTTCCCGGCCGGAACTCTCACCTTGCCGGTGTTGTCCTTGATAGGACCGTTAAATACGATAAACTTGCCATCATTAATTTCTTGTTTCTTAGCTGCAACCAATGCTTTAACATCTTCAGACACCATTGGGCCGTATGGTCCCAGGTCAATAATGCCGTCTTTCATCGGACCCCAATACTGATCCATTTTCCAGGTTTTGTCCATAACTGCCTTAACAGTCTTCACATAATATGGTCCCCAATTCCATACAGGGCCGGTCATGACAGCCTTAGGAGCAAATTTCCGCATATCGGAATTGTAGCCCATTGAAAGCTTTCCTGCTTCTTCAGCAGCCTGCATAGCGGCAGGAGTGTCCTGATGCTGGGCGATTACGTCGGCCCCCTGCTCAAGTAGGCTCTTGGCAGCTTCTTTTTCTTTAACGGGGTCATACCAGGTGTTCGTCCAGTTTACTTTGACCTTAACCTTGGAGTTTACGGAAAGGGCCCCAAGGGTAAAGGCGTCAATGCCACGGTATACCTCGGGGATTGTTTGGGCCGCAACATAACCGATGATATTAGATTTGGTAGCTTTTCCAGCTACAATTCCGGCCAGGTACCTGGCTTGATAATCTCTTCCGAAATATGTACCGGCATTGGGTGAAGTCTTATAACCTGAGCAATGCTCGAATATTACGTCAGGGTGTTTGGCCGCTACCTTCTGAACTGCATCCATATAGCCGAAACTGGTAGCGAAAATTACTTTACATCCTTGCTGAACAAGGTTCTCGAGGGCTCTTTCATCATCTGTTCCTTCTTTGACACTTTCCAAATAAACAGTTTTTACACCCGACACCTGTTCTTCCAGGAATTTACGTCCCAGGTCGTGGGCATAGGTGTAACCGGCATCTCCAACCGGGCCGACATAAATAAAACCTACCATAAACGGCTCTTTGGCCTGCTCTGAAGCGGGGGCCTTAGACTCAGGGGCGTTGGAAGCGGCCTTTTGGGTACTGCCACCGCAACCCGCCAAGGCTACTACTGCAAAGAGCAGTAGGGTAAAGATAGCTAGAAACCTTTTCAACATGACTCCTCCTTTGATATTGGGTTTTTGAGCATAAAAAAATATGACCAACCGTTCTACTGCCACAAGGAAACAAGGGCAAAACGCCCCAAAACCACGCGAGGGTATTTGGCCACACTGCAACATTGTGGCAAATAAAAAACTCAGATGAATAGTTTTCTTCTCAAGGAGTGAAAACCCTCATCTGAGCGACAGCCCTGATGCCAGTCCTGTTAGAACTGAACCAAATACCTTGGTGGATCGTTTCACTCGTAGTCGGGCAATTTACGGTTGCCCGGTAGAAACTTTTGAGCCATATTCTCAAAGATATACGAGCTGTTTAGTTACATCATAAATTTAACATAAATGCCTAGTGTTTTCAAGAAAAAAATTGTCATAAGCTGTCACAACTAGACGTTATGAATTAATAAAATACATTGAGTTAAAGGGTTAATTTATGATACCGGAAAAGGAGGATTAATATGCAACGTAGAGGATTCGGTCACGGTCACAAGCCAATGTGCCCATATTGCGGCGGTCCACATCTTGCCGGGGAATGCCCCATGATGATGTACCCGCCTGCTATGCCGATGCCGTCGGTACCTATGCCGCCAATGGGTGGTATGCCAATGGGTGGTATGCCAATGGGTGGTATGATGGGTGGTATGCCTGGCGGTATGCCAATGGGTGGTTATCCAGGTATGCCCACATGCCCAACTCCGCCAATGGGCGGTATGATGCCAGGAATGGAAGAACATATGGCCAAAGTCGAAAAAATGCTGGCAGAT
>JAJZQD010000139.1 GCA_021847735.1 Bacillota bacterium | reverse complement strand
GACAAAGTATGTGGTCCGTTTAAGGGGTATGCACAGGCCTCGTATTGACTATGTAGGTGTCGACACTTCTTCCCCGGTCCAATATACAGTACGAAATCTAGAGGTTACCGAGGCGAGTTTAGGTTATCGGGGAATTTCCAGTGATACCAAAGACGGAAAAGGTTTTGACTACGACAACCTGTCAAAAGTTAAACAAAGTCATGAAGGCAACTTTACGAAGTATGGGGATGTCCGGCCATTAGTGCAGGAAGTTGATGACAAACTGGTAGTAATGGACAGCGGTGATGAGATTTCCATGAACTTCAAGGCTTTGCCGCCACCCGCACCAGGAATGACCAGGTCATTTATTATAAAACCCTGGGTTTATTTCAAGGAGTTTGAACTGGCCAAAGTGGAACCCATGCCCTTCAGGAAACAGGATATGACTAAATTACCTCATTCATTAGGCGAGTATCCTGCTGAGTTGAAAGATTATGTGGCCAAATGGAATACAAGGGAACACCACGCGGGGAAATGGGATAAGACAACCTCTGAACAGATTGCAGACTTTTTCTCGAAAATAGGGGATTACATTACCACCGCATGGCGTGATACCTTCGGTAGTTTTGAGAGAGAGGAGACCAAGCCTAGTCCAATAAAGAAAAACGATAACGGAGGGGCTGTACTGACCTATAAACTGTATAAGAACAGTCCATTTGCCGGTTATAGGGCTGAAAAAGGTCATTATTCACTGAATACCAACCAAATCTTGCTGCGCACAGACACCTTAAAAGTGATTGCGAATGTTTACGCAGATTCCGCCGCCGGCTTTAAGATGTGGGAAAGTGGAGGTGACACCTCACCCACTCCCACCTCGGGAGGGACGGAACAGACCGGATTGGCAAACAAAGTCAGAAACGACGATACCGACCTTTGGACAACCAACTATTTTAATTCATCCCAACAGAATGATGGTGCGTTTAATTATCAAATGTTCAAGTTTATACTGCCAGCATCAGATGTTTCGAACCTGTACGTCTTCTGGAAGGGCAGAGGTGAACCTTCGCCAGGTTATAATGTCCATATAAGCTTCTGGAACTTTCAAACTAACAGTTGGGATGAAGTGAATCAACAATTAATGGGTCAGGAGAATACCATGACCGGCCAGAAATATGTCGATTATAATGCCTACTGCTACCGGTGCCATAGTGGGACAGTGCCTTCGGGTGTCCAACTGGGTACTATCGGCGGCCAGCCAGTCAGAAATATAGGTGCAAGTTTCCCGAACGATAAACATGGCAGCGATAATGCCGGGCAGCAGGGATTTAGCGATGCGGGCGGTTATTTCAACCTGGCCTGGCGGGTTACTTCCCTGGGTACCATGAAAAGTCCTTATTCCCGCGGTCACGCGAACCTGCCCTGTACTGACTGCCACGACCTGCATGGCTCACAAAATGCGTATCACCTTAGGGAAAACCCCAACGGGGTGTCTGTAGGGCCAATACCTACCAACACCGATACTTCGACCAACAATCAGGTTGAGGCATTTTGCCAGGCCTGCCATCAAGGGGACCGCTCACAGTATCATGACTATTGTATTAGATGTCATACGATGGTAGGATACGGGCATTATTCATGGACAAACAGTAACGTGCAATCGGCTGATTTCAATGCCGCCTGTTTAAGCTGTCATAAACACGGTGGAGCAATTGGGCCGCACAGTGTTCCGGGTTGCCACTGTGGTCTTGATTACACTGTAAAGGCTTTTTAGCTTACGTTGGTTTGCGCTTAGGGGGGAATTGTCATGAAGCGGAACAAAAAGATGTTCTATGGTGCTGTAGCTTTAATGCTGGTTATGGCCGGACTGTATTTGAGCGGCACAGTTTTCGCCCAGCCTGAAGTTTACCAGATAGGGTCTGATTATCTGGTATTTAATGGGGATGGTTCCTCGATAGTCGGGGAATACCCGGACCCACCTGATGATGCCCCTGACGGGCAGGGCTCTGCCACGGTAACCAGGGAAATTGTAATGGGTTTTTCCTGTATGGGTACAGAAATTTGGTTTGGGGAAATCCTGCCTTCCTTTGCGAAATATTGGAAAGAAAAAACCGGTGAAAGGGTTGTCTTTACTACAGGCTGGAACTCTGTGGGCCCGGACAGCGTAGCAACTGTCATCTACGGAAAGCCTGCGGAGATAGAGATGGTCATTGCAACCATGGACGGGAAATCCCGGGGCTTTGACGGTACCAAAAAGTGGAAGGCCAGCAGGAATGACGCAGTATATACCCATCCCATAGTTTTTGTGGTTCGTAAGGGCAACCCCAAAAACATCAGGACTTATGCCGATTTAGCCAGACCGGAAATTCAGGTGCTGCATATGGATCCTTTTGGCACCCATGGTGGTATTAAAACCGCTTTTGGCCTGTATGGTGCTATTTTGAAGGAATCGGAGGGCAAGACCGGCCAAAAAGATTATGCCGCGGCCAATGAGTTTGTAAAACAGGTTGAGGAAAAGGCAATTACTGAGTTTTCCGGCCCGATGGTAAGAACCCTTTTTGACAGGGGCATTGGAGATGTAATGGTGACAACTGAACCAACAGGTATTAAGATGGATAAAAACCCGAAATATGAAATGGTTATGCCGCCAAATACAGTCAGTATTGATTTGACTGCTTATCTGATTAGGAAAAACATTCCCCAGGAAGACAGGAGAGTAGTTAACGCTTTTGTTGATTATCTCTTTTCCGAACCAGTACAGGAGGCCTTTGCCAACGGCGGCTTCCGGCCCACCGACCCTGCGGTGCTGGCGAGGCATCCTGAGTTTAGGCCTACTCCCGGGGTGGTTTACGCCGATTACCTGGGAGACAATCCTTCAAAAGTAACAAAAGAGTTGCTTCTGGGAAGCGTTCATGAAGGGAAAAACAAGTACAGGCCGGAAGAGGAGAAAGTAAAGGTTAAAAAACTTCGTCCCAAGGATCTGCCTGACTTCTCCAAATTACCTGTTTATCAGCAGGTTCCTGATTAAAAGAATGTGAACCCCATGAGTATGTAAACCCCATGCGAGTGGGGTTTATTTATTATTGCCAAACTGGAGCTTGCGTGCTATAATAATTTACAGATGTAAACTGTTTACGGTGGTAACATATTTACATAGGTAAATAATTTACCGGCGTAACATATTTAATTGGTTAAATTTCAAAGCTTGCGCGCATTTTAGTAACAGAGGGACAAAGGATGTGGTAACTGGTGATTACCAATTGGAAAGGCAGTGAGCCGGGATCCAAGATGGCTCCATATCTTGAGTTCTGTGAGCTTTTCCCGCAAATTATGGTTCTGGCGGGTCCCAAGATTTATGGGGGAACTGATGTGACGGCCCAACAGTTCCGGGTAATTAAAATCATTGGACATGGTCCGGTAACAGTAGGGGAAATAGCCAATCATATTAACAGCAAGCTGTCTGCTGCTGCCCGGCTGCTGCGAAGGCTGGAAGTCAAGGGCTGGATTATTAAGAGACAGGATG
>JAJZQD010000138.1 GCA_021847735.1 Bacillota bacterium | reverse complement strand
CTTGTTTGATAACTTAGCGCTGTAAACCGCTGCAACATCACAGGTCTTGGGAAGGCTCACGGCATCAATATAACAATCTTCACACAAAACTTTTCCCATGTAATTCATTTCATCTCCCTCGGTGATCAATTCCCCACATCTCTCACAAATCATTGATGAGACCTCCTTTAGAATATTTTTGCCCTAACTGCAAACGTTAACATGTTAACAACATTGTAAACACATTAACAAAATAAGTCAAGATAAAAAGTCCGGTGTTTTATACCGGATTTTTGACTATTTGAAAAACCACCTGAATGCTTGTCATTTTTTTGGCTTGGCCCCAATATACATATAACAGAATATAAGCTGTCCTGGGGGTAGGAAGAAATGAAGATAAACATTGGGCGCAAGAATAAGGAACACACGGATGATTTGGATTACCTATATAATAATTACCGCCCGGCGAAAAGCCCTGTAAGTTCTTTTAACGGGTATTCCAAAAATGGAACCAAGGAACATAAATGGGTGTTGCAATTGCTGATTTCCGGAGTTGTTTTACTTTTGGTCGCAGGGCTGTTCAGGTCAGAGCTGCCTTTTTCCGGAACCCTGAAAGAGGGAGTAAAATATCTGATGAGCTCAGAAACCAACCTCCAACCTGTGTTTAATCAGGTCGTTCGCCTGTCTACTCAGGTAGGTAACGTAGAGTGGCCGGTGGCTGATGATGTACCGGCACCCGTCAAACCCGCTATCACCCAAGTCCCACCCGAATCAATATTGTTATTGCCGGTCTCGGGTAATGTCCTGCGCAATTATGGGTGGTATGTTGACCCAGACGAAAAGACCCAGAAGTTCAATGAAGGCATTGATATTGCGGTTTCCGTTGGAACAACAGTCAAGGCCTCTGCTGCCGGGAAGGTAATCAAGGCCAGCGACCCGGAAGAGATCGGCAAATCTATTCTCGTTGAGAGTAAACCGGGCGAAATGATCCGCTATGCTAATCTTTCGAAAGTCAGCGTGCAAATAGGGCAGACTGTTAAGGCTGGAGATGTCATTGGGAAATCCGGCCTTGCTTCCGACAAGGAGCCTTACGTGCATTTTGAAGTTATCATTGACAGTAAACCGATAGATCCCCTGAGCAAGCTGGGCATTGATTTCACTAAAATTAACGGGGTCAAAAGGCCTGAGCAGAAATGAGACTGGCCCGGATTTTTGGTACTGACATTAGGTTAAATATATTTTTTCTACTCTTATTCGGCGTTTATTGGTATTATGGCTTGTTGGCCCAGGCCCTGATTGCTTTTGGGCTGGTTTTCCTGCATGAGTTGGGGCATGTTGTGGTTGCGGTCGGTTATGGTATCAAAATTCCCGAAATCGAGCTGCTGCCCTTTGGCGGAGTAGCAAGGATGGATGGCAATCTGGAGCTTAATCCGACTATTGAGACCTATGTAGCTTTAGCCGGACCGCTGACTAACGGTTTTCTTACTTTGACGGGATACCTTTTACATAAATTTGGGATGGGAAACCAGCAATGGCTCCCATTTTTTATTCAATGTAATATCACTTTAGGTTTGTTTAATCTTATTCCCGCTTTTCCCCTGGACGGAGGGCGGATTTTACGGGCCTTTGCGGCCCGGAAATACGGCCTAAAGACTGCTACGGAACAGTCTGTCGCCATTTCAAAGGCCCTTGGCTTCACAGCAGTTGGCCTGGGCGCTTGGCTCATCTTCTCCAGGGGGCCTGCGTATTTCAACTGGCTGGTCATAGCCGGGTTTTTAATCTATGCTGCTGTAAAGGAACAGGGATCTGCCATGTATATATTTATGAAATTTTTGACCCGTAAAAAAGAAGAGCTGCTCAGAGAGGGGTTACTCCTGGCCCGCCAGGTCGTGGCCCTGGAAACCATGCGGCTCAAGGAAGTGGTAAAATACTTCGTACCCCGCAAGTATCATTTGGTGGTAGTTGTGGGGCGGGATCAGAGAATAAAAGGTACTGTAACGGAAGGTGAGGTTATCGAAAACTTAATGCAGGGCGGATTGGAAACCCCAGTGGGAGCATTGCTGCAGATGAAAAAATAAAGGATTTTCTATTGCTTTGTAGAAATGAATAATACCAACCTTTGGGTATACTATCATATATAGTTAACTATTCTATCACGGAGGAAACCAGTAACATGAAATCATTTATCGAAAACAACATTTTACCCAAAGTAATGAAACCGATACGTTACCAGGGAAACGAATGGAATTCAGTACATAAGGATTGGGATGCCACTCCGGTCAAATTTGCTTTCGCTTTTCCGGATGTTTATGAAGTCGGTATGTCCCATCTGGGATTAAGGATTTTGTATCATATTGTAAATGGCAGAGATGACACCCTCATGGAAAGGGTCTTTGCCCCGGCGGTAGACATGGAAGAAAAACTGCGGGAAAACAATATTCCCCTTTTTTCTTTGGAGTCCTACAGGCCGCTCACTGATTTTGATGTGGTGGCATTTACTTTACAATACGAGATGAGTTTCACCAACGTGCTAAACATGCTTGATTTGGCCGGAATCCCCCTGCGTTCTGCGGACAGAGGGAATCAGTGGCCTTTAATTTTGGCTGGAGGGCCAACAGCATACAATCCCGAACCGTTAGCCAATTTCATTGATGCCTTCCTGATTGGCGAAGGGGAAGAGGCTATTCACCAGATTACTGAAGTTGTAAAGGAATGGAAAATGGACCCCGCCAAACCCGGGAAACAAGACCTTTTACAAAGACTCACCGGGATTACCGGAACTTATGTCCCCGGGTTTTATGATGTGGATTATAACACTGACGGGACCATTCAAGGGGTGGTCCCTAATGTGTCCTTCGCCCCTGATAAAATCACCAAAAGCGTTGTGCGTGATTTGGACCAGGCGGATTTCCCAACCAGCCCCATTGTCCCTTTTACCGATATAGTGCATGACCGGATTATGTTGGAGGTCTTGCGGGGATGCAGCAGGGGCTGCCGGTTTTGCCAGGCCGGGATGATATATCGCCCGGTCAGGGAAAAAAGCCCGGAAACCATTTTCCGGCAGGCTGCGGAGCTTATCAAAAACACAGGTTATGACGAAATTTCCCTGACCTCATTGAGTACTGGTGACTACACCTGTGTGCAGGGCGTACTGGAGAGCCTGATGGACAAGTACGGTTCTCTGGGGGTGGGTATATCTCTGCCTTCTCTGCGGGCTGATTCTTTTTCGGTAAACCTGGCTAAGCAGGTCCAGCGCGTTCGGAAGACGACCCTGACTTTTGCCCCTGAGGCCGGAACTCAGCGTCTCCGCGATGTGATTAATAAAGGAGTCACCGAAAAAAACCTGATGGAGGCAACAGAAGGTGCATTTCGGGCTGGCTGGACAGGAGTTAAACTGTACTTTATGATTGGCCTGCCGACTGAAACCAAAGAAGACCTCGACGGAATAGCTGATTTGGCCTTCAAGGTAGCAGACTTGGGCAGAGATATTCTCGGTGACCGGGTGGGCAGGTTGAAGATTACAGTTAGTGCTTCTTCCTTTGTCCCCAAAGCACATACGCCTTTTCAATGGGTGCCCCAG
>JAJZQD010000137.1 GCA_021847735.1 Bacillota bacterium | reverse complement strand
CGAGGAATCTTCCGGGCATTTACATTAGGACTGGAATACAGCGACCCTTTGGTTGTTGGTATCGGTGATATAAATCCGGCCCTGGTCATCAACAAATAATCCGTTAGGCAGGACAAACTTGTCTTGCTCTTCACCGTAACCACCTATGTTGTAGATTTGTTTGCCGTTTTTGTCAAAAATGAAGACCGTGTGGGTTAAATTGCTGACTACATACATATTGCCTCTGTCGTCAACACCGACTCCCCTCGGGTTAACAAATACCGATTCACCTTTGCCGTCTGTAGAACCATTGAGCACTTTTTGGAACTTCCCACTTTTGTCAAAAATCTCAATTCTTTGGTTGCCTGTATCAGTTACATAAATAGTTCCATTATTATCAACCGTAATGGCATTTGGTGCAAACATCTGTCCCGGCTGCTGACCCGGCTTACCAAATTGAGTGATTAATTTGCCGTTAAGGTCAAAAACCCTGACATTACTCTGATTCACATCTGTAACATATACCAGGTCGTTTTTGATAGCTAACCCAGCCGGTGCATTAACCTTTTTCTTGAAAAAGCTGGAGGCAAACAGGCCGAGGAATTTACCGTCTTTGTCGAACTTGGAAATATTCCCGCTGTATAAATCTGCTACATAGATTTGGCCTTTGCTGTCTGCTGCCAATCCGTAGGGGAATTGGAACTGGCCTGGCTTGTCACCCCTTGCCCCAAAGGTCTTGATTGGATTGCCAGTATAGTCAAATATCTGAACCCTTCTTTTATTGGTATCTGAGATATAAATCCGGTTATTGGCCACTGTCACTGCCATCGGCTTATCAAACTCGCCGCCGCCAAACTTCCCGTAGATCAGCCTGACGAAGGTCGGCTGCCCATTGGTGGTTTGAGCGGTAAAGTTCTGGAGACCCTGGAAGACGTTGATATTTTTCATATAAGAATACATAAACAATCCCAAGGCAACTACAAACATTAACTGGATGACCCAATATACATATTTTCTCTTAATTGTCATTGTTCCATTGCGAACAATCTCGGCCATATTTATCCTGGCTGCGAACAGCCAGTCTTCACCTCACTCAATTTTATTTGCCTTACCCACTGTCAAATTAATTATTTTACAGTATTCCCTTTGTCCAGCGACCCTGACGGGTTTTTGACACCCAGCCGGGCCAGGGCATCTTTGGCATCTTGATAGTTGGGGTCAAAGTTAATGGCTTGCTGGTACATTTCCTGAGCACCTGCTTTATCTCCGGTCTTTTCGGCGGAAACCCCGATCTGGTAAATGATGTCTGCTGAGCCAGGTTCGTTCTGGTTCGCCTTGTTTAAGGCTGCAACGGCATCTTTGTATTTTCCCTGAATATTGTAGATAACACCCATCTGCAGGTAGTTTTTGTAGTCCCGGGGGGCCACTTTGGCAGCCCTGGTAAATGCCCCGAGGGCCTGGTCATATTGTTTTTGCGCTTTATAAACGAGACCTTCATTATATATCGGCGCTTCAAATTTAGGATCAATGGTTTCAGCAACTTTCAACTGCTGAAGGGCATCATCATACTGTCCTTTCAGGAGTTGGGTATATCCAAGGTTAACCCTGGCCTGGGGATCTTTTGGATTAGCCTGTACTGTAGCTTCGTAATACTTCAGCTGCTGGTCAATACGGGTTTCAGTCAGGGTCTTCCAAAAAAACGTTTTGCCAATCAAGTATCCTGCCCCCGTAAACATTAAAGCGGATATCAGAACAAGGGCAATGGCTTGGAGCAGGGAAAAAGTTTTTTCACTGGAAGGAATCTTCATTCGTGCATCTGGTGCGAGAGTACTCATTATTCAGTCGTCCTCCTTTGAAGTGCGTTGTTTTGTAAGTGTGTCTTAGACTGCATTTGTTTCAGCTTTTCTTGTTGGTCTGGCGGAAGAGGTGTGTAGACACCCAACGGTATATTGCTCATAGATGCCGGCAAACCGGTATTGCGCTGGCCACCCGGGCCCGGCTGTTTACCGGTAGTAGCTGCTGCCTTGCTGTCGTCAATTGTATGGCATTTAACGCACATTGATTTTACATGGCACTGAACACACAAGGCCGGGAGAATTCCCAAATTTGGCGGAATCTCTATCGGATGTGATACCCGCCACGGAACATTTTCATGGATACTGGGGTGACACGAGGAACATGCGGTCTGGGCAGTAGCCCCGTTTGACACATCAGTTCTGGGGCTGTGGCAGACCAAACATTTCTGTTGATCCTTGTCAGCCTCCTGGCCATGTATAAACGGCCATTTGTCATTATGAGACGGCGGCTTTTTCTTATGGCAGGCTACGCAAAATTGGTTGGTTTTGGCATAATCTATATAACTGGTTCCGGTGGAATCGCTCTGGATGCTGTCCAGGAGTTTTTGCACCGGATCTTCCTGCTCCTGCTGCAGCAAGTCCTGGGATTGAACCCCCGGCGCCTTGATGTAGTCATGACAGGAAGCGCAGTATTTGATATTCTTTTTAGCTAATTCACCATGGGTTGTTTTAAAGGTTTTATCTAAATGTGACTCCGGTTTCATACTGCCGCTGTGGCAGGCATCACAGGATGTGGTGACACCCCTGCTGCGGTGGCAATCCATACATAGCTGCATTTTGGGAATGGTAAACTCGGTAGTCATCACCTGCTGTCCCTTGGCTTTATCCCACTTATTCAAATCCCCTCCCGTAGTGAGACCCCTGGAAGCCAATTGTCCGTGAGCAACACCTTTATGACAGGTAACACAGGTAATTCCTTTATTATGATGGCGTTGGTGAGGAATGTTGAGATCAGGATACGAAGGTGAAACCTTGCGTTTTAAAGAATGGCACTGCAGGCATCGGCTGTCGGGTATCTCTTCAGTCATCTGAATCGGCAGCTGATATTTCTTGGTAACATACAGATACAATTCCTTAGTGGCAACAACCTTATGTTTAAGGGCACTTATCAGCCCGGGATCAACATGGCAGGTCGTACAATCAACCTGGCTGTGGTCAGATGCCTGCCAGGTGGCAAACTCCGGCTTCATTATGTGACAAGTTGCACAAAATTTCGGAAGCGAAGTCCCCCAGGTAATTCCGATTGCCGAAAGCACCAACACAATGAGAATCCCTGAGAATATTATTGTGAACTTTAGTATTTTTCTTTTATCATTAATAAGCTCTTTTATTTTCATCGCGGTCCTCCCAGGCCAGGGTAGTTCGAACATTGTTAGAGGATTGTGCTGCATTTATGTAGCGTTTCTCCCCCTTGAAGCCTACGGAGCTTTCCGGTCAATCAAATGTTATCACAACTCTAAGTCGTAAACATGAGTCGAATTTCCTTAAATAACTCAGCCTTTAGTACATTAAATAAAGGTCCGACTTTACCGTTTTTGCGGTAAAAGCGGACATGTACTTTAGCACTGTCGAGACCGCCGTTCTTAGCGCCGAAAGCTGAGAACAGGTGCTTTCTGAGGCGAGCCGGGACCCAGAGGTGGGAAAATGCCGCCTGGCTAGGCGCCCGTTTGACCGCAACCGCACCCGGACCTCCTGATTCATGGGTACCCTCATCCGTACGCCACTCACGTGGCTACGGCTGAGCTGCACGCGTACGGCCGTACGTTGAGGATTGCGGTCAGACGGGC
>JAJZQD010000136.1 GCA_021847735.1 Bacillota bacterium | reverse complement strand
ATCTGCCGGTTTAGAACTGGTAGGGGACTTGACCAAGAGAGCGGAAGCCGACAATGATGTCAAGATAATTGTTTATAAAGGCATTGGGCCATGTTTTGGAACAGGGGCAAATGCCTCAGAGCTTGGCCACTATATTGGATATAAAGATGGTACATCTAAGGAAACCCAGAGGCGCCCAACCCAAAGGCAGCGGATGTTACCAGATCGGAACATTGTTTTCGGGGCATTCGAGCGGGTGATAACTGAATGTTTAAAAGCAACGGTATGTCAAGTGCATAGTTACTGCTACGGGGCTCATATGCAGTTGGCACTGGCCGCTGACATCGTTATTGCCAGCGAAGACGCCCAGTTTGGCCATCCGGCTTTTAGATACCTCGGTTGCGGACCCCAGAATATGTACAATTGGATGGAGAACCTTGGTATCAAAAAGATGAAGGAAGTAATGCTCACTATGCGGGCACTGACAGCCGAAGAAGCTTATCAGTGTGGTTTTGTGGCCAAGGTAGTGCCACGTGAAGATCTGCAGCAGTGGGTTGATGATTATTGTCAGGCTATTTCGTTTATGCCCTTAGACGGAATCATGATGGGTAAAGCCAATATCCAAATGATGATGGAAGCAAGGGGCAAAAGTATAGGCGCCATGACCGGCTGGGCCGGACATGGCTGGTGCACGAACTTGTCTTTGGAGCCAGGCGAGTACAATTTCTTAAAGGAACGGCGTAACAAGGGATTAAGTAAAGCCTTACATGATAGGGATCAGCAGGTGGCACCTTATTTCCGGATGGGTGGCAGGCTGAAATAAACGAGGTACAAATACAATTAGTTGTCTAAATAAGTTACTCAGAGCATCTCCGGCAAATGCGCAGTAGGCAACTGCAGAAATGCAGTGGAGTTAACTTTAAATATTAGCAAGGGAACTGATTAATAGTTTTAAGATAAGCAGGTAACCGGGTAGGACATTAGGCAATCGCAATAAGTCCTAATGTTCCCCCACCTGGTCAGGCTTGATATGGGAGGTGTCTCGGCATGAATCTGGCGTATGATATGGAACGCCGCGCAAAGGAAAGTCCAGATAGAATTGGTGTAATCTTTAACGATAAGACCTTTACATTTTTAGAGCTTGACCAGATGGCAAGCCGAGTAGGTAATTTTCTAAAGAGTATCGGTGCCGGCAAAGGGGTACGGTTAGGCGTCTTTTTACCGAGTTCCCCGGAGCTGCTGGCAACCCTCTTTGGTGCCTGGAAAGTTGGCGCTGTTGCGGTGCCTACAAATTACCTATACAAGGATACAGAGTTGAAGCACGCTCTGAAGTCGACAGAAGCCAAGGTTGTAATTACCGATAAAGCCCAGTCGGAGCGGATAAAGGCACTTGACAAGAACTTAAAAGTAATAATTTATGATAATAATTTGTTTGCAGGATTTCCCTCTGAATGTCCATCCTTTAATCCTGCCGATGAAGATATCGGTCTGATGGTGTTCACAGGTGGTACTTCCGGTGAAGCCCGAGCAGCAGTAATCACCCATAATGCGCAGTATGCGACCTTTTCCAATCTTACGGCTGTATCCAAGGGCAAACCCGGGCCGTATCCTATCGCCAAACCTGATACGCCACCGAACATTGTCGCCATGCCATTGTTTCATTTAGGCGGTCTGTCGTCCATGTGGTTTGCGTTCAATGTGGGACGTTCGATAATTTTGATGCAAAAATTTGACGCCGAGAAAATGGTGCGGTTTGTTGCTAAATATCGGCCGAATGCCCTGGCTTTAATGCCGACAATGATTCAGATGCTGGTGAACTATCCCGGTGAGGCCGACTTAAGTTCAGTTAAATCCCTGACGAGTACAGGGCAGGAACTGAACCTCAACCTCAAAATGCGGTTTGAACAGCGGTACAAAGTTCCTATTATTCAAAACTATGGTTCAACTGAAGCAGGGCATGTCGCAGGCTGGACCGCGCGTGATATCCGGGAGGGACGATGGAAACCGGGTGCCGTGGGTCGGGTATATGATAACGTACAGGTCTTAATCTGTGATGAGGAAGGCCAAGAAGTGCCGCGAGGTGAGAACGGCCAAATCTGGGTTAAAACAAAAGGAGCCATGCAGGGATATGCCGGCAAGGATTCCGTGAAAGAAAAAGTTATGAATGACGATGGGCTGGTGACCACTTCTGACCTGGGCTATCTTGACGAAGATGATTGTCTTTTCGTAGTTGGCCGGGCCAGGGATATGATCAAGTGTGGAGGCTTTCAGGTATTGCCAGGGGAGCTCGAAGAAGTTCTCAGAGAGCATCCCAACGTACTTGATGTTGCGGTTGTTGGAGTTCCCGACGAGCGTTTAGTCGAAATACCCAAGGCCTTTGTGGTTTTGAAAACTGAAGTTCAGGACCAGGATAAGCTGGCCCAGGAACTTATAGAATTTTGCCGCAGTAAAATTGCCCACTACAAAGCTGTAAGAGCGATAAGCTTTATCAAGGAGCTGCCCAAGAGTGATGTAGGCAAGGTGTTAAAGCGGGTTCTACAGGAAGTCGGGTAGACAGACTTGTTCCGGATAATGCCGGGCAGCTTCTCATTCAAAGGAGTTAGGGGGAGCGATTATAGTGGATTTTAGTTTTACTGAAGAACAAGAAATGTTAAGAGATACCGTCAGGCGCTTTATGGAGAAAGAGTGTCCGCTTGATGGGGTCGGGAAGATGGAAGAATCGGGGATATTCCCTTATGAACTCTTCGACAAGATGGCGGAACTTGGCTGGTTTTCCCTGCCTTTTCCCGAAGAGTATGATGGATTAGGCTGCGGGCCTGTCGAGTTTGCTATTATTGCGGAAGAGCTTGGACGTTATTCCATAGATATTGCCGCAGGTTACGGGATGCCGGTGTTTTGTGGGCTGAGCTTGCTCCATAATGGTACAGAAGAACAAAAGAAATACTACCTACCCAAGATTGCCGAGCATAAAATCCGGTTCAGCATTTCGATTACAGAACCAAACGCCGGTTCTGATGTAGCTGCTTTGAAAACCGAGGCGAAAAAGGTTGACAAAGGTTTTATTGTTAACGGTTCAAAGGTATTTTCCTCGGGTGCGGGACTCGACAATAACATCATGTTATTAGCGGTACGCACGGAAAAAAACGTGGCTAAAAGGCACCATGGAATCAGTATGCTTTTAGTTCCTTCCAACAGTGAAGGTGTGCAGATCAGGAAGATGAGTACCCTGGGGAGACATATGTCGGGAACCTATGAGATTTTTCTGGATAATGTCTTTGTACCGGAAGAGAATCTGGTAGGAGGACTTAACCAGGGGTGGAAGGTTCTGATGTCAGGTTTGGAATGGGAGCGCATGTTCACCTGCTCCACTTACCTGGGGATGATGGAGACGGTAGTCGACTATGCTGTTGAATATGCCAAGCAGCGTGAACAGTTTGGTCAACCGGTCGGCAATTTTCAGGCAATTGGACATATACTGGCTGAAATGCAAATGGATGTAGACATAACCAGGCTGCTAACTTATCGGGTAGCAGATATGCTCACAAAAGGAAAGCCTTGTATGAGGGAATTGGCTATGGCTAAGCTTTACGGTTCAGAAGCACTGGTCAAGGCGACCAGAAACGGGATGCAGGTTATGGGCGGC
>JAJZQD010000135.1 GCA_021847735.1 Bacillota bacterium | reverse complement strand
CCGGTGGCAGTAATCAAGGTAATATTCTTTTCCGTGTTATTTCAGATGAGCATTGTGTTAATTAATTTTTGCCTGTTGAGAGCGATGAATATTAGCCATGTTAGCCTGTGGCACTGCACGCTGATGGTGCCGATAATATCCGCGGTCTCCATGATACCGGTTTCCATTAACGGTTTGGGTATCAGAGAAGGGGCGTACATCCTTTTGTTCGGACCGTTGGGTCTTTCTGCTGCTCAGGCGGTTACCCTGTCCATGCTCTTTTTTGTTATTGTTACCGTCATAAATTTTGCCGGCGGCCTGATATTTTTAATGGAAAAAGGTGAGTTTAGTGAACCCCAAATATACTGCCAATAAAGTTGTTACCTGCCGAGCGCTGGATGAATTATGGCTGCATGTGCTGTACCGCTGCAACCTCCACTGCCGGCACTGCCTGTTCAGCTGCTCGCCGGGAAAAGAAGGTCCCGGCGAGTTGACTTTTGAGGAGTGCCGGGACTATGTTACAACAGCCATCAGCCGGGGAGTGAAAGCGGTATACTTAACCGGCGGAGAGCCTTTGTTATGGAGCGGTCTGAGGGATTTCCTAAGCTGGTATTACTCCCTGGATACGGTGCTGCCGCTGACCATACTGACCAACGGTACCCTCATAGGTACTGAGCTGGCGGGTTATTTCAAAAAATTTACTTCTCAGGGTTTAACCCTGCGCATCAGCTTGGAATGTTATACCCGGGAGAATAATGATGACTACCGTGGCACCGGCAGCTTCGTGAGAGCCCTGCAGGGGATTAAGAACCTGAATGAGCAGGGCATCCGGCCATGGATTGCTTATGTGAACAAATCAGGCGGCAGCCTGGACTGCTCTGGGACCACGCAGTTGGAAGAGGATTTCAGGAGCCGGCTGGGAAGGGAACATGGTTTGGAAATCGCCGGGCTGAAAATTATCGCTGCATACGGCAAGGGTAGATTCACTGGTGAGGTGGACTATCCGGTTGTAAGCACTGACCGGATCAGCAGCGGAATGACTGCGGTGCAATGCAGCTACGGTATTGCCATCAGCAAAAACGGGACTTATCCATGTCCAGTGCTGGTGGACGTACCCGAGGCCAAACTTCCTTACAGTTTAAGGGATGTGGTAGGCGCCAGCTTTACCCTGGATTTTGATTTTTGCAGCAGCTGTTTTGCCACCGGCACCCGCTGCGGGCAATAAATTTTCATCAAATGTTCACAAAACGGTCACAATCTCCGCATATACTAAAGCCGTCGAATCAAATCAGATCAAAAGTGAAAGGAGATTGGTCTATGGACCAAAGAAAAACAATAGCCAAAACAATCAGTGGGGTTTTGATCGGCGGGATGCTGCTGTCAGGTGGAATTGTTTATGCCGCGGATAATTCGGGCAATAACAGTCCCGGTAAAATTTCAGCGTCGGGCCAAGCGGTTACTCAGACCGATGGCTGGGCAAGGGCCCAAAAGCAGCAGCGAATTAAGGCCGGTTTGAAGGCTCTCGTTGACCAGGGAACCATAAACCAGCCCCAGTCTGATAAAATTAAGAAGCAGTTCGAAGAAACGCAAAAAGAACGTAAGGCTCTGTTTGGGAAAATGAAAGGCATGACCAAAGAAGAACGCCGCCAATATATGAAGGATAACAAAGCTAAGATTAAAAAACCCTTAGAACAACTGGTGCAAGACGGTGTAATCAGTCAGGACCAGGCCAAAGCCATCGGCCAGGAGCTGTTTTCCCACCAAGACCGTAAGCAGGGTGTAAAATAAAACAAATGCCTTAATTTTTGCTCCATAAATGTTTTTACATTATGGAGCTTTTTCCCTGTGAAACGAAAAGTTGCCTTTTCTTTAAACAGGTTTTTGTATAAACTATAAGACAGACAATTTTATTTGGGAGATGGAAATAATGGGTTCCACTACGATATTGATTGCTGATGACGAAACCAGGATGAGAAAACTGGTGGGAGACTTTCTGAAAAAAGAAGGATATTCAGTAATTGAAGCTGCGGACGGGCAGCAGGCGCTGGAGCTGTTTCATAACACCGGGGAAATCAGTCTGGTGATCCTGGATGTGATGATGCCCGGATATGACGGGTGGACAGTATGCCGGGAAATCAGGAAGTCATCCCAGGTTCCGGTGATTATGCTAACTGCCAGAGGGGAGGAATCGGATGAGCTTTTTGGGTTTGACCTCGGGGCGGACGAGTATATCGCCAAACCCTTTAGCCTCAAAATACTGGCGGCAAGGGTTCAGGCTCTGCTTAAGCGATTGGTCAATAACAGGGACGTTAAGTCTTTTGACGGACTTGAGATTGATGACCAGGGCAGGTATGTCTATGTGGACGGGATCAGAATAGACCTGACCCCTAAGGAATATGAGCTGCTGTTTTATTTGGCTGAGAATCCGGGGCGGGCTCTGAGCAGAGATCAAATCTTAAACGCGGTTTGGAAATACGATTATTTTGGTGATGTCAGGACAGTGGATACTCATGTCAAGAAGCTCAGACTTAAGCTGAGAGATAAAAGTGAGCTGATCCAGACTGTGCGGGGTCTGGGTTATAGATTTGAGGTGGTTAAATGAAATTTTCTATCCGGACAAAGCTGTTTATCGGCATGAGCTGCCTGATTATTTTCTTTGTGGCGTCTTCCTGGCTGCTAAATTCCCGCTATCTTGGCCGATATTACATTTATCAGAAAAGGGCGGCGCTGGTAGAGAGCAAAAATGCCATCGAACAAATCTACAGAGGCGACCCTGAAGCAATTTCCCTCGCCTTGGAAAACATTGAGCGTAACGGCAGCATAAGCATAAATATTTTGGACCCGGATCTGAGTTTAAAATACCCCCCGTCAAGAATTCCCGAAGAATTCAGGCGAAGGCGCGGTGATTCACCACTGCTCCACCCGCTGCAGACAAAACTTTTGGAGTTGACCAAAGGGGAGTATTTTATTGATGTGGTTATGGACCCCAGGCTGAGAACGAATTTCCTGGTGCTGGCTTCCAGGTTAAATAACGATGACACCCTTATTCTAAGCTCGCCAATAGCCGCGATTAACGAGAGTACCGCGATTGCCAACAGGTTTTCCCTGTTTATGGGGATTATCACTATTTTTCTGGGAGGCATCGCTGTCTACTGGCTTTCCAACAGGTTCACCAAACCGATTCTGGCCTTAAATGACATTGCCAGGCGAATGACAAAACTGGATTTCAGCAAGAAGTACCCGGTTCAGGACGATGATGAGGTCGGCCAGTTGGGGAGCAGTATCAACTCCCTGTCTGATCAACTGGACAAAGCAATTTCCGAGCTGACAGAAGCAAACAGCAAATTGAAGGAAGACATTGAACGGGAACGCAGGATCGATAAAATGCGGAAGGAGTTTGTCTCCAACGTATCCCATGAATTGAAGACACCCATTGCTTTAATCCAGGGATATGCGGAAGGACTAAAATTAAATATTAATGAGAATGAGGAAGACAAGGATTATTATTGTGATGTGATCATGGACGAAACGGCTAAAATGAACAGGCTGGTTCGAGACCTGCTGGATTTGTCCCAGATTGAATCGGGATATTTTAAATTAGAAAAAGCTGATTTTGACCTTGGTTCGTTGATCGACAGTGTCCTG
>JAJZQD010000034.1 GCA_021847735.1 Bacillota bacterium | reverse complement strand
TTTTTCTGTGATTTTTGGTTATACACCGGTTTTAAGAATTATATACGACAAAGGTTTTGAATGCGATAGCGAAATTGAAAATCTGCTGGCAAATTTTTATTTGCAAAATAACACATATAAAGATAAGCTGCTAACTTCGGGACAAATGATAGTATACAGATTAATAAATGAAAAATCCGATTATTCGTTGGTAGCACCTACATCCTTTGGTAAAACTGACCTAATGATTGAAAGTGCTTTTAATGCTGAAAGGGATGTAATTATTATTGTTCCATTGGTGGCGCTCTTAAATCAAATAAAGATAGATATATTAAGTTATGCGAAGAAAAACGAGCAACAAATAAAAGTGATTACACATCGTGATATTAAACCAAGTACAAACGTGAAAAACATTTATGTTCTTACTCAAGAGAGATGTTATCAGATAATTAAGAATGGCGAACTTAAAAACGTTTCTGACTTATTTATCGATGAAGCCCATAAATTGTTAAATGGAGAAAAAAGGTCATACAAGTTATCGGAAGTAATTTTTTTATTAAAGAAAAAATATAACGTCTCTGTGAAGTACTACTCCCCAGTTCTTAATAATGCAAATTCTATAAGAATTAAGGGCTTATATGAAGAAGATATAAAAGCTGTTGAAAATATAAGAGACTTAAAAACCTATAGTTACTACTTTTATGACGGAACAAAGAAAGTATTTATTCCCAATACTGTTAGAGTGGACAAAAACTACATTGTTGATGAAGGCTACATTGATGAATTCGACTATATTATGAGTAACAGCAAAAACAAAAACATTGTTTTTTTAAACCGTCCCATTAAAATTGAAAGCTTTGCATTGGAGTTTTCAAAAAGAATTGGAGAAATCAACACGGTCGGGCTTCACGAGGTTAAGGATTTTGTCGGCGAAGATTATTATATTGTTGATACGCTTAAATCTGGAGTAATTTATATTCACTCGCAGATGCCCGAAATAGTGCGATTTTACTTGTTGGAGTTATATCGTCAATCGCCTGCAATCAAATTTGTTGTTACAAATTCATCTATACTTGAAGGAGTGAATACTCCGAGTGACAATTTGTTTATTTGTGATTATAAAATAGGCAATTCTATAATGAAACCTATAGATTTTATTAACTTAAGAGGTCGAATAAATAGAATTGCGGATATAGTGAAAAGCAAAGATATTTCTAAATTGGTTTGCGATATTCATTTTATAGCTAATACCGATTACAAGAAAACAAGGGTTAAAAATGACATTATTAATCCTTGTTACAACAAAAAGCTAAAAGACGATATCGAAAATAGATATCTAACAGATTTTAATAGTGAAAAGAAAGATACTAAAGAGGATTTTATTAACAGTATAACTAAAATTAATCTGATTGATAAAGAAATTGATGTCAAAGAAATATTTAATGAGGAGCCCCATACAAAAGATGATAACGAGTTTATTAAACTTTGCTTAATGAACGACGTAATTTTGAATGACGACCAAAAAAATGGTATTGAAAAAAGAGTTGCGGAGTTTTACGACAGGTCTATAGATGATATAAAAGAACTATTAGGCTGTATATCATATGTTTTTAATTTAAAAGACGGGGATGATATTGTTTTAACACGTTTATCCTATGAGAAAGCACAAAGTTTTTATTCGATGCTTATATCTTGGTTGATTGAAGAAAAAAGCATTAAGGAAAAGGCAGGTAGAATGTCTGGGTATTATATTAATAATGATAACGAATTGATATATGTTGGAGGAAGTAGAGGAGAAATATGTGCGGAAATAGATAATGGTAAATTGGTTATCAGAGAAGATGAGTTGAGCCGGTTAAAAAAGAATAAAGACGGGAAACTTGTTAGGTTAAAGAAGGTATGGGTAAAAAATGATAAAAACAAAAAAAATCTATATAATATTTGCATAGTAAAAATTAAAATCGAGGAGGATTTTATATCTTTTTCAATAGTGCCATTTATTGAAACACTATTTGAGTTAAATCAGAATATAATTTCTTCAAATCTTTATAATCGTATTAAATACAAAACCTCCAATATTTATGAAATTGAGCTGGTTAGAGAAGGATTGTCTCCTTATCTTGCAAAGACCTTGAATAACGAGAAATATAGAAAATATATCAATCTTGAAGATGGTTTAAACATCAGCAAAGGTATTTTAAAAGTGTTTGATGGAAATGACATTTTATTAGCAGAACTTACTTTAAATATTGTTTAACATTAAAGAAAGGAGGAAATTACCTCCTAAAACAGTATTGAACTGCCACTTTTTTTATGGTACATTAGACACACAGGATTCGTTTTCAAGTAGCTGTAAATTACGATGAGTCCTGCGTGTCTGAAATAAATCACGAAGCGGAAATCCGCGTCATGACTGGATTGTGGCGGAACTGGCAGACGCACAGGACTTAAAATCCTGCGAGGTATTTAGCTGTTGAAGTTATTAGTTTTAGTTCTCCGATGGATATTGGTAAACTTATGTTAAAAACCAAATCTCTCAATCGGAATCATGAGTATTACATCCCTTCGAGACAGTCAAATAAATTGAAAAGCCTTTGACTTTGTCAGCAATCTGTTGGTTTGCGGATTTCTCCGCAAACCTTCCTTATTTTATGGCCAGCAGTGTATTATGGCCAATAACGGCAAAGAGGTACTGCTTGCGCGGTCCTTTTTTATGGTTATAGGTAAAAAAGACTGCCTCTTTTGGATTCACAGGGAAATGGCAGGTGTGTTCCGCAGGGCGAGTCTGACGTCCGCCAGCCCAAGAGCGCGTAAGCGCGATTGGCTAGCTGGCTGAGTTGTAGCCGCTCGAAGGAATATACCTGCCATTTCCCGACTGCATGCACAAAAAGGCTGTCTTTTCACAACCGCATTTTTTTTGCCGTTCTTGGTCATAATAGTAAAGACCTTTGAAAGGTGGTGTCCGGTATGCCCACTGTGATGCAGTTCGGGTTAGGTCTGGGTTTGGCGGGAGTGGCAGGCGTGAGAACCTACCTTCCCTTGATTATGATTGGTTTGCTGACAAGGTTTTCTGATACCCTATCCTACCGGCCGTCTTTCAAAATATTAGCCTCAGTACCGGTTTTATTGCTTCTGACAGGGCTTGCCGGTTTTGAGTTAATTGCCGGACCGGCCAGTGATTTATCAAATAACCGGCTCATGATAACCCTCGGTTTGCGGGCTTTGGGCGGGGCCATAGTTTTTGCCGGCATCTTTGGATGGTTCGGTACCTTCGGTGGACTTCTTTTCGGAGCAGTGGCAGCGGTTTTGTCACATTTAACCATGGTTAAGCTCAGGTTATTCTACGGACAAGATAATTTTGGCGGGCGTGCTGGACTGGCTGCCGGGATAGAGGAAACAGCGGCTGTTACAGGCACCGTCCTGGCAGTATTGCTGCCATGGTCTTCATACTTTATCTGGGGCGGCATCCTGTTCGTGTTTTTAAAAAAACTAAAACACGGCAGCAGACGTTACAGACCGGAATCCAAAGCCAGGCCATGGAGGTAGCGCGGGATGCCGAAAGGAAGAGAGATACTCAGCCTACCGGTAGTTACCCGGGATGAAAGGAAACAAATCGGCGAAATTAAAGACCTGATTTACGATCCTACAGCAAATAAAGTCCTGGGTTACCTTGTTGAAGCCGGGGGTTGGCTCCGGGACGGCAAAGGTTTTTTGCACAGCGAGTTGATAAAACGAGAAAACGATTGTCTGGTAGTTCAGGATGAATCAGTTATCAGAAAATTAAGCACCATTCCTGAACTGAAAGAAGCGCTAGACAAAAAAGAAGATATCCGGGGCCTGCCTATTCAGTATGACGACGGCCAGTTGATCGGGGTAATACAGGATTTGGTCGTTGACGAAGAGACTGGAGAAATCACCGGTTACGAGATTTCTGACGGCGTCATCCAGGACCTGCTTGATGGGAGAATTACTATCCCTAACAAAGGAATCAGTATCAACTCTGACAGAGTTGTGGCCTTGACGGGGATAGAATTTGATACAAATTTGAAAGGGGAATCGTTATGAACTGCCCGGTTTGCGGTAGCAAGGCTACCGGAAAGGTTGGGGTTGACCAGTACTATTGTTGGGATTGCTGTGTGGAGTACAAAAAACACAGAGATGAGGTCAGCGTTTTTGAGGTTGCCGAAGACGGTACCCTAATGGCCTTCGGTAGTCACGAGGAAATCTGACAAAAAGGAAAAAAGGGGGTGACAAGATTGCGTAAGGGCTTTTTCAACGGATTGCTTGCAGGCGGCCTTATCGGTGCAGTAGTGACAATGTTTATGACGCCCCAATACAAAAAGGAAATGGTCCAGGACACCAGGCAGGTTAAGAACAGGGCCCGCAGGGTTATCAAAGGAGTCAAAACAATGGCTGAAGACTGGATGAAATAAATCCTATGGACAGGATAAGGACCATAACACTCTACCGGCGATTGTTCCTCTTGGTGGTATCAATTGCCGGCTTATACTTTTTATATAAGGTAAGGATCATTTTAGTTCCATTCATCTTTGCGTTTTTTATAGCTTATCTATTAAGTCCCCTGGTACAGTTCTTTGAACGAAAAAAGGTACCCAAAACCTGGGCCATTCTTTTGGTATATATGGCCGTTTTTGTGCTTTCCGCGCTGCTCATAATGTTTGGGGTGCCCCATATTATTGAAGAGTTGAACAGACTCGGGCGGGCTATCCCTAGGCTGACGGCCGAGGTTCAGGGTATCATTGCCCATGCCGGGAATAAGTACAGTAAATTCGCCCTTCCCGAAGGAATCAAGCAGGTCATTGATGAATGGGTCGAGCACATCGAAGAAGTGCTGCTAAACACTGCCAGGGCAGGCACCGCATCCCTTGTCCACATGTTTTCCTACCTGCTGGGCCTTGTCATTGCCCCGATTTTTGCCTTTTATATGTTAAAAGACATCGAACATATCAAAAATTCCTTTACCCTTACCGTGCCGCGCCGGTACCGCAGTGACGTATTGGCCATCGGAAGGGACATCAATGAGATAATCAGCGGGTTTTTGCGGGGGCACCTGCTGATTTGTGTCATTATCGGTGTGCTTACCGGGGTGGGTATGTATATTATTGGCCTGGATTTTGCCCTTATTATCGGGCTCATAGCTGGCGTGGCGGAACTGGTCCCCTACCTGGGACCCTTTATAGCAGCCGTACCGGCCGTTTCCCTGGCCCTGCTGATTTCCCGCAGGACAGCCTTTTACGCCGTGCTCGTAATTTTGATAGTTCAACAGCTTGAAAATGCCGTCATTTCACCGAAAATCCTCGGTAAAAGCATGGGCCTTCACCCCCTGGCAGTAATTTTCGCCATTATGGCCGGAGGAGAACTATACGGTTTTCTGGGGATTTTGCTGGCGGTGCCGGTGGCTGCAAGCATTAAGGTAATTTTGCGCTATCTATACCTAAAATTAGTTGATGAAAAGTGAGAACAAGCAGTGTCCGGCGTTGACAACAATAGCCCTTTTAGGTATAATTTTAACCGAGTCTAGGTACTTCAGAGAGTGGGCCCTTTGAGCTGCGAGGCCTTGTATTACGAAAGACAGCCTTTCGTCCCTGGAGTGAGATTTCACTTCGGGCGAAGGCTTTTTTATTTGAATACAAAATAGGAGGGAATAAAGGTTGACCGGAAACGAAATACGCGACAAGTTCTTAAAATACTTTGAGAGTAAAGGCCACGCCATTGTAGCCAGTTCGTCCCTGGTACCTCACGAGGATCCTACGCTGCTCTTTACCAATGCCGGGATGAACCAGTTTAAAGATGTGTTCCTGGGTCTGGACAAGCGTCCTTATAGCAGGGCCACTACCTCCCAAAAGTGTGTGCGGGCCGGGGGCAAGCATAACGACCTGGAAACCGTAGGCCGTACGGCCAGACACCATACTTTTTTTGAAATGCTGGGCAACTTTTCCTTTGGCGACTACTTCAAAAAACAAGCCATCGGTTACGCCTGGGAATTTTTGACTGAGGTGATGGGGCTGCCGGAACAGAAACTGTACCCTACAATTTACAAGGATGATGAAGAAGCCTTCCAACTGTGGCAGGAGGTAACCGGAGTGCCGGCGGATAGAATCGTCCGCCTTGGCGAGAAAGACAACTTCTGGGCGATGGGAGACACCGGGCCGTGCGGCCCTTGCAGTGAAGTAATATATGACCGCGGTGAGGAATTCAAATGTGACGAGCCCGAATGCTTCCTTGGCAAGTGTGACTGTGACCGCTGGCTGGAGATTTGGAACCTGGTTTTTATGCAGTACAACCGTGATGAAAACGGGACAATGACCCCTCTGCCGAAACCAAGTATCGACACGGGAATGGGTTTGGAGCGGATAACCTCGGTAATTCAACAGGTCGGTTCCAATTATGACACTGATTTATTGAAGGGCATCATCAATGCGGTGGAAAAAGTATGTGGCAAGGACTACTCACGGGATGAGGCCGGATTCCCTTTCCGGGTAATCGCAGACCATGCCAGGGCATGTACCTTCCTCATATCTGACGGTGTGCAGCCCAGCAATGAAGGCAGGGGATACGTCCTGCGCCGGATTCTCCGGCGGGCCGTGAGATTTGGCAAAGCCCTGGGTATTGAACGCCCGTTTCTGTTCGAACTGGTTTCCGTTGTAGGGGACCTGATGGGCCGGGCTTACCCGGAAGTCGTGGAAAAACAGGATTATGTCAGGCAGGTAATCAGGAGTGAAGAAGAGAGGTTCCATGAAACTCTTCACGACGGTATGAGGATAGCCGGGGATATGATTTCCCGGATTAAGTCCGCCGGTGGGAACTGCATCAGCGGACAGGAGGCCTTTGTCCTTTATGACACTTATGGCTTTCCCCTTGACCTGACAGAGGATATCGGGGAAGAAAATGGCCTGGCAGTTGACCGGGCCGGGTTTGAAATAGCTATGCAGGAACAGCGGGACAGGGCCAGGGCCGCCCGCCACGACACCGGCATGCTTGCCGGCCAGGAAATATACGCGGAAATCGGCCGAAAGATGGGGGCCACCGAATTTATCGGTTACGGCCAGACATCTGCCAAGGCCAATGTTGTAGGTCTGATTGTAGACAGGGAAGTTACCTACCAGGCTAACGCCGGGCAAAAGGTGGAAATAATCCTGGATAAGACTCCTTTCTACGGAGAAAGCGGGGGCCAGGTGGGCGACACCGGCCGCATCTACAGAGGGTCTGTCGAAGTACAGGTGGTGGATACCAAAAAAGCCTTTAACGGCCTTTTTATCCACTTGGGTGAAGTAGTCAAAGGGAGTATCTCTTTTGGCGATTTCGTCGAAACCCAGGTTGACGGGGACCGCCGAAAACGTATTGCCCGCAACCACTCTTCAACCCACCTTTTACATAAGGCCTTAAAGGAGATTTTGGGCGGGCATGTCAACCAGGCCGGGTCCCTGGTGGAACCCGACAGGCTCAGGTTTGATTTCACCCACTTCCAGCCCATTACATCTGAAGAGTTAAAGAAAATCGAAACCAGGGTAAATGAAATGATAATGGACAACCTCAGCATTGAGACCACGGTCAGCACCCTGGAGGAGGCCAGAAAATCGGGGGCCACGGCGCTTTTCGGTGAAAAATACGGGGATGAAGTCCGGGTCGTCAAAATGGGTGACTACAGCACAGAGCTTTGTGGAGGCACCCATCTAAGGGCCACTGCTGAAGCTGGGATATTCAAAATTCTGGCGGAGAGCGGCATTGGGGCCGGCCTGCGCCGGATTGAAGCTGTTACAGGGGAAGGTGTCATCAGGTACATTGAAGAAAAAGAGGCTTTACTGGCGGAAGCAAGCGCCGCTCTAAAAACGACGCCCCAGGAGTTGGCCAGGCGGGCTGAGGGAGTTATCAGGGAACTGAAAGATAAAGAGAAGGAACTTGAAGCCCTTCAGGCCAAGCTTGCCAGGTATGAATCCGAGGGGGTCATAGACCAGGTCAGGGAAATCAAAGGGGTAAAAGCGCTGGCTGCCCAAGTCAATGCCCCTGATATGGATGCTCTCAGGAACATGGGTGACATGTTCCGGGACAAACTGGGATCCGGGGTAGTGGTTTTAGGTGCCGTCAATGAAGGCAAAGTCAATTTTGTGGCCATGGCCACCAAAGATATATTAGAACAAGGTGTTCACGCCGGCAATATCATCCGGGAAGTCGCCAAAGCCGCCGGAGGCGGCGGAGGCGGTCGCCCTGATATGGCCCAGGCCGGTGGCAAGGACCCCGGTAAAATCACGGAAGCCCTTGATAAGGCTTATGAAGTTATCGAATCTCAGCTAAAGTAAAATTCCAGAATTTGTGCCCCGCAATTGCGGGGCTTTTCCTAAACGTGTTTTTTCTCAATGTTTTACCCTATCCTTACAGCAAAACAGGCAGCCTCTTTGGTGCCCACAAAAAAAAGAAAATGCAGGTGTATTCCGGAGAGCGGTCTGACGCCAAGGCAACCATCCCGCGAAGCGGGACGGTTAGCCAACGGCGTTGTTGCCGCTCGGAGCATTCCTGCATTTTCCTTGCCCTAAGGCCCAAAGCAAAGAGGCTGTCTTTTTGCACAGCCTCTTTCATATTTCAGTGAACGTATTCGGTTACCCATTCTACGTTAGCGAGTTCAAGCCTGAGGACTTCGTAGTCCATGTTTAAATTCAGGTCACCGACGGTGATGACGAATTTCTTGTCTTCCTGTAAATCGTATAGAAACCTGGCCACGTGTTCAACCGGTCTCTTCCGGGTATCAGAAAAATTCTCGGGGTCACGCCTGTCAAAAACAGTGATTTCCGCAATCCCACTCGGTAACAACTTAAAAATTACCTGTAAATTCTCGGGGCCTATTTCCGATAGAATTGAGGCCAAACCTATTACCAAATCTTCATTCTCGCCCAGGAAAGCAATAGTTAGTTCACTTGGGCGACTGAGCCTGCCGAAAAAATAACCGATTGCGCTGCAATATCCATGTGCCATAGTAACCCCTCCTTCAAAATGGTTTTAAAAAACCTGCTTCTGAGGGCAACACTGAGGCAAATCACGGATCCCGGGGATATTCGGTTAATAAAGACTCCAGCTATTTCACTCCGGCCTGGCACAAAGGCTTGCGCAAATACTGCATGGACGGGCCTGTGTCTTTAAATCCCTACCTGTGCCAAAATCTTGCACACCGATCGTTCTTGGCCACGAGCTCGTAATAACTGAACCGGTGCCGTGTAAAGTGATGCAACAGGTTACCCACAATTTTCGTGCCAAATCCCTTTCCTCTTGCGGCTGGCTCGACCATCACGTGGCAAATTCTCATGTAAGGCTGGCCGGTAATACCATTAATTTTGGCTGCTATTTCCCATGAAAAGTACGGGTGATGGCTTGAAATGAAATAAGGGGTAAAAACATTGAATCTTGTTACACCGGGGAAATACTTATTGATGGCAGAACAGATGACAACTAAATCGGTGGCATCAAACACACCCAAATTCTTGTCGGAAAGCCAACTCATGCGCCTCACTCCTAAGAATTTGGAAAAACCATTTCCGTCTATTACCATTGTATCACAACTAAAATCTCAATTCCATAAAAAAATCCCCGGTGACTGCCGGAGATTTCTAACGGTTGGTTTAATGAATTAAGTGGTAGGGGACACTGCTAAAGGAATCAAGGCGTGGGTTGAGCCTCCGAAAATGATTACCAGTACCGAGGAAAAAAAGCCCAGGGTGAGGATACCGTTGGAGAAAACGAGTTTATCTCCGCGAATGGCTAACATCTGGGATACCACGGTTTATTATCACCTCGAAAAATTAGATTTATTTAATTGCCTTAAAAACAAAAAACCGGCACCTTCAGCGGGACTCGCAGTCCTTGTGCTGTAAAGTACCGGCCTATTTTGGCCAAAGCATCTTCTGCTCCTGCCTTAATCTGCCGAATCATCTTCGCATAAATCGGGTCAGTTTAAATTGTCGGATAGGTTCCGGTCCACAATGAATATTTCTACCCTTTCGCCTGTCTTGGTACTGATGTCACTGTGTCCGCTAACTATTTTGCAGCCCGTCAGTTCCTCGATGATTTTGTTAAACTGCTGCTTATGGCTTTCTCTGAGTTCCAGGCGAAGCTGTTTCACCAGTTTTTTCCCGTTTTCCGTTTCAGCCAGATGTTTCTCTTCGGTTGTCAGAACACCTTTCAGCCTCACGATAATCATGTCGTTTATAATATAGGTCCTGGTATCCTCCGGGCCCCGCCCGGTAAGGTCCTTCTGCAGCTTGTTAAATGCGCCGCTGATTTCGGTTTCAAGTTGTCCAGATGATTTCACAGTAACTACCCTCCAGACGGGGATGGCTTATAATAAAAAAACCAGGAGTTATCCTGGGAGTTGATGATAGACAGAAATATACTGCATATCAAATCGTGCCTCCCTTTCAACGCTTACGAGGTTAGCTGACGGGTTCGGGCCGAAAGAGTAACCCTACTCGGTAAGAGATTCACCCCATTAGTGGATGGGTCCCCCGTTTCTTGCGGGAATTCAGCGCTTTAAGCAGTTTATAACTTTTATCCATAACAATACTACTCCTTTTTTCTGTAAATGTATACGGCCGTTTTAGCTTTATTTAGTCAATTAGAAAGCGTTGAAGGTTAATGAACTCATATTTTATCCCCGGATGTACGCTATCATAATAATACTCTGGATTTCTCGTATATTTTGGATATTTCAGAAAGTTCGGTATCTTAGCTGCTAAGTGCTTTATAAAATTTTTCCCAGACAAGAGGAATAAGACAAAAAACGGAGAATACTAGTACTATCAGTGGCTAGGGAGGGAACCGATATGAACAGTAATTTTGAAGAAACAATGATGTTTGAGGTGAAAGCCGAGGAATGCAATGAGGTAAAAAACACTCTTTTTAAAGTATATGACGCTCTTAAGGAAAAAGGTTATAACCCCATCAACCAGATTGTTGGTTACCTGTTATCGGGTGATCCCGCGTATATAACCAGCCATAACAATGCCAGAAGCATGATTAGAAAGATAGAGAGAGACGAATTAATAGAAGAAGTGGTCAAGCAGTACTTACAAAAATAAAAAAGGGTGGCTGTGCCGCCCTTATAATTTGTGCAGTTTTAAACCAGGCACAAGCCGTCTATACTAGAGTGAAAAGATTTTAGGGTGGTTTAATGGAATACAGGCAATTTGGAGCTACAGGTTTAAAGGTTTCCAGGATGTGTTTCGGCGTCCTTACTATTGGGCCCTTACAGGCCAACCTACCGGTTTCCCAGGGGTCGGGCGTAATTAGATATGCCCTGGAAAATGGTGTGAACTTTATGGATACCGCCCAGTTTTATAAAACATATCCCTATATCAGGCAGGCTCTAAAGGGATATGCCGGGGATGCCGTCATTGCGTCAAAGTCTTATGCTCATACACGGGATATGATGGCTGACAGTGTTGAGGAAGCCAGGCGGGAAATTGACCGGGATGTCATCGACATATTCCTTTTACACGAACAGGAATCTGCCTTAACTATTCAGGGCCATTGGGAAGCTTTTGAATACTTACTTAAATGCAAACAGCAGGGAATAATAAGGGCCGCCGGGATTTCTACCCATACTGTGGCCGGGGTCACGGCAGCATCCACGATACCCGAAATAGATGTAATCCACCCACTGTATAATATCGGTGGTATTGGTATAGCTGACGGGACCCGGGAGGAAATGGCGGAGGCCATAGCCGGGGCCGCCCGTGCCGGTAAAGGTATATACGGGATGAAACCTCTTGGCGGTGGGAACCTGCTGGCAGATGCAGACGAAGCTTTATCTTTTGTTTTGGGCAATGAAAACCTTCAGGCCATTGCCGTAGGTATGAAGACACAGCCTGAAGTTGATATGAATATCAAGCTCTTTTGCGGAGAACCGGTGCCTGAGACTGTCAGGCAAAAGGTCGGTTCTGTCCCGCGCACCCTGCATATTGATTCATGGTGCCGGGGCTGCGGGAAGTGTGTCGACAGGTGTACAGCAGGAGCCATCAACGTGGTTCATGGGAAAGCCCTGGTGGACCATAAGGCCTGCCGGTTGTGCGGGTACTGCGGGGCCGCCTGTGAGGAATTTTGCATAAAAATTATTTGACGGAAACCTATTCGGGGAGGAAATATTTTGCGGGTAATGGGTTTGGATGTAGGTAACAAAACTATCGGAGTTGCCTTAAGTGATCCTTTGGGTTGGACGGCCCAGGGACTGGAAGTCATCCGGCGCCGGGGGCTGAACGGTGATTTACAGAGACTGGCGGAAATAATCACCCAGAATTCAGTGGACAGGGTTGTGGTAGGTCTGCCCAAAAACATGAACGGGACACTGGGCCCCCAAGGGGAACTCGTCCTGGAATTCATCTCCGTGATTAAAGAGAAATTCGGCCTGCCGGTTAACACCTGGGACGAGAGGCTTAGTACTGTGGCAGCCGAGAGAATGCTGGTGGAGGCGGATGTAAGCAGGGCAAAAAGGAAACAGGTCATAGATAAAATGGCAGCTGTTATAATTTTGCAGGGGTTTTTGGACAGGGCCGGAAGGAATAAAATGACGGAAAACGGGCAAAATATTACTCAACCGGATTAAGTTGACAATCAATTTCCCGTAATATACAATACATATACCCAATTAAATCAAAGAGGTGATAATGTGACTAAGGAAGATGAAGTGCTCACTTTGACAGATGAAGAGGGCCACGAACACGAATTTTCAGTTATTGACATAATTGAATTGGACGGTTCGGAGTATGCAATATTACTTCCGATGGAGGAAGGGCAAGAAGACCAGGAAGAGGCAATTATACTGCGGATCGATTCAGATGATGACGGTAACGAAATTCTGGTAGATATTGAAGATGACGAAGAATGGGAAAAGGTCGCCGATACATGGGCGTCTATGATTGAAGAATAGGAAGCTTCACAGCTTCCTGTTTTTTTTTGCAAAAACAGGCGTTTTTTAGCTGTCCACAGGGAAATTTTGGACGCAAATTTCAAGAAGCCGCGAATACTATATATAGATATGAACCTTTTGGCCTCGGGTTTCGTCAGTGAACTCGTTCAGCTAAAGCTGAACATCGAAACTTCAGTGGGGGACTCTACCCCCACTGAAGCAGAAAAGTGGAAACTCCACCTAATAGAAGGTGGAGTCTTGGAATTGGGATAAATAGAGGAATTAATCAGAACAGTGTATAATATTATCTAAAAAAAAATACGGACACTGTAAATTATGAGGTGTGGGCTGATGAACGGCAAGCTGAAAGCAGCTATAATAATTATTGCAGTAATTATTACATCAGGTATTGTTTCCTTTGTTTCTGTGGTTGCCATAGCTGGTAAGAGCGATAGGATATTTCCCGGTGTAACGGTGAAGGGCATATACCTGGGAAACATGACCAGGGAAGAAGCGAGTCAGGAGTTGAAGGAATACTCTAACTCCGAGAGGGACGAAGTCATTAATGCCAAGTTTGAAGGAGGCAGCGGCGGTTTCCGGCTTGCGGACATTGGTTTTCAGATAAATACCGAAGCTACCCTTGACCGGGCCTTGTCGATAGGGCGCAGGGGGAATATTATTGAACAGTGGCAGGAGCGCAAAAACATTGTCAACACCGGGATCGAAATTCCCGTGGAGTTTTCCTTATCCAAAGATAAACTGCGGGAGGTCCTGGACAGTATTACCAAGGGGGTCAGGGTCCCCCCAAGGGATGCCCGGCTCGTGGTAACGCCCCAGGATACCATCGAGATAGTTGAAAGCTCCAGCGGCAGGGGAATCGATTTGGAAAACGCCTTTGACCAGGTGCTGGGTATTGTCAAGGATGGCGGCAGCCCGCAGATTGAAGTCAGGATAGTTGAGTTAAAGCCGGCTCAGACAACCGGAGATGTGAGAAACATGATGGTGAACGGCGAAATTGCCAGGTTTACCACCAGTTTTGATATTAAGAAAACAAACCGGGTGTATAACATCAGGGTGGCAGCATCGGCCCTCGATGGGCAGGTAATTAAGGCCGGGGAGTTTTTTTCCTTCAACAAGGTAGTGGGTCCCCGCAGCCAGGAAGCAGGGTATAAACTGGCCCCCACCATCCTAAATAATGAGTTTATTGACAGCTTGGGGGGCGGTGTCTGCCAGGTTTCCACAACCCTGTATAATACGCTTTTGCAGGCGGATCTCGAAGTTTTGCAGAGGTCGAGCCACTCCCTTACGATCAAGTATGTCCCTCTCGGACAGGATGCCGCTGTAGCTTACGGAGGCAAAGACCTCAAGTTTAAGAACAACCTTTCAAGTGCCCTGATTATTAAAACATCGGTATCAGGCAACAAGCTAACAGTGAAGCTATTTGGTGATACATCCCTCCGCAAGACCGTAAAAATAATCAACAGTATTATTAAAGAATATCCATATAAGGTCGTATATAAGGAAGACCTCACTAAACCCAAGGGGAAACAGGTTGTTGACCAAAAGGGTGTCAAAGGGTACAGAGTTACCTCTAAAATGCTGATTTACCAGGGCAATAATCTCATAAGTAAGAAGTCCCTGCCGTCGAGTTATTACTCTCCCCTCGACGAGATAATCCTCGTAGGCACCAAACCCTCCGGGGGGCAGCCTGTGTCGGGCGGCCGAACCGGCGGTGGCACTAAGCCCTTTGAAACAGATACACCAAATCCTGTCGGGAATGAGCCGGAAACGCCGCCAATAACCGTACCTCTACCGGACCCTCAACCTGATACGCCACCAACGGAAGTTCCACCGCAGGATTCCCAGTATTAGCCCGAAGTTGGCCCGGCGGCGCCTTCCCAATAGCGGGACGACCTTCAAATAAACAACTATTTCTATGTGGATGCGAAAGCATCCACATTCTTATTTTCTAAAACACTGCAACTATGCATATATATTATTAAAAATGCGTGAAAAGCCACAATGGATAATGAAAGGGGAGATAAAATGAAAAAAATAGTTATTTCCGGTCGAAACGATTCCGGCAAATCGACTATCCTGGGAGAAATATATAAGGGACTCAAACAAAAAAACTACCAGCCCCTGGCAGTTGGCTCAGGCGTTCAGGATGAAAAACCCTATTTGTTGAAAGGGATTGACTCCACTTACCTGACCCTGGCTATTCCCGAGCCGGGCCATGACGTTATCAGCGACATCGATAGGGTTGTACGGAATTCTGTGAACCTTATAAAGGAAAAGAATTCCCTCATCCAACATGCCCGCAAGGCCCTTGATGAGCTGAATAAGGTCAGGTCAGTGATGGACCTGGGGCATTTATCCCAAAAAGACATTCCCCCCACCGCAACTCTGCCGGATGTGGTACTCATAGAGGCCGTAGGGATTAACGACGGCTATAGGGCGGAAGAAACCAGGCGCCTGGCAGATATTCTGGTTACAATTGTCCCGGCAGGCATAAAAAACGAAATAATTATGGAGCAGGGCAATGTCCTTCTTGATGAAGCAGATATTATCGTGGTTACCAAGATTGACGAAACTGCGCGGGATGTGGCTACAACCACTATCAAACTATTGCAGAGAATCTACAGGTATAAGCCTATAATACCTGTCGTAGCAACTCAGGGGGTGCATATGGAACTGGTTTTTGACGAGGTAGTTAAGCGGTTGGCAGACCCTATCCGGCTGTTAGACCTAGCCGGGGAAGAGGAGCCTGTTGCCGGAGGGTAGCGACTGGGCAAACATCTTTTGATCCAAACGGAGCCCTTTGTTTGGGAGATTTTTGGCTGAACCGGTGAACCTACCCCCTTATTGTTCGGAGTTCGCCGGTGACAATGCCATCAGTTGCGTCACCGGCACCAGGCGCATTCTGTAACATTACAGGTCGGAAGGACAACCCGTTACGTCCGCATTTATTATTGTCCGGAACGAGGGAAAGTTGTATAATATTGTAGAAACATGACCGAACCCGAAAGAAGTGATAAATACGTGGCAGCACAAATCCAGACAGCAAAGACAGGGACAAGCCCCGGACGGAAGCTTTTTTTGTCTATGGTTATTTTTCTTCTCCTTTTTTCGGCAGGACTGATGTCTGCATATTACTCTTTTACAAGCCTGCTCAAGCCTGTAACCGGTTTTGGCGAAGGGACAAACATTGTAATAACCGTGCCGCCGGGAGCGAACTCAGCCCAGATAGGGGACTTGATGGCCACCCGGGGATTAATTAGGAATAAGCTGGTTTTCCAGACTTATGCCGCATATCTTGGCCTGGACAGCAGGCTCCAGGCAGGTGAGTACAATTTCAATACCAGCCTCTCAACACCCGAAATTATTGCACGGCTGGCCAAGGGGGAAACTTCCGGCTACAGTTTTACCATTCCTGAGGGGTACACCATAAACCAGATTGTAGACAGGCTGGAGGAAAAGAAGTTAATAAACCGGGCCAAGTTCTTAGATTTGGTTGCCCGCGGCAGGTTTAATTACGACTTTCTGCAGGGTTTGCCGGAAGGGCCCCATAGGCTGGAAGGCTACCTATTTCCGGATACTTACCGGATAACCAGTAAAACTACCGAGGAAGACATTATAAATATGATGCTGGCCCGATTTGCCCAAAGGATTACTCCCGAATTCAGGGAAAAAGCCGCCAAATATGGATTCACCGTTCACCAGGCTGTTACGCTGGCCTCAATTATTGAGCGTGAAGCCAAACAGGACGAGGAAAGGCCAAAAGTGGCGGCGGTTTTCCTGAACAGGTTGAAGAAAGGCTGGAAGCTTGAGTCATGCGCCACAATTCAGTATGTTTTAGGTAAAACCAAGTCCAGGCTGTTTGAGAGAGACCTGCAGATTGACTCACCGTATAATACCTATAAATACCCCGGGCTGCCCCCGGGACCGATAGCTTCCCCTGGGAGGCCTTCACTGGAGGCCGTTGTTAACCCGGCCAATGTGGACTACATGTTTTTCGTGGTTTTTGAAGATGGGAAGCATATTTTCAGCCGCACCCTGAAGGAACATGACCTCAACAGGGCCGCATACCTGAAAAGGCTAAAAGCGGCGCAATAGTGATATAATAAAAGTTGAAGCAGCCCAATGTTATCCCTAATGAATGTTGAGGGGGCCATAATGACTACCGTCTTTAGTCCGGAAATAGAAGCATATCTGAGAAACCTGGCGCCTGTTCGGCCGCCCTTTATGCTGGAAATGGAAAAGTATGCAATGGAAAACTATGTGTCGATTATTCCGCCGGAAGTGGCGCAGTTTCTGACTTTTCTGGTCCATCTGAGCCAGGCTAGGGAAGTCCTCGAAATCGGGACAGCTATAGCCTATTCAACCATCTGGTTGGCCTGGGCAGTAGCCCCTCGGGACGGGCATATCACGACTATCGAGATAAACGACCGGAGGGCCAAAACCGCCCTCAAAAACATCAGGGAAGCCGGGCTTGAGGACCGGATAACCCTCCTTAAAGGCCATGCCGTTGATATTGTGCCAAAGCTGCAGGATACATACGATTTCATCTTTATTGATGCCGCCAAAGGCCAATACGGCTGGTTTTTCGAAAAGCTGTACCCCAGGTTGAAGCCTGGGGGGATTTTGGTTTCTGACAATGTATTGGCAGAAGGAGGGGTTGTGACCCCTGACGAAGAACTGCGCCACCGGCAAAAGACGGCAGTGCGCCGGCTCAGGGATTACCTGGAGATGATTACAGCCCATCCCAACCTTGAAACTACAGTTGTTCCCCTTAGTGACGGGATTGCGGTCAGCTTAAAAAAATAAGAGGGGACCGGTCACTGGCAACTGACCACTGATCACTAACCACTGTGAGTACTACGTTCAGGAGTGGAGATTGTTGAATAAACCCGAGCTTTTAGCCCCTGCGGGGGATTTTGAAAAACTGATAATGGCTGTCCGGTATGGGGCAGATGCTGTGTATATCGGCGGACAACAGTTCGGACTGCGGGCAGCGGCCGGGAATTTTGACCCGGAGCAGATGGCCCTGGGGATTAAATATGCCCATGAACACGGAGTCAAAGTTTACGTTACGGTAAATATATTTGCCCATAACAGGCACCTCACCGGGCTGTCTGCATACCTTAAAGAAATTGCCGCCCTGGAAGCCGATGCGATTCTGGTATCGGACCCGGGGGTTTTTTCCGTAGCCAGGGAAACGGTGCCCGGACTTCCCGTCCATATAAGTACCCAGGCCAATACCACCAACTGGGCCTCTGTGCAGTTTTGGGCAGACCTGGGGGCCCAACGGGTAGTTCTGGCCAGGGAACTTTCTTTAAAGGAAATCAAGGAGACAAGAGAAAAGGTAAATATTCAACTGGAGACTTTTGTCCATGGGGCGATGTGCATGTCCTATTCAGGCAGGTGCCTGATGAGCGGCTTTATGACCGGAAGGTCCGCTAACCTCGGGGAGTGCGCCCAGCCGTGCCGCTGGAAGTATGCCCTGGTGGAGGAGACACGGCCGGGACAGTACTTTCCCATTGAAGAGGATGAACAGGGATCATATGTCTTCAACTCCATGGACCTGTGCATGATAGAACACATCCCCGAATTAGCAGCGGCGGGGATAGACAGTTTTAAAATTGAAGGCAGGATGAAAAGCGTACATTATGTAGCGACAGTTGTCAGTGCTTACCGGAAAGCCATTGACAGTTTTATGTCTGACCCGGCTGGCTACAGATTTGAACCTGCCTGGATAGAAGAAATCAAAAAAGTCAGCCACCGGGAATATACAACCGGTTTCTTTTTCGGGTGGGAAAACTTCAGAGGTGAAAACACGGCAACTTCGGATTACCGCAGGGACTACGACTTTGTCGGGGTGGTAAGGGCTTACCTGGCTGAGCAGGGGATAGCGGTAATTGAGCAGCGCAACAAATTCGGGGATGGGGATATACTGGAGATAACCGGACCGGAAACACCGGTGTTTAACCAGAAAGTAACGGAAATGACCGATGAGGACGGAAATCCGATAGATTTTGCTCCCCACCCCCAGCAGATAGTCAGGATGCCGGTGTCCCAACCAGTACGGCCGTTAGATATGCTCAGACGCGAAAAACAGTAAAAACACACCGGCCACCGGCACTAATCGCTGCCCACCGACTAATGACAACCGGCCACTCGCACTAGCGACTAATGAAGAAACGAGGACCGCGATGGATAAATGTAGGATTAGAATCAGGTTGGAACCACAGTATATAGTGATGTTGGATAATGTGATAGAGGGATACGACGGCCTTGCTATCGTCAGTACCGGCGACCCAAAGCTGGGAGAGGTGACGGTCCATGTTACCCCTGACACGTATGATGAAGTGATGGCGATTCTGGTAAATTTGCCCTGGCCCATCACAATAATGTAAACTAAATGTATACATAATTCTTAAACTAAACACCTTGCTGACACTTTTGTAATGTGCTACCATAGGTACATAGTAAAACCGGATATTATTCCACGACGGGATAACGCGGCAAAGATGCCTTTTAATGAACGCTTGTTCTTTAAGAGGTATTTTTATATTTGGATAACAAGGAAGGTGTGTAGGGATGATTGGTTTACGGGTGGTTATTGCGGACAATGAGAAGAAGGCTGTCAAAGATATTGAAGATATGCTCAGGGTTCTGGGAAGTATCGTTGTGGGCAAGGCATACGAAGAATACAGCGCCATCAAGGTTATCAGGGCAACCCACCCGGAGTTTGTAATACTAGGCGGAGAACTGCCGTTTCTTGAGGTTGCCAAAACGGTGGATGAAAACTGGTTAGCCCCGTTAATTCTGCTAACAGAACGCGAGAGTTGGAATTCTATCGAGTCGGAAATAGACAAGTGGGAGTTTGACTACCTGGAAAAACCGGTGAAGGCAGAGACCTTAAAGTTAAAAATGACGGTAGCTGTTGAACGGTTTAGAAGGAACCGGGAGTTTGCCTTAGAAACTGAGCGCATACACTCCGCCCATACTACCCGGAATCTGGTTGACATGGCAAAAGAACTTCTGGTCAGAAACCTGGGGATTTCTGAGATTCAGGCCATCCTGAGAATTCAGATGTTGGGACAGGAACAGGGTATATCGATGGGTGACGCGGCAAAAAACATTGCCAGGGAGTATAGCCTTCGCAACCTATCAGCGTAATGATATAATATTGCATATATCTAATCAAACCGGAGGCAGCATATGAAATATCAGCAAGGTACCGTGGGACGGATTTTTGTGGCTAAAGTGGAACATGGTGAGGACATGTTAGCCGAAGTAAAAACTCTGGCTGTGAAGGAAAATATCCGTTCTGCCTTTATGCTCATTATCGGGGCAGTGAACTCGTTCAGCTAAAGCTGAACATCGAAACTTCAGTGGGGGACTCTACCCCCACTGAAGCAGAAAAGTGGAAACTCCACCTTATTAGAAGGTGGA
>JAJZQD010000134.1 GCA_021847735.1 Bacillota bacterium | reverse complement strand
TTCCATGCCACCGCCGGGTCTGACTGCAGTATCGTTTTCAGTCCGAGGCTGAGAAAACTGTTTTTTAAGCCCTTTTTAATTTGGGGTGGAGTGAAAAACTCCGGAAATATGCCTTTTTCCACCCGCTTGTAATCAATCACATCCGGTATCTTGTAACCCAACTCCTGCATAGCCTCAAACTGAGCCATAAAAAGCACCTTGACCACAATCCCGTCAATGGGATAGATAGGCTCAGGAAAACGCTCGGCCACCCATTTCATGACCGCTTTTTGCATTTTATCAAAACTTTCCCAGGGAATTTCCGGCGGCTCTTCATCAGCCAGAGTTGTAATGGGCCGGGTCTGCAGAAAATAAAAATCCCCTTTGTAAAAAGCCCATTCAACATCCTGGAAATCTTCGTAAAAAAGTTCTATTTTAAGACCGGTATGAGCCAGCTTCCTGATATCGTAATCATTAAGCAGCTGCCCCAGGGCCGGGTCGGCAATATCTTTAGAAGAAATCTCGGTATGGGTCTCCTCTTCTTTTTTCAGGACGTAAATATCTCCCCTGACATCCCCGGATACCAGCGCCTCACCCAGGCCGGTGGCAGCTTCGATGAGCACTTCCCGACGGTTGTTGTTGATGGGATTGGCGGTAAACATAACGCCCGATATCTCCGCAGGGATCATCTCCTGAATAATTACCGCCATCCAGACATCTTCCTGGGCAAAGTCCTTTTGGGCCCGGTAATGGATGGCCCGCGGAGTCCATAGCGAGGCCCAGCATTTTTTTACCGCGTCCAGCATAGCATCAAGGTCTTCGATATTCAGGAAGGTTTCCTGCAGACCGGCAAAGGAGGCCTCGGCCAGGTCTTCTGCCGTTGCCGAGGAACGGACGGCCACTTTTACTCCGGTACGACCGGCCATTAACTGGTTGTAAGCCTCTGTTACCGCCAGGCGGATGTTCTCCGGCATGGGCAGGTCAGTAATAATTCCAGAAATCCGGCAGCTTACCTCATTGACTGTATTGATATCTTCAATATGCAAACCGGTTAAATTTTTTCTAATTTGCTCAGTTGTATCCTGCTGCCCGATATGATCCCGGTAAGCCCGGGAGGTCAGGCAAAACCCCGGCGGCACTTTCAACCCCCGGGCCAGATTACCCAGGTTGGCCCCTTTTCCGCCTGCCAGCGGACGGTCCTGTTGTTGAATATCTTTTAACCACATAACCAGCTTTTCAGCCATCAACCTCTCCCCCAATCAAGGAAATGGTATTGCATTTACTGTACTGTAATACCACAAAAAATATATTTCATCTTCTTTAACAGTGTTTCCACCAGACACTGCTCTTCATCCACCCACTCCAACAGAGTTGCCAAATAAACAGCCTCCATTATCCGGGCAGCCGAATCCACATCAACCCATGTCCTGATTTCTCCACTTTCCTGGCCCTGACGGAGGATATCCCGTAAAAGGTTGGGAAACTGCATCTGCTTTTCCTTCTCTTCAGGCCCCATAGCGGCCGCATAATTTTTCAGCGTCTCAAGCACAACAATCCTGGTCAGTGGTTTTTCATTTTCGTTAATTTTACCTAAAATGTACATAATTTTTTCAATCCGGCACCTGGCAGAAGTCTCACCATCCAGTATTTCGGGCAGATTCCGCATGAGCTGCTGCATCCGGAGGTCGGTTATATGCATGAGGACAGCCTCTTTACGAGGAAAATAATTAAAAAATGTTCCTTTGGCAATGTCTGCTTTGGCAGCTATCTCATCCACCGTGGTATTGTCAAAACCCTTTTTCATGAATAACCTCAGCGCTGTTTCATAAATCAGCTCCTTGGTTTTAGCCTTTTTACGCTCTAACCTGGAAATCTCCATCGCCATAAATGCGCCCCCAATTGACCATGGTTTATTTTTGTACCATAGTCATTTTATCATCTATAATAACCGATGGTCAATATCTTTAACTGCTTACTTTTTTGCCCCGGCCCCGTTGATAAAAAACTCCACCATCCGCTCCATCCGCTCCCCAAGACTTAAACCGGCTGGCCAGTCGAACCACGCGATAAGAACACCGCTAAGTAATCCATAAAAGTACGTGGCAAGTTCTAGAACCGCCTGGTCGTCACGGATATCCCCGGCTTGTTGGCCAAAGGTGAGAAGTTGACAAACCAAATTCCACAATCCGTCCGACTCCAAATACTCAGGATGGCCCAGGTTCCTGTGGGTCCGGTAGGCGACATCTATCCGCATTAACTCCGGGTTAGCTTCGACCCATCTGGCTGATTCTATCATTACTGCTTTCAGCCGTTGTTCCGTACCGGGCAGCAGCATCACCATTTGTAGACTCTGCATGTAAGCCTGTGATTCTTCATCTATGAAGGCAGTTACCACCGCTTCCTTGGTCTCAAAATAATTGTAAAAGGTCCCTTTCCCCACATCAGCCGCCTCGGTAATCTGGTCAACGGCGGTATTGGCAAAACCCTGCCGCCTGAAAAGGTCCGCCGCGGCTTCGATGATTTTTTTCCGGGTCTCTTCTTTTTTACGTTGCCGGCGGGATTCTGTCATGATTGTTTCCTCCTAATTTTTGAAACTCCGGTCATTTGCGTCATATGTCACTTTATTGCAACACCCTCTTTCAAATCCTCCTGGTGAGGATTCAAAATTACGGTTTCACCCTCGACCAGGCCTTTTTTGACCTCTATCAGTTCATCCCCTTCTATGCCCTTTTCTACCTGCACTAAAGCAGCCTTCCCTTTTCTCACTGTCCATATAAGATCTTCATCCTGATCTGGAAAAACTGCTTCTTTTGGAACGGCAAGGGCATTACCTGTTTGCTGGGTTGTAAGGGTTACATCCACCGATGATCCGGGGGTAACCGGCAACCCCTCCGGATACTTTTTCAGTTCTACTGTAACTTTGATTTTATCCTCCATAATCCCCAGAGCAGACTCCTTTTCCTCTGCCGCCGGGGCGATTTCGGTAATGGTACCGGGCATTTCCACATCTTTGCCGGGTGTATTAAAGGCAATGGTTACCGCATCACCCTTCCTCAGGTAAGTCCGGTCTTTGCTGTTAACATAAGTCTCAACTTTCACCAGTCCGGTGCGGCCAAGAGAGAACAGCTGCGGCCCCTTGGAAAGAGAATCGCCCGCTTTTATTTTTTTGGCAAAGAGTACACCTGTACCTGCCGCCGCAATGCTCGCTTTTTGCTTCTGCTCTCTTAAGTGACTCAACTGCGCCAGTGCGCTTTCCCGCTGGCCCTGAGTCTGCAGGTTAGTGCCCCGGCTCTGTCTCCTCGCAGCTTCTAGGGCCGCCGCTGCCTGGTCCACCGCTTTCTGGGCGGTATCCATATTTGTTTTGGCCCGTTCCAGTTCAGCAAAGGGCAATCCGCCTTCGCTGTATAATTTTTGATCCCTCAGGTACGTTGACTTCGCTTGGTTAAAGGCCAACCTTGCCTGTTCGAGGACCGTCTCCTGCTGTCTGACCTGACCTGCGCCGCCCAGTCCCTGGGCAGCCTCACCCGAACCTTCAATAGCCTTTAACTCCCCTTCTAACCGGTTTATCTGGGCCTCTATATCACCGACATCTATCTCAGCCAGAATTTCCCCTCCGGATACAGTATCGCCTTCTTTAACAAAAACCTTTTTTACTTTTAGATCGGAA
>JAJZQD010000133.1 GCA_021847735.1 Bacillota bacterium | reverse complement strand
TTCATTTCCACGATCTTTTTAGATACTCTTATTTGGTCATAAATGCTATGGCAATAGGTTATAAGATGTATTTTTATCAACCAGGTCATAAAATGTTTTTATGGCGATTACTATTTATCCCAATTCCAAGACTCCACCTAATAGAAGGTGGAGTCTTGGAATTGGGATAAAATAAAAGGTTCGCGTATGCGAACCAACCTTTTAGTTGACGGCCATTCGATATGGCCGTCAACAGTGTTTACCCTATCACACCTTGGCAATGACGACTATGCTGCTCGCCTGCAGTCCGGTTACCCTGACAGCAATCTCGGTGAGCCTATTTTTGTCCATCGGGGTGAGCACCGGGGCCTGCACAATAACTGTGGCCGATTTATCCTGGACAAAGACCACGGTATCCTTAAAGTTTTCTGCTTTGATCAGGTTTTCCAGTTTCATCTCTGTATCGATGGCCTGGGAAATTGCCAGCAGTCTCCGCTGGGCCTCTTTGCGCGTCTCGTCCGGTGAATTTTGGTTGTTCACTATCTCCCTCAGTAAATCTAGCTGCTGGCTCCTCGTCCGGTCCCGCTCAAGCCTGTATTCCACAAAAAACTCGTTTTGCCGGGCAGTCTTGCCGTCAAATCCGTTTTCCTTTTGCTCGCCTGCAGCCTGTCGTTTTTCGGTGACCGTCTCCCCCTGGTTGGAATTGGGCTTTTCCACCTGCCGGGGTTCAGACTCCTGCTGGTTTATCTGGACACCGGCGGCCGGGCCCCCTGCCCGGTTGGCGACATTTGTGCCGTAAAAACCTACCGCCAGCTGAAATAGACCTGCTGCCACAAGTACAACCCCGGCAAGCAGAATAGTCAACCACAGCCGGGTTTTTTTGACAAAGAACGGCTTCAATGAAATCACCTGCTTTCTTTCGATAACACGATAACTTTGTAAAGCGGTACATCAAGGTAAACCTGGACCGCCTGCATCAAATTGGCCTTGACCTCCGGGTTCCCGGCGCCCTCGGCTACCACGATGACCCCTTTTACTTCCGGCTTAACTTCCTTTACTACCACCGGTTCCTCCCGGTTACCCTGGTTTTCCCGGACCAGTACCATCTGCCCGTTCTCATTCATTTCCGTAATCGTGCGGTTCCCGCCCTTCTGATCATTTTCCCTGGTAGTTTTGTTGTTGGTGTTGGTGTTGACAGCGTAATCCTTCTGGGTAGTGGAAGCCAGGTTAACATTGACTTTGACCTCTCCCACCCCGTCTATATCGGAAAGCACTTTTTCCAGCCGCTGGGACAGGGTGCTTTCCAGCTTATTAATATCTGACGGCTCATTTTGGGTAGTATTGGTTTCCCCTTGTTTCAAAGGCTGCCCGGCAATTTCCGTTTCCGGAGAGTTGGCACCTGACTGGGTGAAGGTGTTGGCAAGTACAATCAGGAGGACTCCAACTGAGGCAATAATTATCATGGCGTTAAGTTTCTTCCAAAGGGGCTTTTTCAGTAAGTCGTCGTTTTGGCTTGCTATGCCCAAGAACTTTTTAATGGATTCCAGCAAGTTTCCCAAAGTTTTTCACACCACCTATTTTTGAATTTCGATCTGTTCCAAGGATAATCCGTAAAAACCGGCAATCATTTCCCTTAAACCCCGTGTCTCGCCGTCGTTCTTCGGTTGGCCCGGCCGGTTCTCTCCAACACCGGCGGACTTTATGGTGATTTCGTTCACAGATACATCCCTGACGGCTGGGGCTTTTTTTTCACCTGTGCCCGCGGGACCACCGGCGCCAGGGCTGCCCGTATGGAGGACAATCTTATTTATCCTGCCGAAATTGGGGTTAGTGGCGTCATCAACCATATCTATATCCACCCCGCTAATAAAGCCGTCATTGGAAACATTGGCCAGGGATAGAATCTGTTGGGCAAGCTTTTCTTTGTACTGGCGGGCGACCCCGGCCTTTTGCCCGGCGGCAATGTCCCTGCCTTTTTGGATTAAGGCACCGGTATCCTGTTCAGATCTGCTGCCTGTGTTTTCCAGGATGTCAAAGGAAAAGCCCTTGTGAACTACGGCCAGAAAAGGGTTTAAGACCGCAATGATTACGAACAGCCCGATGATCAGGTTAATGTACCGTTTTATACTGCTTCTGGGCAGGATTATTTCCAAAAAAGCGGCCATGATAATAATCACGATGACGCTTTTGACCATTACTCGCAAAGTTTCCATAGAGTTGTCCCTTTCACCTCAGCATTAAACTGAAATTTCCCGCCCCCACCACTATGGCTATGACGAAAAAGAACATAATTCCCACCGAAGTAACTGCGACAAAGACCATTGTCAGGCTGTTGCCCATTATGTTTAGGGAATCGGCAATCAGTTTATCCCCTATGGGCTGAATAACGGCGGCGGCAATCTTGTAAATCAGCATCAGGGCAACAATCTTCAGGATCGGAAAGGCGCATATAAAAAAGATCCCCAGTATTCCGGCCAAGCCCACAGCGTTTTTTAGCAGAAGAGATGTTCCCACTATTGCTTCTAAGGCATCGGAAAACAATTTGCCTACCACCGGCACAAATACCCCGATACCGAATTTGGCTGTTCTCATGGCAACACCGTCAGCAACCCCGCCGGCTATCCCCTGGACCATCATAAAACCTAGAAATATTGTAAAGAACAGCCCCAGCAGGCCCATACTCAGGTCCTTTAAGAGCCCGGCCAGCCTGGAAACTTCCACTCTATCGGTTAGGTTGTTAGCTAAACCCAGGATGGCTGATAGAAATATCAGGGGAAAAACCATGTTTTTGATTAATGTGCTGATGGTGCTTAGAACCACCAGAGTAAGCGGGTGAAACAGGGTGGCTGTAGTGATATTCCCCATAGCTGTAAGCAATGTAATCAGGACCGGCAGCATGGCATGCATAAAAGCCACCATATTTTCAATAGTTTCCCGACCGGTCTGAAGGGCCATCGTAAAAGAACCTAAGGCCAGGGTAAGGAGCACCAGGTAGCATACAAACCAAGCCACCTTGCTTACGGCGCCTTTTTCAAAGGCTGTCTGGACATTCTGTAAAACAGTGCACAGGACCGCGAGAATCAGCAGCTGTCCCATCAGCCTGGAATTAGCCACCATTTCCCTGAAAAGATATTTCAGGAGTCCCTTGACCACTTCACCGGCACCAAAACCCAGTTCTCCCCGGGCCAGCTTGGTGACCATGTCCTTTAAATTTATCTGCGGCATGCTCCCGTTTAAATTCCGGTTAATTTCCGAGAGATATTTATCAACCGTGTTTAAATCCAAACCGGTCATCTGTTCCCCGATGTTTTTGCTGTCCAACCCGGCTGCCGTCCCCGGCTGATTCTGGCCTTCTGCCGATCCCGCGGTCGGGACTGTAGTTTCTGCTACAGGGGCCGACGTGGCCAGGGCAGTGGAAAAACTCCTGCCAAAGACCGGGGAAAGGCATGTCATCAGGATAAGGGCTATTACCGGGAGGATTAATTTCTTTATCATCTTTCCCATCCCCTCACGGCAGCAGTTTCAGTAATGATTCAAATACGGCGGCTATTATAGGCATAGCCAAAACAATAACAATAACCTTGGCGGCAAACTCCACCTTTGAGGCCACCGCCCCCTCGCCTGCATCCCTGCAGATTTGGGCCCCGAATTCCGCTATATAAGCAACCCCGATTATTTTC
>JAJZQD010000132.1 GCA_021847735.1 Bacillota bacterium | reverse complement strand
AAAAACTACAATAAGAAAATTTTTGCCCCTCACCTTAGCAAGGGGCAAAGAACAAACCATTATTCGTTTGAACCCCTAAAAACTATCCTATTCTTCAATCAAGGCTGCTGAAGCGCATCCTACTTCAATGCCACATGCTTTGCCCAGATCCTTCATTGAGTCTACGGTCACAACAGGGACTCCTTGTTCCTGACAATGCCGGACCAATGGTTTGACCACATGCTGTTCCGCATCTGAAGCTATAAATACCTTCTTAGCAAGCCCTTTTTCCAAGGCTTTAATTGTTTGTTTGGTGCCAACACATTTCTTTTTGGCACTAACCAAACCGCTAACAGGCACTATAACCCCTCCCTTCGGAATTCCAGACTATAAAATAATATCATTATTAGGTTAAACTGTCAAGATTAATAGTACCCAGTTCTTCGACAGCAGGTATAATTCTTATATTGCGATACCGGGACATCCCAGTTCCAGCGGGTACCAGCTTACCGATGATAACGTTTTCCTTAAGTCCGAGCAGCGGGTCAAGCTTACCTTTGATAGCTGCTTCGGTAAGGACTCTCGTGGTTTCCTGGAACGATGCCGCTGACAGGAAGGAATCAGTAGCCAGTGAAGCCTTGGTAATCCCTAAAAGCACCGGTCTTGCGGTAGACGGCTGTCCACCCATAGCGATAGCTGCAGCATTTTCTTCTTCGAAATCAAAAATGTCAATCAACCCACCCGGCAGCAATTCGGTATCCCCTGGATCTTCAATCTTAACTTTACGCAGCATCTGGCGAACCATGACCTCGATGTGCTTGTCGTTAATGTCAACACCCTGGAGCCTGTAAACCCTCTGGACTTCGTGGACCAGATACATCTGCACACCCTTGAGTCCTTTAATTTTCAGCATATCGTGGGGGTTAACCGAACCTTCAGTCAGCTCGTCGCCCGCCAAAATCATCTGCCCGTCTTTTACCTTCAGGCGCGCCCCGTATGGAACCGGGTACACTTCCCTGTCACCATTGTCGTTGGTAACCTCTACCTCACGGCGGCCTTTAACCTCCTGAATCTTAGCCTGACCATCGATTTCAGTAATAACAGCCTGGCCTTTAGGTTTCCTGGCCTCAAAAAGTTCCTCTACCCGCGGGAGACCCTGAGTAATGTCATCTCCGGCAACACCCCCGGTATGGAAGGTTCTCATTGTCAACTGGGTACCTGGTTCACCGATCGACTGTGCTGCGATGATTCCTACTGCTTCACCGATGTCAACCTGTCTTCCGGTAGCAAGGTTTCGCCCGTAACATTTCTTGCACACACCATATCTGGTTTTGCAGGTCAATACTGATTTTATCCGGACCTTCTCTATACCTGCTTTGATAATTCTCTCAGCCATCGGTTCGAATATCTCTTCGTTGGCTGGGACAATAACTTCTTTAGTCTTAGGGTCAATGATATCATCAACGGCAAAGCGGCCTGTAATCCTGTCTTCCAGTTTCTCAATAGTCTCGTTGCCATCTTTGACTTCTTCAACCTCAATCCCATTATTTGTGCCACAATCATCTTCCCGGACAATCACATCCTGGGCCACATCTACAAGTCTCCTGGTTAAATAACCTGAGTCAGCGGTCCGCAGAGCTGTGTCGGCCAGACCCTTCCTGGCACCGTGAGTGGAGATAAAGTACTCCAGCACTGTTAAACCTTCACGGAAGTTAGCCTTAATCGGCAGGTCAATAATCCGTCCGGATGGATCTGCCATCAATCCCCGCATACCCGCCAACTGACGGATCTGCTGGATGTTACCCCGGGCACCTGAGTTAGCCATCATATACACTGGGTTGAATTTACCAAGGGTGTTCAACAAAGCTTCTGTAACTCGTTCTGTTGCATCATTCCATGTTTCAATAACTTTTTGGTAACGCTCATCCTCAGTAATGAGACCTCTTCTATATTGGGTTTCTACAGTTTCTACACTTTTTTCAGCACCAGCCAGAATACCCTTTTTCGCTTCCGGAATAGTGATATCAGTAATCCCGATGGTGATACCGGCCCGTGTCGCGTAATAGTAACCCAGTTTCTTGAGTCCGTCCAGCAGAGCAGCTGTCTTGGCATAGCCCAGTTCTCTGTACGCCTTGGCAACAATATTGCCAAGCACCTTTTTGCCGGCTAATTCATTGATATATCCCAGTTCTTCCGGAATTACTTCATTGAATATAATTCTGCCCACGGTCGTATCCAAGAGCGAGCCGTCAGGTCTTTTTACTTTTACTTTAGCATGCAGCTCGGCATTTCCTGTTCGATAGGCCATTAATGCCTCAGCTGGATCTTTTAATATTGAACCTTGACCAACAGCCCCATCTTTCTCAACAGTCAAGTAGTAACATCCAAGAACCATGTCTTGTGTAGGTACTGCCACGGGACGGCCGTCTTTGGGGTTCAAAATGTTGTGCGCTGACAACATCAAAAGCCTTGCTTCCGCTTGCGCTTCAGCGGAAAGTGGTACGTGTACAGCCATTTGGTCACCATCAAAGTCTGCGTTGTACGCAGTACAAACCATCGGGTGAATCTGAATGGCCCGGCCCTCTACAAGAACTGGTTCAAAAGCCTGAATCCCCAGCCTGTGCAAGGTTGGTGCACGGTTCAGGAGAACCGGATGCTCTTTGATAACTTCTTCAAGCACATCCCAGACTTCCGGTCGTACACGTTCAACCATTCTTTTGGCACTTTTAATATTATGGGCAAACCCGTCATTAACGAGTTTTTTCATTACAAAAGGCTTAAACAATTCCAGAGCCATTTCTTTTGGCAGACCGCACTGATGCAGGAGTAATTCCGGCCCTACAACGATAACAGAACGTCCGGAATAGTCAACCCGTTTCCCTAACAGGTTCTGGCGGAAACGTCCCTGTTTTCCTTTCAGCATATCACTGAGGGATTTTAGAGGACGATTGCCGGGGCCTGTTACAGGCCGACCACGTCGACCGTTGTCAATTAAGGCATCTACAGCTTCCTGTAGCATCCTTTTTTCGTTGCGGACGATAATGTCAGGTGCGCCCAAATCCAGCAGCCTCTTCAGCCTGTTGTTCCGGTTAATCACCCGGCGGTATAAGTCATTTAAATCAGAAGTAGCAAATCTGCCACCATCCAGCTGGACCATAGGCCGTAATTCCGGTGGGATAACCGGCACTACATCCACAACCATCCAATCCGGCCTGTTGCCGGACTTCCGGAAGGCTTCCACAACTTCCAGTCTGCGAATTGCCCTTACCCTGCGCTGCCCGCTGACTTCCTTTAATTCCTGGCGAAGCTCCTTGGATAAGTCTTCCAGTTCAATTTCTTCCAGAAGTTTTTTGATGGCCTCTGCGCCCATGCCTGCCTTAAACAGGTTACCGTATTTTTCACGGTATTCCCGGTACTCGGTCTCTGTCAGCAGTTGCTTTTTCATCAATGGTGTTTCGCCTGGTTCGTTGACAATATATGATACAAAATACAATACCTTTTCCAAAGACCGGGGGGACATGTCAAGAAGAAGTCCCATCCGGCTAGGAATGCCTTTGAAGTACCAGATATGGGATACCGGAGCCGCCAGTTCAATGTGGCCTAAACGCTCACGACGGACTTTGGATCTGGTAACTTCCACCCCGCAGCGATCACAGATGATTCCTTTATATCTTACCCTTTTGTATTTTCCGCAATGACATTCCCAGTCTCTGGTTGGTCC
>JAJZQD010000131.1 GCA_021847735.1 Bacillota bacterium | reverse complement strand
TATGTTAAATTTTTTTCCCGGGGGGAATTATTGATTACTTTGTAGAATATTTGGGGTATTAAGTGTATACAAGTTTATTGTAGGAAATTTTGGTCGAGTTGACGATATCGGGGAAATGTGATAATTTAGAAATGGAACCTAAAACAAAGCAGTCTTACAATACCAACTAATTAGGTGAGGGGAGGGTTATTTGTAGTGACTGTCAAAATCGGAATACCCCGTGCGCTAGCCTATTATGCTTACTACCCTTTCTGGAAAGAGTTTTTTGAAAAGTTGGGGCTTGAGACCGTTATATCTCAGCTCACCACAAAGCAGGTTCTTGATAATGGAATTAAAGAAGCGGTCACCGACGCCTGCGTCCCGGTCAAGCTTTTCCACGGACATGTGCTTGATTTGAAGGATAAAGCGGATTACATCTTTATCCCCAGGTTGGTCAGTATCAACAAAGAGGATTCAGTGACTTTTTGCCCCAAATTTCTAGGGTTACCCAATATGATTAAAGCTTCCATTGCAGGATTGCCGCCTCTCCTAGATGTAAGGGTTGACCTGAAAAAGGGGAAGGGGGAGCTTTTCCGGATATGTTACCGGGTAGGTAAAAAGTTTGGTGCAGGGATTTGGAATGTGATTCAGGCCTTTAGGAGCGGGTTAAAAACCCAAGACAGATATCAAAGCCTGCTTAACCAGCAGTATACTCCTGTAGAAGCCCTACGGATAATTGACGGTGGTGAGGAAGCACCATTGAACAGTTCTGAGCAGGATCTTCGTTTTGCGGTGCTCGGTTTTCCATATACCATTTATGATAAATTTGTTAATGTTGATATCCTGAATAAGCTTCGGAAATTGGGGATTAAGGTTCTAACTGCCGAAATGGTCCCGCCTCAAATTCTTCTGCAACAGGCCAAGAAGGTCCCTAAAAACCTGTTTTGGAACTTCAGTAATCAAGTCCTTAGAGCTGCCCTATACTATCTTGACAACAACAAGGTTGACGGAATTATACATGTTACTGCTTTTGGTTGCGGGCCGGACGCCATGGTGGATAAACTGATTGAACTTGAGGCCAAGCAAAGAGGCAAAGTCCCTTTTATGTCTATCACTATTGATGAGCAGACCGGAGAAGCCGGTTTAATGACTCGCATCGAAGCTTTTGTTGACATGTTAACTCTACGGAGGGAAATGTCATGAAAATAACCTTTCCTTATATGGGGACATCCCATATAGCCTTCAAGATGCTCATTGAAGACCTCGGCCACGAGGCGATTGTACCTCCTAAACCCAGTAAAAAGACACTTACCTACGGTACACAAAATTCCCCCGAATTTGCCTGCCTGCCCTTTAAAATCCTCATGGGCAGTTACCTTGAAGCAATTGAACAGGGAGCTGAGCTGATTATTACCTCAGGCGGGGCAGGACCGTGCAGGGCCGGTTATTACGGTATTTTGCACCAGAGAATCCTGCAGGACCTGGGGTATGATACTAAAATAATGGTGATGGAGTCACCATACCGCAACATACTTGACTTCCTCGGAAAGATTAGAAGCGTTATTGCTCCAACAGGGGTGTCCTGGTGGAAATTCGTGAAGGTTTTCAGAAAAGCCTGGGAAAAGCTTAAGGTCCTGGATGATGTGGAAATTCTATCACATCAGATACGTCCTTATGAGGTTAACCGGGGAGAAACTACAAAAGCATATAAAAAATGCCTGGAGATAGTTGATACGGCCTATACCCTGCCGCAAATCCGGGAAGCCAAGGCGGTGACCGCCGAGATGTTGAACGGTGTGCCTCAAGATCGGCACCGCAGAGTATTAAAGGTTGGCATAGTTGGCGAGATTTATGTGGTCCTGGAGCCCTTCGCCAACCATGATATAGAAATAACCCTTGCAGAAATGGGTGTACAGACCCACCGGTCCATTTATCTGTCTGACTGGACCAGGGAAAGTACGGGTTATGAGTCGACAGAGAAGGTTGTAGAAGCCGCCTCGCCTTACATTGACGAATTGTTTGGCGGACACGGGATTTGCAGTGTAGGTCACAGCATCCTATATTCCCAAAAGGGGTTTGACGGGGTAGTGCAGTTGGCACCTTTTACCTGTATTCCGGAAATTGTGGCCAAGCCAATTTTGGCTAAAGTTACCCAGGATTTTGGGATCCCGGTGCTAACGGTTTTTCTGGATGAACAAACGGGTAAGGCGGGTTTACAAACCAGGCTTGAGGCCTTTGTGGATTTATTGACCCAAAAACGCGATAAGTTGGAGGGCATTGCGATATGAAAGGATACCTAGGAGTAGACGTAGGTTCAGTCAGTACAAATTTGGTGGTAATTGACGACAAAAATGAAGTCTTAGTGAGTCTCTACATTCGGACCAGGGGGCAGCCGATTAAGGCAGTGCAGGATGGTTTAAAACAGGTAGCTTCTGAAATTAGTGATTCCATTACTATCCAGGGTGTGGGTACTACAGGAAGCGCCCGGCAGTTGACCAGCATCCTGGTAGGAGCCGACTCTGTTAAGAACGAAATTACCGCTCATGCTGTTGCTGCATCGGCAATGGTACCGGGAGTGCAGACTGTATTGGAAATTGGAGGCCAGGACTCCAAAATAATTTTACTGCGCCAGGGCGTAGTTACCGACTTTGCAATGAATACGGTATGTGCAGCCGGAACGGGGTCTTTTCTGGATCAACAGGCTTCGCGCCTCAATATTCCCATAGAAGAGTTTGGCGGTCTGGCTTTGCAATCTAAGGCAGCTGTTCGGATTGCCGGGCGGTGTTCCGTATTTGCTGAGTCTGACATGATTCACAAACAGCAGTTAGGACATAGTTTGGAAGACATAGTTTCTGGGCTTTGCGAAGCCTTAGTGCGAAACTACTTAAATAATGTAGGCAAGGGTAAGGAAATAATTTCACCGATTGCTTTTCAGGGTGGTGTCGCCGCTAATGTAGGCATTAAAGCCGCCTTTGAAAGAGCCCTGGGGCAGGAGGTTATTATCCCCAAGTATTTTGACGTAATGGGGGCAATTGGTGCGGCAATTCTTGCCAGAGATGCTGTTAAGAAGACCAAAAGGACTAACTTTAAAGGATTTGATGCCAGCAAATTCAAGTACAAAGCCGGCAGCTTTGAATGCAAGGGATGTTCAAACCTTTGCGAAGTCATCGAGATATTCCATGATGAGCTGGTGATTGCCCGCTGGGGCGACCGTTGCGGCAAATGGGAAAACATGGCGTAAAGAAAAGGGAGGTTTAAAGCAAACCTCCCTAATTTATTACCAAAGTTATGTGCCGGCGTAGGATGATTGTTTGCACAATAATTCTGGTGGCTTCGTTGAAGACGACTAACTTCACTTCAATGCAAAAACACGGGTTTCACTGCCAAACCGCGCCGTTACCCGTAAGGGGTATCCGATGCCGTAATCGCTGAAGCGATAACGGCATCAGACCCGGCGCGTTGGCGCTCCGCCATCTCCCACAAGGGGACGTGAATCCGTATGCTGCTGAAGCAGCTACGGCTTCGCGCTGGCTCCGCCCGTGTTTTTGCATTCCAGTTCAGTAAGTCGTCTACAACTCTGCCACAATGAATTATCTTAGCAAACAATCATCCTACGCATCTTTTAACCATGTCTTTGGCCCGGGAGGCTCGCTTTAAGCATCCCTTTTTTGTGTGTTATAAAAAAGAGGTAGGGAGGGATGCTATAGCTGAAGGCATTAATCGACTTAGGAGGGAATGTTATGATAGATTCGCACCAATTTCAGAGTGATTCTGGGGGTAATTCGGTTACTCGCAGTTTTAAGGTTGGGGGGTGGGATGAT
>JAJZQD010000033.1 GCA_021847735.1 Bacillota bacterium | reverse complement strand
ATAATGTTTTTTTCGGGAGAATTAAGGTCATTGAGAACCGAATAGAGGGTAGTTGTCTTCCCACTTCCCGTTGGGCCGGTAACCAGGATAATCCCGTAGGGATGGGTTATTACCGTGCGGAATTTTCTCAGGACTTCGGACAGAAAACCCAACTCTTCCATGCACAGCAAGCCCCTGGATCGGTCTAAAACCCTTAGTACCACTTTCTCCCCAAAAATGGTAGGGAGACTGGAAACGCGAAAATCTATTTCCTTGCTGTCAATTTTCATCTGAATCCGGCCGTCCTGGGGCACCCTTCGTTCCGCAATGTCCATATCAGCCATGATTTTCAAACGCGAAATAATAGGAGCCTGCATCCGTTTGGGAAACTGGGTCGCTTCAGTAAGCATTCCGTCTACGCGGTACCGGACCCGCAACTCCTTCTCGCTAGGCTCCACATGTATATCACTGGCTCTGCCTGCCACTGCCTGGGTTATCATGGAATTCACCATTGTAACAATTGGAGCATCATCCGAGATTTCCGGGAGGTGGTCAAGTCCCCTGCTATCAATGTCATAGCCTGCGTCGTCCGGAAATTCATCGAACGTCATCCTGTCGATAGGTTCCTTGCCAAAATAAGCTGCTATGGCGGCATCGATTTCTGCTTCAGAGGCTATGGCAGGTTCAATATCACAGTCTAGGGTAAGGCGCACATCATCGATGGCCAGCACATTCAACGGGTCAGCCATAGCCAAGGTTACTCTGTCATGGTTTCTGCCCACCGGTAAGACCTTGTATTTCTGGGCCAGGTGTTCAGGTATCAACCTGACAACTTCGGGCTTAAGCTTATACTTGCTGATATTAATAACGGGTATGCCCAACTTGGCTTCCAAAATCCTGAGGATTGTGGCCTCGTCGACATAACCCATATTAATCAGAATTTTCCCCAGTCGTTCGTCGGTTTGCTTTTGTCTGGTCAAAGCCGATTTAAGCTGGCTTTCACTTATCAGATTTTCTTCGCGAAGTATTTCTCCGAGTTTTTTTCTGATAGGTACGAACATTTTTACCCCCACTTCTGTGTTTAGGTCGTTCTCCCACCTGATAGGAAGTAAATTGACCCTGATGCCAAAACTTGTCGAATAACAAGAGTTTAATTCTATTTTTTTTTAGAAATTCCTGCTAATTTGTCTTAATGAGGACAAAAAAATAAGAAGCTTCTAAGCTTCTCCCTGTCCGGAAGTTTTCTTCAATTGTATCTTGTCTTTTAGAAATTCAAAAAAACCCTTGTTTCTTTCTTCCAGCAACATCTCTTCAATGGCTGTTTTTTGTTCGCGCAGCCTGCCCACCTGTTCGCCCAGTTTCCTACTTTCCTCCCTATAGCCCTGCAGTTCCTGCATAATCGATGAAAACATAAAAAGAACAGTTGTTTTAAAGTTGCTTTCGATACCCAGGGCACAGGTCAGAGTCCTCTCCATTTCAAGCTTGCGTTTGGCTCCTTTAATCGTATACATTTCAGTATAAAGCAGTTCTTTAATCTGGCTGAAGGTTTCCAGTTGTTTTTGAGTAAAACGTTTATGCTGGCCCTTTTTAACCTTTACATCCAGGAATTCTGCAAATTCCTTCTCCCAGAACCTTACTGTGCTTTGCTCGACCTGAAGGATTTCACTTACCTGGTGAAGCGCTAGGTTCTGTTCCATACAGCCCTCCGATAACATACTTTCAGACTTGAGACATTGATGTTTGCTGTATGGTATTTCATTGCCCCGTAGAGGAAATCCTTCAAAAATGGCAGACTTTTTTCCAACACTTACCAACATATTTTGACAATGGCCTTGGACCGGAAAGTCGTGGACTTCGCTTACAAGGCTTTTTCCAGGGCATTCCGCATCACCTGAAGCGGCGGTTCGGCTCTTGTCCACAATTCAAAGGCAATTGCCCCCTGGTAAAGGAGCATACCCATCCCGTTTAATGTGGAAAAACCATGTTCTTTGGCCTTCCTTAAGAGCATTGTTTCCCGCGGGTTGTAGATCAAGTCACACACCAATGCGCCTTTGGGCAGAGCCTCCGGATTAACCGGCGGCATTTCGCCTAAGGCAGGGTGCATACCTACCGGGGTCGCATTAATAAGGATGTCTGTTTCCCTTAAGCTTTTTAAAATCTCCTCCTTATCCCACATTACTTCCCCTACCCTGGTGTTGGTGGAATTGTTGATTATACACCTAAGACCGGTAACTTCCTGGGGAAACGGGGTTGTAAAGACGATCTCGGCGGCACCGGCAAGGGCCAGCTGGATCGAAACCGCCCTCGCGGCCCCGCCTGCCCCCAGGAGGAATACACGTTTACCCCGCGGCGAAACCCCTGCATCAACTTCCAGAGACTTGACAAACCCGGGAGCGTCAGTATTATAACCCTTCAGGATGCCGTTATCATTGACAATGGTATTGACTGCGCCAATTAGTTCGGCCCCCCTGTCAACCTCGTCCAGGTAATCAATTACAGCGCTTTTATGCGGGATTGTCACATTTACTCCGGCAAGGTTAAGCCCCCTTATCCCGTCTACAGCCCTGGCAATATTCTCGGGCTTAACGGGGAAGGCCACATATACATAATCAAGTCCCAGGTGCCGGAAGGCGGCATTATGCATGGCCGGGGAAAATGTATGTTCCACTGGGTAACCGAAAATTCCTAACACTTTGGTCTTGCCACTTATTAACGAAGTCATAACTGTCCCCCTTATTTGACCAAAACTGTACCTAAAAACGAATTATAAAAGTATTCTCCCGCAGTTCTGATATTCCTGTTTTTTCAGGTAAACTGCCGAAAAAAATGTGACCCAAAGGATCACTGAGGAGAGAAAACAATTGACGCTTTTGCAAGCTTGTCCCTACACACTATTATACTATAAGTCCTTGTCGCATCAACTCGAAAGCGGTCAGCCACAAAAATTATTATTTTATATGTCACCTTGGTTTCTCAATGACACCTTTTTGAGCCAGCTTGTGCAGGAAAATCTTCTCCAATACCCTCACAAATTTGGTTCCGATAAACTCCCTTTTACTGATGGGGACGACAAGAACGGTATATAGGCCAATCCGGTTTCCCCCAAAAATATCAGTAAAAAGCTGGTCCCCAATTATTGCGGTCTCCCCGGCAGTACTGCCCAGAATACTTAGAGCCTTTACAAAGGGCTTGCGGCGGGGCTTACCAGCCCTTGCCACCCAAGGGATTCCCAACGGTTCAAGAAGGCCGGTGACGCGCTTGTTAAAGGCATTGGAAACCACGCACAGCTTCAGTCCTGCCTCTTTGTACTCTTTGATCAAGTTGACAATCTCCGGTTCAAAGTCACCCGCCCGCCAGGGAATAATTGTATTGTCCAGGTCCAGAATAAGGCCTTTTATCCCCCTCGCCGAAAAGTACCCCGGGTTCACATCGGCCAATGAAGAAATATACGCATTTGGGTAAAATTTAACCAGCATTCAGCCACCCCTGTTCCCGTATAGAAGTATTATAACACATACCGGGATTCTTTTAACAGGAAATCGCGAAAAAGGAGACAGCCAAAAAGCAGCTATTGAACATTATTTTTCAGAAAAACTCATATATATTTCCCATAGTATAGTAACTCAAAAAATAATTATCATAAGGCAGGAAAACCGAAACACACGTAGAATATGGGTACGTTGAGTAAAAAAATAAAAATATTCTCCGAACTGATTGGCCTACAGCTTGCTTATTCCAAGCTATGGTGTTCAGTCGTGCCTGGTGAACTCGTTCAGCTAAAGCTGAACATCGAAACTTCAGTGGGGGACTCTACCCCCACTGAAGCAGAAAAGTGGAAACTCCACCTAATAAAAGGTGGAGTCTTGGAATTGGGATAACAGGCAAGGGCTTACCGGGAAACTGGTAATGCCTCCCATTGTGGAAAGGGGTCTTTCTGAAGTTACAAACCAGATGGCTTATTTCCTGCTGTCTATTTTTTTTGGCCAAGGACTTTCTATTGGGGCCTTTTTCTTGTCGGAGTATATAAAGGGAGATGATTTAGATTAAGTAATACTTTGTGTTGATACTAAAAAAGATATGCACACCGACAAGGAGGTTAAAAAAATGAAAAGTATTGTTAGGCGAAAGCTGCCTATGACATGGGCGTTACTTATTTCTTTATTGCTGGTAGTTACGCTGAGCACCGCTGCTTATACAGCAGCAGCCCCCAAAAAACCCGCGATTGAATCTGAAGTCACCCTTGCCACCACTACCAGCACCCAAGACTCAGGCCTGTTAGACGTGATGATCCCTGCTTTTGAGAAAAAGTTTAAAAACAAAGTTAAAGTAAAAGTTGTGGCAGTTGGCACAGGCCAGGCTATTCAACTTGGCAAGGACAGCAATGCCGATGTTCTGCTTGTTCATGCCAGAAAAAGCGAAGACGAGTTTGTTGCCCAGGGTTATGGAATTAAGGCCTGTGATGTAATGTATAACCAGTTCTTACTTGTAGGCCCTAAGGACGACCCGGCTAAAGCGGCTGCCGCCAAAAACGCAGTTGAAGCTTTTACAAAAATAGCTGAGGCCAAAGCAAAGTTCGTGTCCAGGGGTGATGATTCCGGAACCCACAAAAAAGAAAAGAGTATTTGGGATAAATCTACAATAAAGCCGCAAGGTTCATGGTACATATCTGCCGGGCAAGGCATGGGTGAAACATTACGGATGGCCGAGGAAATGGGCGCTTACACCCTCGTGGATGAAGCTACATTCCTGACTAACAAAACAAATCAAGTCATCCTTTTCAAAGGTGATAAAGACTTAATCAACCCGTATGGAATGATCCAGGTCAAGTCCACCAGAAAAAAGGTGGCTGCAAATGAACTAATCTGGTTCTTCATCAGTCCGCAAGGACAAAAAATGATTGGCGATTTTGGCAAAAACAAATTCGGTAAATCAATCTTTGTCCCAGACTTTAAATGGCGTAAATAGGCAACAGGCAGGAGAGGTCAAGTGGAGACATTATACAGTTCTATGCTGAGCATAGTAAAACTAATTCTATCAGGAGACAAAGCGCTATATGAGATAATCCTATTGTCCTTAAAGGTTTCCATAGCTGCAACTACAATAGGGATGCTTTTGGGCATCCCTTTTGGCACGCTTATGGGAATGTACCGTTTTCCCGGGCGTCAGGTAGTGGTAATCATTATTTACACCCTTATGGGATTACCACCGGTACTGGCAGGTGTTATCATCTATCTGCTGCTTTCCGCCAAAGGTCCCCTGGGCGAATTACAGCTGCTGTTTACTCCTACAGCAATGGTTACAGCCCAAGTATTGCTGGTAACCCCCATAATTACCGGCCTAACCATGGTGGCAGTACGCGGCAAAGAAAAACTATACCTGGAAACCGCAGTCAGCATGGGGGCCAGCCGTCTGCAAGCCGCTTGGTTAGTTATCCGGGAGGCTAAAGCCGGGATAATGGCCGCTATTGTGACTGCCTTTGGACGAGCCATAGCAGAGGTTGGAGCCGTTATGCTGGTAGGAGGAAATATTGAGCATGTGACCCGGGTAATGACCACGTCAATCATTTTGGAAACCCGCAAGGGCAATTTTGACCTCGCTCTCAGCCTGGGACTGGTCCTTCTGGCAATTTCCTTCATGATTAACGGTTTCCTGGTTGCAGGGGTTTTAAAGTACTTACAGCGGGGTGAACAATACTGATGGTACCGGCTTTCAGCTTAAACGGAGTTATAGTAGAATTTAATAATCAGCCGGTACTGGACATCGGAGAATTGGTTTTCGATGACCGGATTATCCATGCTGTGATTGGCCCGAGCGGAGCCGGGAAAAGCACTTTGTTACGGGTATTGAACATGCTGCAAAAACCCACCCAAGGGTCAGTAACTTATTTTGGAAATCCATTACCATACAATGGAGCAAACAGTTTGGCAGCCCGGCGTTCGATGTCTATGGTCTTTCAAACACCGGCCATGTTCAGTGGCAATGTTTACGACAACGTGGCTCTTGGGCTCAGGCTGCGGGATGTCAAAACAAAGGAAGTAAGAGCAAAAGTTTTTCAGGCTCTGGAAACAGTCGGCCTGACTGACCTGACAAAACGCTCAGCCGCAACTTTATCCGGCGGCGAGGCTCAGCGGATTGCTCTCGCCCGGGCACTGGTGGTAAATCCGAGAGTCCTGCTGCTGGATGAACCCACAGCCAACCTTGATCCCGGTAATGTAACAATAATAGAGGATGTTATTAAAAGAATACCCCACGAAACCGGGATAACCATAATTATCGTTACCCATAATCTATACCAGGCCAAGCGCCTTTCTCAACAGGCGGTCTTTCTGAACAAGGGAAAAATTGTCGAGTCAAGTTCTACGGACGAGATTTTCAACAATCCCAAGGCCCAGGAAACCAAGCTATTTGTCTCTGGAGAAATGGTTTATTAACTAATAAAAAAAGAGACGGTTAGAGCAATCACATTGTTCCAACCGTCTTTTTAAATCTTCAGCGAAGGTCGTAAAAGGGGCAGTCGCTAAACGACTACCTCCAACCTTTTTCTGATTACTGTGCAATAGAAATACTTATTACAGCAACTGTCTTGCCCTTTGATTTAATCGGCAGAAATACTTTTTGGTAGTTGGCTGAGCCCATAGCACCGCCAGGTGCAACTAATGCTTCACCGCTCTCCATAATCTTGGCTACAGAATCAGGAGTAGGATAACCGGCCAAAACTCTTTGACCAGTTTGGTCTTTAATAGTACCGGCAATTCTGTCCTGACCGACAAAGATGGAAACCATACTGCCATTGTAAAGTCCGGCTAATTCATCAACAATCCTGTAGTTACCGTTTTCGGTGTAGGAACCTTTTTTCAGAGTTGTTCCAGATACGCTCCAGTCACCGGGGAATTTGGCGTCCAAGTCCTTAGATACCTTTTCCGCTACCTCTTTAACATTAACGGGTTTTGAGGGTTGTCCACCCTGATTACTGTCAACGCCAGGCTGACCCGAAGGCAGCTGACTTTGAGAAGACGTTTGGTTGTTCTGTGCGGATTCGTCCTTTTTGGAACATCCGAAACCTACGACAAGTAACAACCCGATAATAAGTGCGGCTGTAACTTTTTTAAACATATGCCCCTCCTTAAAATGGTAATTTTTCTGTAATGGCGTAATGTTTTTCATTAGACCCTTTAAATTATAACGCTTTTTTTCGATGCCGACTAGTGTTTTATTTAGTTAAAATCTGCCAAATTGTGACTCCAATCTCGACCTTGTACTGGGTGAACTCTGAATATTTTGTTGGGAAAAGTTTATAAGGCCGCCCCATTCAGGGCAGCCTTATCATATTCAAAGTTGTTCTCCACTAGCTCTGTGACCACTTCATCACCATTACCCGCTATACTTCCAAATTTGAAACCTTTTGTAGACCGCCGCCTTCAAAACTGTAAGCTATATCTGACTCTTCTGCCACTTCACGCGAATGGCTTACCACAATTACGCACTTATTATATACATGGGCCAATTCCTTAAATATCGCTATTATTTCCCTTGCCGTCTGAATATCAAGGTTTCCGGTGGGTTCATCTGCAAGTATTACTTCTGCATCACTGGCCAAAGCCCGGGCAATCGCAACCCTCTGCTGCTGTCCGCCGGAAAGCTTCATGACATTTCTTTTGGCCTCATCTTCTTTAAGTCCCAGATCCTTTAACAGCTTCAAGGCCCGTTGTTTACGTTCACCCTTATATGAGCCTGAAATGTCCATAGCCATAGTGACATTTTCCAAAGCAGTCATATAGTTTATGAGATTATAGTTCTGGAAAATCAAGACCACATTTTTCCTGCGGTGTCTTGTAAGTCCTATCTTTTTAATGTCTAGGCCGCCAAAAAGGACCCGACCTTTCTGTGGGACATCCAGAGCCCCGGCGAGGGCAAGAGCGGTGGTCTTACCGGAGCCGGAAGGCCCCACTATAGCATAGAAAACACCTTTTTCAAAGGAAATATTGGTGTCTTTAAGGATGTCCACCCGTTTACCGCCATTTGAATAACTAAAGGTAACATTGTCAAATTCAAGTACTGCTCCCATTATATCATCCTCCTTAAGTCGCCTTTGACAATATGGTTTTTGGCTTGAAACGCATCACTGTAACAGCCGGCAGTATTGTCCCGGCGATCAGGATAAGCAAACCTGCAGCTGACGTTTGTTCCACCTCTTGTGCGGTTATTTGAATATTCATTGAGGCTATAGCCTGATAGTCGCTCTGGGACTGCCTGCCAAACCATCCCCCCCGCATTCCTGAACCACGACCATAGCCTGCTGCACCACTGTTGTCTCCTTGCTGTTGGGCTGATGTAATCTGGCGCTGCAGGAGCGAATTACCGACAGCCTGAGATATAAATTTACCGCTGAACACCGATAAACTGAAAGCCACTAAAGCAATTACCAGCACTTCCGCCACATACTGGGCAATGATTTTCACCTTTCCTTCACCCATCGATAAAAGTACGCCGGTTTCATACATTCTTTCCTTAATAGATAACATCATGATCAAGCCAAGAATGACTGCACCGGCAATTGCCACAATATATACCACAGTCATGGAGAAAGAAGCCACATTCTCTATCGGCCCCATCATCTGTTTGTAAGCAAAATCGTTAGCATCAAGGGTAAATTTAGTCCAGTCTATCTTTAGCGATTTAGCATCAGCAGTAACCTGGGCAATGTTTTTCGGATCATCAACAAAGAACACAGTCTGGTCAATACCCCCTGATTCCAGGCCGGTGTCTGTTGAAACGGTTTTCAAAGGGATTGCGGATTTATAGTCTACAAATATTCGGTTGTATGGTTCAGTAAACGGTAAGTTTCTCATCCCCTGACCTGTTGATGAAGTGCTGGAAGAGGCTTCATATATACCTACTATTGAGTACTCAACAGTATTGTCAGCCCGGGTGGCTTTGACCTTTATTTTACTCCCGACCTTCAACCCGTTCTGGTCTGCAAGGTTCTTCTCAATTACAGCAACCTTCTTATCTGCATCCGCAGGTGTTATTGCCCTGCCACTGAGCACTTTGGCATCACCGTTACTAAAGGTATCCACAAGCTTAGATGAAGATACCCCCGTGACAGTCACGTCAGGCATCACAAAATTGCCGCCAGACCCAAAGTTGCCGCCAAATCCGCCGGGTCTATCGGACTGGTCGCCGCTTGTAGGGTTATCCTGTTGGGTCTGATTATCTGTAGTCACAGCCGTAAATCCTTCAGCCGTCCCGTTGGTATTTACGATGTTATTGTATCCGACTATATTCTTTTGACCTGCAACCATTTTAACCATGTCCTCGGTTACAGGTTCACGCTGGATGTTGGGCCTCTGCCCGCCTGCAGCCCTCGCCTGTTGAAAGGCGTTCTGCATGTTAAAACTGAGGGTCAGCTGACCTCCCAGCTTCTGTCTTGCCAAAACGCTCGCATACTCAGTAGCATGTTGTATGGCGAGTCCTGCCAGCACCATATTTGCTATAGCCGCAAATATGACAAACATAATGACGGACTTTCCCTTCCTCCTTGTTACAGCCAGTATTGCTCTTTTAAGAAAATTCAAAACTAATCATCCTCCTTAGTGGATTAACAATAGCGTATCAAACAAATTTGTTCATCTTGTGAACAAATTATGAATAAAGTTTTAAGTTTACATAAAAAATGCGGGTTTGGTATCTCATCAAAACCGCCGGAACAAAAAAAGAAGCCAGCACTTAATGGCTGGTTCCCATGGTTAGGTTGCTATGAAGTTTTGCGCTTAGCATCCTTCAGCCTTAAATTCCTTGATCAGCTTATTCAAAGCCCTCTTCTCTATTCTTGAAACATAAGACCGTGAAATCCCCAGTTTCCTGGCTATTTCCTTCTGGGTTTTTCTAATCCCGTTAAACAACCCGAACCGCAGTTCAAGGACATTTTTCTCCCTTCCGTTCAGTCTCTTGACTTTTTCCAGCAGGTGCCGCTGTTCAAAGTTGTTCTCCACTATGTCTGTAACAACTTCTGCTTCTGTGCCAAGCACATCAATGAGGGTTATTTCGTTGCCTTCCTTGTCAACACCTATAGAGTCATAGAGGGACACCTCAATCCGGTTTTTCTTAATCGCCCTTAGGTGCATCAGGATTTCATTCTCAATGCAGCGGGCAGCATATGTCGCCAGACGTGTCCCTTTACCCTTATCGTAGGTGTTGATTGCTTTAATCAGGCCAATGGTACCGATGGATATCAGGTCATCATTGTCTTCTCCGGTACTGTCAAACTTCTTGACAATGTGTGCAACAAGCCTCAGGTTACGCTCAGTCAGCACATTCCGGGCAGTTTCATCACCCTTTTGCAGTAAATCAAGATACCTTGACTCCTCTTCCTCACTTAAAGGCTGTGGAAAGGTATTGTTGGTGATGTAGGAAACCAGTAACAACAACCCGTTAATCAACGAGATGGTGGCTAGCGCCACTATTTCCGGTACCATATAAAAACCCCACCCCCGCATATTTTGTTGAGAATTCACCTTAAATTATATGCGGCTGGATGGGGTTTTCGTGCTTGGACCTGAAACAGTCTTTTAGTTGTAATTTATACCAAACCGATACAGCGGTTGAATGTTTCAACGCTTATCTCTTTGAAGCAGGACAATGGCTGCAATGATTAAACCGGCACCGGCAGTTTGCATAAGAGTCAGTTTTTCGGAAAAAAGAAAGTAGGCTGCCAGGATAGTAATAACCGGCTCAATGGTACTGATAATCGATGTCTTGGAGGGTCCTACAAGCTTTAAGCCCTGAAAAAAAGTCAGGATGGCAATTACTGAAGAAATGACTGCTATTCCCAGCACTGCCAGCCAACCTTGGACACTGATGTTAAGGTTTATCTTGCCCGTTGACCACCCCACTATGTTAAATACCACCGCCGCCGCAGTCATAACATAAGTAGCCATCATTACAGGGCTGATTTTGCCTACCAGTTTGTTGCTAAATATAATGTATAAGGAGTAGACCACGGCAGCCATTCCACCGTAAAAAACGCCGAGAAAATTCAGCCCGTCAAATATTACCCCAACTACCATCACAAGGCCTATAGAACTTATAATCAGGGAAATAATTTTATACCTGGTAATTGCCTCTTTATATACCCAGGCCGAAAGGACGGTAACGATAACAGGGTAAGTGTATAGCAGAATTGCGGTGATGGAAGCGGGAATTAGCTCCACAGCACTAAAGAAAAAGGTTGACATTAGCCCATATCCCATAGCCCCGAGCCCTGCCAGGGCCAATAACTGCTTCCTTTCTACCCGCGGGTCTTCCTTTTTAATAAATACTACCATCCACATTACAGATGAGGCGATAAGGAACCTTAGGCTTAACATAGTCTGGATATTCAATTTGGCAGAATAGGCGTATTTGGCGAAAATGGCCATGAATCCGAAGGCGGTGGCCGAAATCAGGATTAAAACCGTCCCCAGCATTTTCTGCCTTTCAGGTCCGGGCCGGGAGCAGCTTACCTCATTCGGCAGCCCGCTATTTTTCGTGCTTTCCAACTGCTGTGAATTCTCCATCGATAGTAAATCTCCTTTTGTGATTCGTTTAAAGTTTGAATTTTGGCCTAATAGGATAATTTTATCACAGACCGGGCGCCAGCAGAATAACCCAAGAATCATTTTGTTTTGACGTATCTATCATATAACGTACCAATTATATTGAGACTAAATATACTGGGAGTGAACACATTTAAAGATTTAAACAGAACTCGAAGGGAGTGTCCGGATTGAAACGTGTGGGAAACCGGTCTGCATATCGATACAAAACCCAGAACTTCGGCGGTTTTGGTAAGTTCCTGGGAGGCCGGATCGGCGGTGGACTTGGCAAACGCTTTGGCGGAATGTTCGGCAAGCGCCTGGCCAAGGAATTCCTGCCCTGGCTTACGAAACGTCTGGGGAAGACCCTTTTCCCCGGACTACCGTTTTTCTCGATTAACAAGAGGTAGAGCCTACAGAGAAGGAAGAGGAAGGTATATTCCTCTTCCTTGTCCTTTTTAGAGAGAAAAACTAATTATTGGCTTTGCGCAGTTCCGTCTTTAAAACCTTACCGGTAGCGGTTTTTGGTAAAACCTCAACGAATTCTATCGACTTGGGCACTTTGAAATTTGCCAGGTGTTCATTGCATAATTTCTTTATGTCTGCCGCTTTGGCCTGTTGGCCCTCCTTAAAGACAATAAACGCTTTGACAGCTTCGCCGGACAAGGCATCCGGGATTCCTACCACAGCAGCTTCCATTATTGCAGGATGCCGATAGAGAATTTCTTCGACTTCTCTGGGATAAATTTTCATTCCGCCACGGTTAATCATATCCACCAGGGCCGGCTTATCCGGCTGTAAGGCGGCCAGTTTTTGAATCTGCAAAGGGAAATTCATGCTCTGACCTCCAGACATATGAATTTTATATATTTACAGTAATATTCGATAATAATCAAATTTTTCCTGTAGCGAATGAAAGACTTAACAAGATGCAGCCTCAAAGGCTGCTTTTTTATAGAATAAAAATAAGGGTTAGCCCTTCGGGCCAACCCTGACCTTCTTTGATTATATCTGCTTTTCGGCAAAGTCTCCGATAACGGGGAATTTAAAGAATTCCCCCCGGGCTGCCTTAATAATCCCTATCAGCCAGCAAATGAGGCTGGCAATGGATACGAGAATTCCCAGCAGCGGCCCGGTAACCGGTATAAACCCTACAATAACAGCGAGCACAAAAAATGCCACAGACAATATAATTGACTGCATGGAGTGGAACCTGACAAACTTGTTATCATTTTCTAGAATGAATACTATTATTCCGCTGACAAAACCGAATACATAGGCCAGGGCTGCTGCAACATTAGGAGATAATCCCAAAGACGACTTTTCGTCACCCATTTGTTACTCCCCCTTTCATTTTACTATATATATTCCAGGTTTTGTTGTAAAAGTACCGGTTTTAGAGATTTTCCAGAAACAGGCTACTATTATTTCCGCTCAGTGGGGCAACCTAACGTCAAAGGAGGTGAAAGCAGCATGATGAATATGGACGAGCGTTACGACATAGGAACCTGGGCTTTTCTGGGGACGGGTTGGTGGGTATCGCACCTGGCTGCTATTGCGGCGGTAGGATATTTAGGTTACTACCTAAGAAAAATGGTCCGGGAATAATCATCCCGGACCATCTGTCCTGTTAATGTTTTTAAGTTTTTCAACCAGCGTCTCCGCCTTGGAAATATTAATAATAAACCCTGTTCCGTCACTGTTCACAATTTTGTTGTGCTGCACTTGCATTTCCATTAACTTAAACCTTCGGGAACGAAACAGCGTATCCAACTGGGCCTCTGATCCGCTTAGCCTAATCCGGACCGCCGCACGACTTAAAAATTTCCATAAGGCAACGGTAACTGCGGTTACCGGGATTCCCAAAAGGACGGCAAGGACAAACCTGGAACCCAGGGCGGCTTTAACCAGCAAAAAAGCGTGAAAAACTATAGTAACTACATAGAAGATTATCCTTACATAAGGAATATGAAAATAGACAAGCAAATCCCGCACCTACCTTCTGGCCTGCGTTACATCGGCCTCACTGTTTCCCTGACCAGCCCGTGAGACTTGTAGTATTCCGCTTTATCGCGGTACATCCTTTCATCGGCCGTTGTGACCAGTTTTTCCAGCGACTCAGCTTCCCGGGCTGTGAACCACCCAATACTTAAATGTAAAAAAATCTGCTTGTTGCAGTTGGCCAGATTCCAGTCCTCCATGTTGGCTTTAATCCTGCCGACGACTTTGGCTGTCTGGCGATAATCACTGTTTGGCAGTAGGATGACCATCTCATCACCGCCATACCTAAAAATCAGTTCGCCTTTGCGGACACTTTTCTTTAGAACCACAGCCGCTTCCCTTATCACTAAGTCTCCCATCTCGTGCCCGAAGGTATCGTTGATGTATTTCAACCTGTTCACATCCACCATAATCAGGCTAAGGGGATTATGGATCAACCTCGTCTTTTCCTTTTCCATTTCCAGGACATGATCAAAATACTTCCTGTTATACAAACCGGTAAACTGGTCCGTAGTCGCGTCAAACCTTGTCCGTTCGTAGAGCCAGGCGTTTTTGATGGCCGATGAGGTTAAATTGGCCAGGGTCGTAAGCATTTTTTTGCGTTCTGAGGAAAAGTGATCACCCAAATGGTTTTCAACAAACCATATTCCGTAAATTTCACTGTTAATAATCATGGGGACAGCCATCTCAATCTTGGATATCAGGGAACAGGTAAAATGGTCTTCCACCGGCTGAATCATATAGTCCTTGTCAAGGGTTTTCAATATTTCGCCAAAAGGCCTGCAGCGATTAAGAGCGGCCACTTCATCGGGGGAATAATTGTATGTGGCATCATAGACTACCTCCTTTGTCCCCCTGTCAAACAGGAGTATACCCCCAGCATCAAACCCTACCACTTTTTGCGCCAGGCATACTATATTTTCAAGAACCTGCTTGATATTAAGGCTGGAACTGACCATCTGGGCGGCCTCAAATAACACCGACATCTCGTCAAAAGACTTACGCAGGGCTACTGTTAGCATTTCCCGTTCGGTAACATCCTTAGTAGCTACGGCAACGCCTTTATACTCTCCGTCAATAAAAACCGACGAATAGTAGTTTTCCAGAAAGTGCCCGTTTCTTCGAATGATTCTGTGCCATTCCCCGCCGGGAGTTTCTTGCAGAAGTTTGATTTTATCGGTTACCGCCTTGTGGGTACTTTCGGTGTGGCATGACAAAACGGAACTGCCTATCATTCCCTCCGTTTCAAGGTTCAAGAGTGCGGAAGCCTCATTGTTAAGGTATACAACCTTTTGTTTTTCGTCAATATAGGTAAGACCCACATTCATAACATCCAGGAGTTTGAAAAGCAATCCCTCGGGGAGCACAAGAAATCGACTCCTTCCCCTTAATAACAACCAATAGTTAATAGATTATATCCAAACCTGCAAAACTCCTGCAACGCGGCAAAATTAACCTTAATTGAGATTTCACATATTGTTCACAATTCTGCCACAGATTTCTCGCAAACCTTTTTTATAATTAAGCACATAAGGAGCCCTTACTTAAAATGAGGCAATAGGGGCGCATAAAAAGTTAGTCTGACAAAGGAGATGAGTAATGTGTTAAGGGCACGAGAACGCTTTTCAGTCTTTGGCATTGTCTTAATCGGTTTTCTGATGGGGATAATGTTTGCCGTTGGCGGTGTTGTTACCTACAAGTTTTTAACACCCAATTCGGTTATGGCCGAAGACTCCAAGCCATCCGGCAGTGTAAATATCGGGCCTTCGAATATCGCCCAAACAGTTAAGAGCGTCAGCCCGGCTGTCGTCAATATTGAATCTTATATGGACCAGAATGTACAGGATAACCCCTTTATGAATGACCCTTTTTTCCGGGACTTTTTCGGAGACCAGTATAATGCAAGCCCCCACAGTGAGCGGTCTAAGGGAATTGGATCGGGTTTTATCTTTGACAAGAGCGGACTTATTATAACCAACCACCACGTTATCCAGGGTGCTTCGGAAATTGATGTCAAGATTGCGGGCTTGGATAAGCCGGTTAAGGCAAAGGTTGTCGGCTCAGATGCAGACCTCGACCTGGCTGTCCTCAAGGTTTCTGTTAACAAAGACCTCCCTGTTCTCAAACTGGGGGATTCAGGTAAAATTGAAGTCGGCAGCTGGGTTATCGCCATCGGCAACCCCTATGGCCTGGACCATACTGTCACAGTAGGCGTTATCAGTGCCAAGGGGCGTCCGGTGAATATATCCAGCCGGCTTTATAAAAACCTCTTGCAGACAGATGCAGCCATCAACCCTGGCAACAGTGGCGGGCCCCTGCTTGACACTTCCGGGGAGGTTATTGGAATTAATACCGCCGTCAACGCTTCTGCCCAGGGCATAGGTTTTGCTATCCCTATCGGGACTGTCAAGGATGTGCTAAACGACCTGGTCAACAAGGGCAAAGTCGTTAAATCCTATATCGGCGTGGTCCTGCAGCCCCTGGATGAAGAACTGGCCGGGTATTTAGGGGCCCCTAACACAGATGGGGCGCTTATTGGATATGTGTCTTCCGGGGGACCAGCCGAAAAGGCGGGTATCCAGAAGGGTGATATAGTTATCGAGATAAACAAAAAGAAGATTAAGACACCTGATGATGTCTCAGAAATAGTTGGCAAAGCCAAGGTCGGCAGCAGCCTTGTCCTGCAGATTTTCAGAGATAAAAAGACTCAGTATGTGACCCTAAAAACGGCCGAAAAGCCATAGTATAGATGGTTTCTTGGGCAGCAGACAGTGAACTCGTTCAGCTAAAGCTGAACATCGAAACTTCAGTGGGGGACTCTACCCCCACTGAAGCAGAAAAGTGGAAACTCCACCTAATAGAAGGTGGAGTCTTGGAATTGGGATAAAATAAGGGGAAGTTACACTACCCCGTAGCTTCCCTTTCAGATAAATTTTCAATTTGGCCGCATTAGATATAGCGGCCAATTTTTATTTTTCCCGTTTTAGTATCTCCTGCATAATTTCCCTGAACAGAGGGGCCGCGGTTTTCCCGCCGCTCTCACCGTTGTTCACCAGGACTGTTGCTGCATAACGCGGACCTTCAAGGGGGGCGTACCCACTAAACCAGGCATCGATTTTTTCCGAACCTACCTGAGCGGAACCCGTTTTTCCGGCGCTGCCCCAGGGCTCAACGAGGGCCTCCCTGCCTGTCCCGTACTTCGTCACCGTACCAAGCATGGTTTGAATTACGCGGGCCGTTTTTTCCGTAACAGCCCTCACAGGCCGTCCCTGTTCAATCACACGGGCCGTTCTACCCTCGGTGTCGCGGACCTCACGGACAAGGCGCGGCGGCATGTATATCCCATCATTGGCAATTGCGCCCATCATAGCCGTAATTTGCACTACACTGGCTTTCACCGGCCACTGGCCCAAACTGGCATTTACCAGATTGTAAGGCTGCGCTATTCTGTTCAGCCGGTCATTAGCCTTACCTGTGCGATATCCGATAATACTGTCATTATCCAGCCCAAATTTCGCGGCATATTCAATAAGCTTTTTAGCACCCAGTTTCAGCCCCACCCTGGCAAAGGTCGGGTTGCAGGAGTAGGCCACAGCCTCGGCAAAGGTGATGAGGCCATGCCCGTCCTTGCGGTAACACTTTACTATATCATCCTTTTCGCCGGTGCAGAGAAAAACGGTATTTGGGTTGACTACTCCTTCTTCCAGGGCGGCGGCGGCAACTATCACCTTGAAGACCGAACCCGGCTGGTATAGGGACAGGCAGCGGTTTATATAGGATTCCTCATTGTAGACCGTAATCGTACCGTAGGTACTACCCGCCGTGCCGTAGACCCTACTACCCACAGTTGGATAGACCGAAGTGCTCACTGTACCGTAGGTTGCTGCGCTAACCACACCGTAAACAGTGCTATTAACCGCATCATACCCTGTCCCGGTATTCCGCGGAACTTCCAGACTGAAATCGGGCCTGCTGGCCATCGCCACTATATCTCCGGTGCGGACATCGGATACGACAACCGCCCCGTCTTGAACCCCGGCGCCGTCCATGACTTTTTCCACGATTTCCTGGATGTCCCGGTCAATGGTTAAGACGACGTTTTTTCGGTCTTTATCCTTTAAGCCTTTTTCTATACGCCATCCCAACCCGGGAATTACCTTGCCCCTGGCATCCAGGAATACCCTGGCCACAGAATTAGGCACATCTCCTTTTAAATCATTATTGTAAAAGGATTCTATGCCCATTTTTCCTGTCCAGCCTCCCGCGTCTTTACCCAGGTATCCGACCAGATGACCGGCCAACAGCGGTTTCCTGGCCCGTATAGTGACTTTGGCCAAAACTGTCCCCGGTAGTGGGTGACGGTTCAGCACTGCTACCTGCTCCGCATCCAAATCAAAGGGAAGCAGCCTGGTTCTGCCTGTCAGGTATGCCAGGGCTTCGGGATAGTTCGTCCTTAAAATGGGGGCCAGAACCACAGCCTCCTTTGCCAGTTCGGTCACTGCCGCCGGAAAAACTACCAGCCTCCATACCTCCCTATCACCGGTAAGGGGCCTTAGACTCCGGTCCAGAATCTGCCCCCTGGGCGGGATTTCCAGGGCCACAGTCTGGCTCTGTTGGGAAATGGCCTGTTGGCTCAGGCGTTTCCCTGAATAAACCTGAATATATGCAAGATGACCGATTAAGCCTGTGAATACGAGAGTAAATACCCATAAAAGGATAACAGCTCTCCGTTTTAACAAATGCTCCATAAATTTCCCTCCCACATAGGTTTAATTCTAGGATAAACCTTTGCTGGTAATTTTATGCAAGAGGTTTTGCAAGGTGCATGTAGAATAAAATATATTTATCGAATTTTGTACTTGTATCAACACACTAAGGGAGGAATCCCCTTTGGCGAAACCAGAATTGAGACTAAAATCCCTGGTAAAGGTTCCGGCAGCCTTAAACTATGGGCCGCGCATAGACAGGGGTTGCTTTTTACTGTTGGCCCTACTGATTATTCTCGGTATAGTCATGATTACTCACAGCGGGTTTCAGTTAAAGAGCGACGGCTCCAACTATTTCGCCTACCTAAGGTCGGCGGTTTTTGACCAGGACCTCGATTTCCATAATGAATTCACCAATTTTGACAAAGCCTTCTGGGCTACCTACAAACCCAAAGAAACAGTGACAGGCCATTATACAAATGTATTTTCCGCAGGACCGGCAATTTTGTGGGCACCTTTTTATCTCCTGGCCCACCTCCTGGTCCTTGCCGCAAACCTGCTGGGTGCCCAAATCAAACCCGACGGACTAAGTCCCCCGTACCACTTAGCCGTAAACTCGGCGAGCCTGGTCTACGCTTTCGCCGGGATGTGCCTGGTCTACAAACTCTGTAAGAAGTATTACGCTGCCCTGCCTGCCCTGACAGCCACTGTCACTCTGTGGTTGGCCACATTTATGGCTTACTACACCGTTTATCAGCCCTATATGTCCCACGCTGTTTCTTTTTTTACTGTTACCCTTTTCATTTATTACTGGCATTCAACCAGGACCGGCAGGAATTGGCCTCAATGGATGCTGTTGGGCCTGGCGGCCGCCCTGATGATGCTAGTCCGCTGGCAGAACGGGCTGTTCATGATTTTTCCGGCTTTGGAATCCCTGGTTTTATACTCAGACCATATCAGCCAAAAGGACCGGGCTTCAACACTAAACCTGCTAAAAAATAACTCATTGTTCCTGCTCTTTGCCCTGGTCGGTTTCTTTCCCCAAATGCTGGCCTGGAAAATTATATATGGCAGTTTCCTGACAATTCCTCAGGGTAGCGGATTTTTCCGCTGGAGCGCCCCTTTTTTCTCGGAAGTCCTTTTTTCCAGCAGGCACGGCCTTTATTCCTGGACACCTGTTGTATATCTGGCCACCTTTGGCTGGTTCCTTTTCTACAGACGTGACCGGCTGTTTGCCCTTTGCGGGCTGGCTGCCTTTCTCCTGATGACATATGTCAACAGTGTGACTGCCGATTGGTGGGCCGGGTGGGGTTTTGGTATGCGCAGGTTTGACGGCTTCATCCCGTTGTTTGCCCTGGGTCTGGCCCAAGTTCTGGACAGCCTGAAAAAACTATTCCCCAGGTTTGCATTTACCTTTGGAATCGCAGTAGTCCTAACCTTTTCGGGTTTTAACTGGTTTTTGATGGGCCAGCTTAACAGGGGTGCGATACATCCGGGTGGTCCGGTCGCTTTCGCCAAAATTTTAGGTGTCAGCGACACCGGGATTTACAGATATACCGGATATCCGTTTTCCTTTCCGGCCAATATTTTATTTGCCCTCAGGTATAAATTACCCCCCAACCGGTATGATACCCTTGTTGGGGGATACATAGATGACCGTTACTTCTACGGTGACACCATTGAGTTTGGGGAAAACCAGCCCCTATTGGGAAACGGCTGGTCAACCCCGGCCAAAAACCGGAATACGGTGTTCCGCTCGATGCAGCACCAAGCCGTGGTCTATGCACCTGTCCGGAGCGTGACAAGGTTTGTCATGGTGGTCCGGGCTGCCGGTTTGCATCCTCCTCTGCCGGAAATATCTGTTTACCTCAACGGCCGGCAGATGGGAACTGTCAAACCACAGCAAGACTGGCAGGACTTCACCTTTACGCTTTCAAAGGAATACCTTATATCTGGCATTAATACCCTGGAATTTGTTAACCCTGACACTAAAGGTTCCTTTGATGTGGAGTACATAAAATTCAAACGCCTTGAATATGTTCCTGACTGGAAGTAGAAGGAGAGCTTAAATGAGCAGAGGTCTTAAACGCATGGCAATTCTTTGCCTCGGGTGGTTTTTCATTATCCTTGGAATAGTGGGACTCTTCCTACCATTGCTGCAGGGGATCCTTTTCATCCTGTTAGGCCTTTATGTGCTTTCCCAGGAATCCCTTTGGGCAAAAAACCTGCTTAACTTTACCCGGCGGCGGTTTCCGTCCCTGCATTACAAGTTAGAGCAGGCCAAGGCCAAGCGGAAAAAGCTGTTTCGACGCTTGTTCGGCAAATAAAAGTGGAGGGGCTGTCCCATAAGGGGCAGTCTTTTGTTCTGGGTGGGGGAAATGGCAGGTATGTTCATGCGAGGGAGCAACAACTCAGCCGGCAAACCGCTCCCGCTGCGCGGATCAAGGGCCGGCGGACGTCAGCCTCCCTCTCCGGAACACACCTGCCATTTCCCCAAAGTTGAGACTGCCTCTTAAGAGACAAGTGGAAAAATGGGGTAGGAAACTAAGTAAGACCGGCTCTTTTGATTCAATTGGAAAACAAAATAATGCAAATAGTAAGGGGTGTCCCAAATGACTTTTGGAACACCCCTTACTATTTTTTTAAAGCATCAGGGCTTTAATGCCCATGGCCGGGTCTAAGGCGCGGGTGGCGTCAATGCCGTTGATTTCCTGGATGATAACCTCCACGACAAGGTATGCCTCAGTTTCCTGGCGCATACAGCCGGTCAGGGAAAGGTCCCCTTTGCCTACCGCGCTGTGAATATGCAGAACCGGTTCGGTCTCGTCCCAGAAAATCGTCCCGGCCGCCAGGACTTCCCGGCCGTCCTCAAACCTTCGCCAGACCGGCTCAGGCGGTATTGTGCACCCCTGGGGTCCCGTAACTAGGGATGCACTTTTTATCCCAATTCCAAGACTCCACCTTCTAATAAGGTGGAGTTTCCACTTTTCTGCTTCAGTGGGGGTAGAGTCCCCCACTGAAGTTTCGATGTTCAGCTTTAGCTGAACGAGTTCACTGCCC
>JAJZQD010000130.1 GCA_021847735.1 Bacillota bacterium | reverse complement strand
TGGCGCAGCGACTGCCAAGAGATGGCTGGAATCAAAGAACATGGAAGCAACAATGTTTGATTACGTATATGTAGGAAGTACTGTTTTCCAAAAGCATTGGTTTTACTCAGGACCGTGGGCTGCAGCCCTAATGGGTGCGGAGAGAACACCCGGCCTCCATGTTCCTCAAGCCTGTTCCACCTCCACCACTTGTGTTGGCTTGGCGGCAGCAGGCCTGGAAACCGGTAGTGTTAATAACGCGTTCTGCCTGATGACAGACCGCCTTTCCAATGGTCCCCATGCCGTTTGGCCAAATCCCAACGGTCCCGGAGGAGAAGTTATTTCCGAAAACTGGGTTATGGAGAACTTCGCCAAGGATCCCCATGGTAAGGTAGCGATGATCCAGACCGCTGAAAACGTAGTCAAAAAAGCCGGCAATATTACCAAGGAAGAATGTGACGCGGTTACCGCCAGACGGTATGAGCAATACCTGGATGCACTGGCCAATGACCGTGAGTTTCAAAAACGGTACATGTTTTCAATAGAATACAAAAAAGGTAAAAAAGAAGTAGGAGTAGTGGAAACAGACGAAGGGGTAACCCCTACCACTTTAGAAACGCTGGTCAAACTGAAACCGGTAATTGAGGGCGGGGTACTTAGCTTTGGTTCGCAAACTCATCCGGCTGATGGCAACTGCGGGATTATCGTAACAACCAAGGATAAGGCTAAGGAACTGAGCAGTGACAAGAATATCGAAATCCAGGTTCTTTCCTACGGTTTCGCCCGGGCGGAAAAGGCCCACATGGCTATGGCGGTGGTACCGTCTGCTAATATGGCTTTGGAAAAGGCGGGTATTAGTGTTAAAGATGTGAAAGCAATTAAGACTCACAACCCATTCGCAGCCAACGATGTACATATGGCCAAGGAAATGGGTATAGACGTAATGGGCTTTAATAACTATGGCAGTTCCCTCATCTATGGCCATCCCCAGGGACCTACCGGAGGCAGGGGAATTGTTGAGCTGATTGAAGAGCTGGTAATCCTTGGCGGCGGCTACGGCCTGTTTACCGGCTGCGCAGCAGGAGACACCGGAGCGGCTGTAGTTATTAAGGTAGGTTAGAAGGGAGAACATCTTCATGGCTTATGAAGTGATTCAATTGCAAAAAGAAAATGGAGTTGCCACCATCACCCTAAACCGCCCACCGCTGAACCCCCTCAACAGCCAGGTGTTCCGGGAGCTGAGCCGGGCTGCAGATGAACTGCAGGCCGATGCTTCGATTAACGCTGTTATTCTGACTGGGTCGGGGGATAAAGCTTTTGCGGCCGGTGCAGATGTTTCTGAGATGGCTCAGTTGACTCCGGTAGAGGTATATGACTTTTGCCAGGCATCGTTAATAGCTTTTCAGAAAATCGAAAATTTGGGCAAACCGGTTATTGCTGCTATCAAAGGGATGGCTTTGGGCGGCGGGAGTGAACTGGCCATGTGCTGTGATTTCCGCCTGGCAGCCGATAATGCGAAATTCGGCCAGCCGGAAGTAGGTTTAGGCATTATCCCTGGAGGCGGCGGAACACAGCGCCTGCCGCGGCTTGTGGGTATGGCCAAAGCCAAGGAATTACTGTTCCTTGGGGAAATTTTTGATGCTGCAGAGGCAGAAAAAATTGGTTTGGTCAACAAAGTAGTGCCGGTGGATGCAGTTATGGAAGAAGCCCAGAAACTGGCGAACAAGCTGGCTGCTAAACCTGCGGTAGCGGTGCGAATGCTTAAGACCGCTGTTAACACAGGGATAAACCTGGATATAACTTCTGCCTTAAACCTGGAAATTCAAAACTTTGTAATAGCTTTTAGCAGTGATGATGCTAAGGAAGGTATAGGCGCATTCGTGGAAAAGCGAAAGCCTGACTTTACCGGTAAATAAATGTAATCCAGCCCAATGTCAAAAGCGGGAGGAGGTGAAAACTATGTTAGGTTTGTCCGAACCTGGTGTTGTGCTAGCCTATCTTTTAAGTATTGGCAGCGCTCTTTTATGTGTGATTTACGGGGCGATAAATTGGAACAATTCTGATTAGGTAAATTTGCGAGGAGGAAAACCACAATGAATTATGGCTTACTGGTCACCTTGGTAATTATTTACTGTGCTATTATTGGTTATCTCGGGTACCTGGGTTATCGTCACACAAAAGATTCCAAAGACTACATGCTCGCCGGCGGCGAAGTTCACCCCTACCTGATGGCTATGGCGTATGGTTCAACCTTTATCAGCACCTCGGCGATCGTAGGCTTTGGCGGTGCCGCCGGGATGTACGGTTTGAGTATGCTCTGGCTCACAGTTTTCAATATTTTTACCGGTGTCTTTGTAGCTTTCGTATTTTTTGGCAAGCGTATCCGGGCAATGTCTGCTCAGCTTGGAGCAAGAACTTTTCCCGAGTTAATGGGGAAACGGTATAATTCTGATTTTATCCGGAAATTCAGTGCCGCTTTAATTGCAGTATCAATGCCTCTTTATGCTGCGGCAGTAATGATCGGCGGCGCAAGGTACATGCAGGAAGCTCTGCAAATGAATTTTACTTCTGCTTTGTGGATTTTGGCTATCATCGTAACAGCCTATGTTTTATTTGGTGGTTTGAAAGGGATTATTTATACTGATGCATTTCAGGGTACACTGATGTTCTTGACTATGGCCGTTATTATAGTTCTAACCTATATAAAAGTGGGTGGGATAAGCGCCAGCCATAGTTTCCTAGCCGGCCTGGTCAGTAAAGTTCCGGCATCTTTGGCGGCCAAAGGCCATACGGGCTGGGCATCAATGCCGGCCTTTGGCTCGGAGATATGGTGGATGGTTATCTCCACACTGGTCCTGGGTGTGGGCATCGGCGTTCTGGCCCAGCCCCAGCTTGCTGTACGTTTCATGACCGTAAAAACAAGCCGTGAACTTAACCGTGGGGTATTAATCGGCGGGGTATTTATTCTGTTTATGACCGGGGTCGCTTTTATAGTAGGCGCCCTGTCCAACGTTTATTTCATGGAGCACGGTGGGAAACTGGCCCTTCAGATGGTTACAGACCCGCTCACTAAGAAACCCAACGTTGACCTCATTATACCAATGTTTATTTCCAAGGCATTCCCGGTTGGGATTACATACATTTTCCTGTTAACCCTGTTATCTGCAGCAATGTCCACCCTTAGCGGCCAGTTCCACGTTATAGCTACTTCCATCAACTACGACCTGTTCAATGGAGAGAAGATGGACGACAAGACCAGGTTGAGACTGGCCCGGATTGGGACCATTATAGCATTAGTCTTTACAATGATTATCAGTTTATGGCTGCCCGGGAGTATTATTGCCATTGCTACCTCCATATTCTTCGGCCTCTGTGCCGCCGCTTTCCTGCCGATGCTAATCGGAGCACTGTTCTGGAAGCGGGCCACCACAGCCGGTGTAACCATTGGGATGATTGCCGGTTCCGTGGTTTATTTGTTCTCCCTCTTTTTCATGCACGCTAAAGAAGCATCTATTTTTGGCGTATGCAAGGCCTTAACCGGCAAAGACGTTTTATTCTCCTTCCCCTGGACGGCAATCGACCCGCTCGTCCTCGGCCTGCCTGTGGGTCTAATAGTAATGTACGTTGCAAGTACTCTTACCAAACCAATTGATCAAGCCCACCTCACTCACTGTTTTGAAAAAGAATCTGCACCGATTGCTTAATTTCCTCTTGTTATAAAATTATTAAATCGCAAATCTTCCAGATTGCCATAACTGGGAGGTTTGTGATTTTTATTTCCTAAAATTCCACAGCATTTTAAAACATCGCGACCTTTGGACCGCTAGATTT
>JAJZQD010000032.1 GCA_021847735.1 Bacillota bacterium | reverse complement strand
CCGAACATCTGTTTGCTTTTAATATACCACGAACAAATGTTCTGTGTCAATGGCTTTACCTATTAATTTCAATAAATACTATTTTTTCGAACAAGTGTTTGCATATTGCAAATCTGAATGTTATAATATTATTATAAATTGTCTGGGAGGTGCGGATATGTACTCAGACCTTAGTAATCGGCAGGTTGCCATTCTTAATTTTATAAAAAAAGAACTGCAAAAAAAGGGATATCCTCCTTCGGTCAGAGAGATAGGTGAAGCGGTTGGTCTCAGTTCCAGTTCGACCGTCCACGGCCACCTTGCTCATCTGGAGGAAAAGGGCTATCTCAGGAGGGACCCAACCAAGCCAAGAGCCATTGAAGTACTTGAGGGAAACAGCAACTTTGTCCGGAAGGAAATAGTCAATGTCCCAATTATCGGTAAGGTTGCAGCCGGACAGCCTATCCTGGCTGTTGAGAACGTAGAAGACACCTTCCCTCTGCCTGTCGATTTTGTAAACAACGACAATGTTTTCATATTATCTGTGCGTGGTGACAGTATGATAAATGCCGGGATTCTGGACGGAGACTATGTTGTAGTAAGACAGCAGGCCCACGCTAAAAACGGCGACATCGTGGTAGCACTCCTGGAAGACGAAGCTACCGTTAAGACGTTTTACAAAGAAAAGGATTATGTAAGACTTCAGCCGGAAAACCCTTCTCTGGATCCCATTTACACCACTGATGTAAAAGTACTGGGTAAGGTAATCGGGGTTTTCAGGCGGCTGCACTAGTCGATAACCAATCACGGGAAATTTCTTCCCGCGTTTTTTCTCTTTTAACCTTCAGATTATATCAAAACAACCACAGAGTAAACTGAGAACACAGAGTGCGCAGAGAGGTTTTGGACCTGCCGGCTAACTGTGTTCTCATTATTTTTCTGTGTTCTTTCATTTTATGTTTTATAAAAAGCGTGCTCTACTCCTAACTCCTCCACAAAGAAAGCGGTGTGCACCGCAAATTAAAAGAGCACCTTCAAGGTGCTCTTTTAATTAACCCACTTACATTGGCTTAATACATCTTCTTCGGGACTGGCGAACCTGTACTCATCTTTATTTTGGAAAGTGATTTTGATGAAATTCAGCATATGCTCAATTATCGCAATAAGTTCCTGGCCTGCAAAGGGTGAAACGCTGGCGACATGGAATTGCTCCCTGTGCAGCCCGAATACCGGCAGGATGTCCTTAACTATCTCGCGCCTTTTTAAAACTTTTTTATTCTCAGGGCAGCAGCATGTTTCTTTCGGGCAAGCAACTATTACCCCATCAACCGAATTTTTCAATAACTTAATAAACGCAAACGGATCTATCTGTGAGGGACATGTAATAGGAAACACCCGGACCTGCTGCGAGAAATGAAGTCGAATTTCCGGCAACAGTTTGGCAGTCATTCCTTGGCATATGCTACACATCAGCAATAGAACCTGCGGACTACTTGCGGACATCATCCTTCACTCCTTTACATTAACTAATAATTATCTAAAATCATTATACGTTAGGATATTACTGTTAATCATTTATTTTCCCGTCAATCAACCTTTTTCAGGGTTTAGCGGTTTTTGTAGAATGTTATCGGAAAACTCGAAAGACATAATTAAACTACACCAGTAAGGAACACAACTATCATGGAAACAGCAATAATCAACTTAAAAACAGCCCCGCCCGCCATACCGATGACGGTGCCCAATCCCACTTTCAAAGCCTCCCCGGGGTTTCTGCCACTAACTATTTCACCTATCACCGCACCAGTGAAGGGGCCTATTAGCAGCCCGGGAATGCTGAAGATAATAACTCCGGCTATTCCTCCAATAAAAGAACCCCAAGTCCCGTATCTTGAGGCCCCATACTTTTTAGCTCCAATGACTCCGGCAAAATAATCAACACCCAGTGATATCACCGTCAGTACAAATAAAACTACCAGAATAAACGGCGTTACCCTCTGAAAATGCTCATAAAATCCAAACCCCAAGGCAGCCAGAAATATTAACGGTGTTCCTGGCATTATCGGCAACAGGGTACCTATAGCGCCTACCGCCATTATCAGAAGAACCAGCCAAAAAACAATGATTGACGACATTGGGTTCACCTGACCCTTCGGTCTTTAACATATACACTACCCGCTCTAGACTTGGCGAATTTTTTCATCTCGGCAGCAATTTCGGCAACTTGCCAGTGGTTCTCTACGTATCTGCTTTCATTGGAGACCACCGCAATGGACAGGCTCATAAAGGGATACTTTATCTCTTGATTGGACCTATCCCTTGTAATTATATACCCCCGTCTCCGGTCGTCTGTGGAATAAAACAGGGAGATTGTGCTGTCAAACTGGTTTATTATAGCTTTGCAGATGTCATCAAGTTTATTGGGGGTAGTAATAGCTATATAATCATCTCCACCTATATGACCTATAAAATCGCCATGCCCCCCGAGAGTCTTCACGTTTTTTTCAATAATATGTGCGACAAATTTAATAACTTCGTCACCTTTCAAAAATCCGTAAACATCATTGTAAGCCTTAAAATTGTCAAGATCAATATATAGAACAGCAAATTTCTTCTTACCTTCACTGACTCTGCGTTTTATTTCTTCTTCAATCAAGATGTTGCCCGGAAGTCCCGTCAGCGGATTAAAAGATTTCTCTTGTTTTGCCCGGCGCAAGTGGGTTTTGACCCTGGCGATTAATTCAAGATTGTCAAAAGGTTTAGTGATATAATCATCAGCACCGGCATCCAGCCCTGCAACCTTGTCCTCCACCTGACCCTTTGAGGTAAGCATGATAATAGGAAGGTGGCTGGTCCTAGTATCGTTTCTCAACAACCGGCAGATGTCGTAACCGTTCATTTTAGGCAAAACCACGTCGAGAAGTATTATATCGGGGGGAGTATGGTAAATCTGCTCCATAGCTTTGTTAAAATCATAAGCACCGCTGACCAAATATCCCTCTTTCTGAAGACAGTCCGATATTACCCTCACCATAAATTTGTCGTCATCCACAACAAGCACTTTGTTATTTCCTGCGTTCTGCACTACCCACCCCCCTTTATCGAGACGTTACTAGTCATATATTCGACTTGTTTATACTAAATCCTGCCAAATATTTGTTTTTCTTTATTGACAGAAATACACTCTTTTGCTGCAGACATTACCCCTAACTTGATATATTCCTTTGACAAACCTCCCTGCATATAGATAGCGAATGGTTCCCTTAAGGGTCCGTCAGCGCTAAGCTCAATAGTGCTGCCAGCTACAAAGGTACCGCCGGCCATCACCACCTGGTCATCATATCCTGGCATCGGTGCGGGTTCTGGGGTAATGTGACCATCCAGGGGCGAACCCTTCTGTAAACCCCGGCAGAATGCAACCATTTCCTCTGCACTGCCAAACCGTATCCCCTGGATAATATCCGACCTTTTGTCACTAAAGCCCGGTGATACCTGATAACCGAGCTTTTCAAACAAGGCCGCGGCAAAAACGGCTCCTTTAAGCGCTTCACTTACAACATGGGGTGCCAAAAAGATACCCTGTAAAAACCACCTGTTAAACTCCAGGGTGGCTCCAACTCTACCCCCTATACCAGGTGCTGTTAATCTGTTGGCAGCCATATCAACCAGGGAGGCGTGCCCCACTACATACCCCCCTGTTGGGGCTATGCCTCCTCCCATATTCTTGATTAGCGAGCCTGCCGACAAGTCAGCGCCTGCTTCAATGGGTTCCCGTTCTTCCACAAACTCCCCGTAGCAGTTATCCACAAAAACAACTGCACCTTCTTTAATACTCTTAATAATTTGGCAGACCTCTTCGATCTTGGCAATATCAATCGCAGAACGCCAGTCGTACCCTCTGGAGCGTTGGATCATCACCATCCTCGTTTTTTCTCCGATGCATTGTTTTATACCTTCAATATCAAAGCTTCCATCTGCCAGGAGGTTCACTTGTTTAAAAGACACACCAAGTTCCCTTAAACTGCCGTGGGCAGAGCCCCGAATGCCGATGACCTCCTCAAGGGTGTCATAAGGCCGTCCAGTAATAGAAAGCAATCCGTCACCCGGTCTTAACACCCCGAAAAGGCAAAGGGCAATAGCATGGGTCCCGGACGCAATCTGGCCTCTTACCAGGGCTGCCTCGGTTCGGAACACCGAGGCAAATACCTTTTCAACTGCTTCTCTCCCGGCATCTCCATATCCATAACCCGTAGATCCTTTTAAATGATATTCGCTAACCCGGGCCTCGTGAAAAGAATCCAACACCTTTTGATGGTTTAACAACGAAATCTGCTCTATGTGTTGATAAACCGGCGCAATAGACCGTTCAACTTCTTCAGTTATCTGTCCCAAAACATTATCAGACATTACCCCGACCTCCGGTTTTCCCTTCTTTTATTTTATATTCTTTCACCTTTGCCATCTCCTTGACATCTAGTTCTGCAGTGACAAGAATGTATTCGGGCAGGTATTCCTGGTCAATGACCCGGCCTTTTTCGTGAAACATGGCCACGAGAGATGTATCAGCATACGGAATGGCAAAAACCCCCCGCTTTCTTTGGCCCGGTGCAACTAATACCAATAGATTTAATAAACTGTCTATTCCCTGACCCGTCTGGGCTGAGATAAAAACACTTTTGGGAGTCTTTCTTGCCAAATTTTTCAGTTGTGATTGATCCGGCAGCTTGTCAATCTTATTAAACACGGTGACAACCGGTTTGCTGGCTGCACCCAACTTGGCTAAAAGCGCGATGACTGATTCCATCTGCTTTTCTACTGCCTTGTGGCTGGCATCCACTACATGAAGAAGAACATCGGCCTCTGTAACCTGTTCTAAGGTAGCCCGAAAAGCGGCAATCAGGTGATGGGGGATTTTGTTTATAAAACCCACAGTATCGGAAATTAAAACTACTTTGTTATCTGGCAGCCGTAATTTTCGCGTGGTAGGGTCAAGGGTGGCAAAAAGCTTGTCCTCAGCCAACACATCGGAATTGGTCAGTTTATTCAACAGTGTCGATTTGCCCGAGTTGGTATACCCGCATAAAGACACCACCGGCACCGGTACATTTCTTCTACCGATTCTGTGCAGTTCTCTGTTCTTTTTAACGGATTCCAGTTCTTTATTCAGGTCAGAAATCCTTTTTCTTATCCTTCTCCTGTCAACCTCTAGTTTGGTTTCCCCGGGGCCCCTTGTCCCGATACCACCGCCAAGCCTGGAAAGGATTGTTCCTTTACCCGTCAACCTTGGCATTAGGTAATTCAACTGGGCCAGTTCGACCTGCAGCTTACCTTCCATTGTCCTAGCCCGCCGGGCAAAAATATCAAGGATGAGAGCTGTCCGGTCTATAATCTTTAACCCTATTGTCTCTTCCAGGTTTCTCAACTGGGCCGGGCTTAATTCATCATCAAACATAATGACATCGGCTCCCAAAACCTGGGCCTGAAGTCTTACCTCGCCTGCTTTTCCCCTCCCAATGTATGTTGAAACATCGGGTTTGGCCCGGACCTGCACGATTTTTTGCAAAACCCGGACCCCGGCTGTAGAGGCCAGTTGGGATAATTCCTCCAGGGAGTCAGAAACTGTTTCTTCCGGGTCACCCGGCCTTTGCACCGCACACAGGATGGCACTTTCTCCGGGCTCATGCCTGGGAGCGGTTAACTTGGTTTTAAACTTTTTATCTAATATAACGATTATCTCCATTAAGTCACTGCGTATAATTTCTTCTGTAGATAATGGGCCATATATTAAAAACTTTTCCTGGGTATCTTTGGTAACAGCGGAAGGGTCTGTATATAACCCCACGTATATCTCCGGGACTCGGTCCGAGTAAACGCCAACCGCGGCCATAGCATCCAGTTGAAGGCTTTCCATCGCCGTTAAGTCTACATCACTCAGCATAGCTGAACCTTCAGGATGGGTATGGATACACCGTATACCGCTAAGCCGTTGGTGACCACGCCTACCTTTCACTTCCCCGAGACTGACAGTTGCATTATCACCCACAGATACATCAACAAGCTTACCACTCCTGTTGATATATACGGCTATTTCCCGTTTTGTTTCCAGGGAAATAGCCGCAATTTCCAACAAGACCTCATAGGAAATAAACTCGGCTTTATCCACTTCCATTTCATACAAGCATTCGAGTCGTTTTATTTGTGAATTTCTCAAACCGGCAAGGTTTCCGTTTACTTTGTCGGACATTTTTTGTCTCTCTGGCCCCCGTCTTTAGTCTTGACATAATTCACTCTTTATTCTCGAGTATCTTACAATTATCCTTCTTCCTGATTTAATTAACCTGTCGCGAGGCGTCTTTAAGGCAAAGTTCACCAGCCACCTCGATGTCTTCCTCCATAATCAGGATTAAATCTTCTCTCGTCAGGTCTCCTTTTTTTACAAGTCTCACTGCCTGCCGCCGCATTGCTTTTTCAATAATATTTCTGACCAACCTGGCGTTTCCGGAATGTTCGTACCCCTTACCCGTCCTTAATTCGAGTATTCTTTTGAGTGCTTCCCTGGCTAACGGGGTCAATTCATACTGCCGTTTGTTCAACATTAAATCAGCAATTTGCAGCAGTTCCCGAATACTGAAATCGGGAAAAACTACGTAAATCGGAAACCTGGACTTCAACCCCGGGTTAGTATTTATAAACTCGTCCATTTCCTTTTTATATCCGGCCAGGATAAGTATCAGGTTATCTTTTTGGTCCTCCATCGCCTTGACAATGGTGTCGATTGCCTCCTTGCCAAAGTCTTTTTCCCCACCCCGGGCGAGGGAATATGCTTCATCTATAAATAATATGCCCCCATAGGATCTTTTTAGCTGTTCCCTAGTCTTCTGGGCTGTATGCCCGATATATTCTCCTACTAGGTCGGCCCGTTCGATTTCAACCAGGTGGCCCTTTGACAAGACGTTGATCTGCCTGAAAAGGCTGCCCAGAATTCTGGCCACCGTTGTTTTCCCGGTCCCGGGGTTGCCTTTAAAAATCATATGTAAGACCAGGGGTTCTGAGACAAGGTTCTCCTGTTGTCTCCTCTTTTGTATTTCGACAAAAGCCTTAATTTCATAAACCAGTTTTTTTACCGAATGCAGACCTACTAATTCATCAAGTTCCGCCATGATCTCCGGAATTTTTTCGTTGTCACCCGCCTCTTTACAAGTTATTTTCTCTTTCTTTTTATCCGTACCACCCAGAAACGCTAATGCTCTACCGGAAGGGTTATCGCCTTTCCCGTCGATAAACGTTCTACTCTTATCACCTTTGGCCCTAGGGCGGACGATTTTTATTTCCAACCATCATTCCCCCTCATTGGCACAGTTTTTTACTCTATTATTATACGCCCGGAATTTTTTTGTGTGATACTATTTTAAAAAAATAATGCTATATTTTGGGTAAATTTGCAGGAATATTGGTAGACATGTAGAATAATTAATTCATAAAAAATGACAAACCTTTTGAAAAAGGCAAACCTCTCGTAAGAGAGGGACGCAAAACTACAGGGTCCTCACTTGGACAGCCAGTTGCCGCTTCTTCACAGACCTACCATGGCAAGTCCCGAGGTAGGTCTATTTTTGAACCGAAGTTCTGGATCACAAAGGTGATTTTGCACAATACTGTGGGCCTTTTTTAAAAAGCAAATACCAATCCGAAGGGAGGGTTATTGAGTTTAGAAATAACCGTTTACCATTTTTAAATATTTTTAAACTTGAAGGAGGTATTATTGTTGACAAAAACTGATTTAATTGCCAAGGTAACTGACAAGGTAAAAACTATGAAGAAAAAGGACGTTGAGAAGGCAGTAAATGCCGTATTCGCCAGCATCCAGGAGTCTCTGGCAAAGGGAGAAAAAGCTCAGTTTATCGGTTTTGGTACATTTGAAGTTAAACAGCGCAAGGCACGGAAAGGCCGTAACCCCCAATCCGGAAAAGTTATCAACATTCCGGCAGCCAAAGTACCTGTTTTCAAAGCAGGTAAAGCCCTTAAGCTGAAGGTTGCTAAAAAATAATTGAAGCACAAAAAAACCAGTCACAGCGACTGGTTTTTTTGTGCTTCAGAAAAGTATATCAGGTTCCTTGCCAGATACCTATTTCGGTTGTTCGTTAAAGCTGGGCGAAATTGATTTAAAGGGCGTAATAGTTGATATTGCGTGTTTATATACCATTTGCTGTTTACCGTCATATTCCAGAATAACAGTAAAATTATCAAATCCTCTAACAAGTCCCTTTAACTGAAATCCGTTTACAAGGTATATTGTAACAGGAATATTCTCCTTGCGAACCTGATTTAGAAATGAGTCCTGTAAATTCAGCTGTGGCTTTGTCATCCCTTGTCCCTCCATATTCGCTTTTTTCTTTTCTATTCTACGTATAGTAAAATTGTCCTTCTGCTTTAGAAGCAATTTCGCCCGCAATTTCTTCTAAAGAGCTTCTTTTTTCGACATCTATCCATTGAATTCTTGAATCACGCCTAAACCAGGTTATCTGCCTTTTGGCAAATCTTCTGGTATTGCGTTTGGTTAATTCCACTGCGTCCTCCAGACTGCATAAGCCATTGAGGTAATCATGCATTTCCTTGTAACCAAGAGCCTGCATAGCAGTGTTTTGCACACCATACCCCATTTTCACCAGCCGTTCTACCTCATCAACCAGCCCCCTTGCAATCATAATATCTACTCTTTGTTCTATTTTTTTGTACAATTCTTGCCTGTTCATGTTCAGTCCGAAATACGCAGTGTTATACTTTGGTGACCCCTCATTCGAAATGTACTGGAAATCTGATATTGGCCGGCCGACCGTTTGAAACACCTCAAGAGCCCTGATTAAACGCCGCGTGTCATTTGGGTGTATTCTTTCGGCAGACTTGGGGTCGACATCTTTCAACAGCCCGACCAAGTACTTATTTCCCCGTTCCGCAGCCAACCGTTCTAATTCAACTCTTTTTGAGCTGCTGCCACCCGGGGGAGAAAAATCATAGCGGTCCAGAAGAGACCTTATATACAAGCCTGTACCCCCTACCACAATAGGTATTTTCCCTCTGTCATTAATTTCGGTTATATACCTTTCCACCATTTGCTGAAATTTTGCCACACTGAAATCCTCGCCCGGGGTAATGATGTCAATCATATGGTGGGGTATTCCGGCCATTTCCTCTGGAGATGGTTTGGCAGTCCCTATGTCCATGTACTTGTAAACCTGCATGGAATCACCGGAAATGATTTCACCTTTTATCTTTTCTGCTACCTTAATTCCTACTTCGGTTTTGCCTACCGCAGTAGGGCCTACAATTACAACCAAGGGCAGTAATTTATTCATACCTCTGCCTCCTGTTTGTCAATTACGCCAAAGGCAACCGGACTGTACTTGCCCCCCAAGACCCTGGAAAAGCCTAACCGGGCGAATTCCCGGCTAAATTCATTTTCCTTCATCACCACGAGTTTTCGGGCAACTCTCAGGGCGTCATTTATCATCTCGCTATTTAACGGTTCAGAATTGACTATCCCCCTCAACGGCTGCATTGAGCTGGACTTTGTCCTGGGAAACCGGAACATAGGGTCAAAATACACAATATCAAAAGAATTGGCGGCCTGTTCAGCAAGGTACTGCCCGCTATCGCCGCATACTACTTCTATCCTGGACATGGCCTCCCGGAGAGACGGGGAACCTTTCCCATACTCCGCCAAACCATGCTTTACCATGAAGGCCAGTTCCGGAGATGTTTCAATACCGACTACCCTACCGCCGGGTCCAACCACGGTGGCAGCAACAATGGCATCAGCTGCCAGCCCCAGGGTACAGTCCAGCACAGAGTCTCCGGGTTTAGGATCCATTGCCTCGACCATGTGGTCAGGCTTTCCCTGTCTGATGGCCTTTATTCTCGGAATGCTCATACTTGGATGGAAAAAGCATTCCCCGAGAGGTGTATATAGTTTAATCTGCTCCCTATTGATGACCAGAATGTTTTCAGCCCCGTAATTTTGCCTTAAGCCGACCAGGGACATTCTATTTCTTTCCACAAATTCAATCCCCAGAACTGCAGCCGCATCCCGTGCAGCGGTGAGGGTTTCCGCGTCCGGCTTATGAGAAGTAGTGACAATCGTTCCACTCATGCTATAAGACCCGCTTAAACCTTTTTTCCAGGTCGTATCCGGAAAAATGTATCAGTGTCGGTCTGCCGTGGGGACACGTGAACGGATTCCTGGCTTTGGACAGTTGTCCCAGGAGGGACTCCATTTCCGGCAAACCGAGATTGTGGTTAGCTTTGATAGCACTTTTACATGCCATGGTTATCAATAGTTTCTCTCTTAGCGCCTTACTTGATATTGTGTGCCGGTTGCGGGAAAAATAATCCAATAAATCCAAAAAAATTTCCCTGCCGCCTATCTTGGCCGCTGCGGCGGGCACCCCTCGCAAAAGAAAAGTCTCCCCGCCAAAGTGTTCTACGACAAATCCAAGGTCCGTCAGGTTGATAATATGGTCATTAAGCACCTGGGTCTCCTGAAAAGTAAGCTGAAGTGCCACTGAAAAAAGGAGCTGCTCACTGGCCACGAAATCATCGGGTTTTTCCATGTACTTTTCGTATAAGATTCTCTCGTGAGCCGCATGCTGGTCTATCAGGTACATGCCGTCAGACCCCTGGGCCACGATATAGGTGCAGTCTATTTGCCCTATTGGCCTGAGTTCCGGGAAGCAGGGCTGTTCTCCTGCTTCTCTTGGGATGGAGTCAGCCAGGATGCCTGTCCCGGTGCTCGCCCCTGACAATTCAGGAACATATTCGCTGCTTTCAGGTAGTTCGCGGATTTGCTCTTCTGACGCCGTCGATATATACGGAACCTGCCATTCCTCCTGTTTCACAGTCGGCCCACCCAACCCCTGTTTAGGCACTGGTTTATAGACCGGGGCCGGAATCAGCCTGTTCCCGGCTAAAGTCTGTGAGACGGCAGAGGTGACAAAACTCTCTATTTCGCCCGCTTTGGCAATGCGTACCTCGGTCTTGGCAGGGTGAACATTGACATCCACAGTTTCCGGGTTGACCCTGATGTTTAACACAAACACCGGGTGCCGCCCGACCATTAACATGCTGTGATATGCCTTCTCTACCGCCTCGGCGATTCCCCGGTTTCTGACATACCTGCCATTGATATAGATTATCTGGTGGTTGCGGGCTGCCCTGGATAACGAAGGTTTTCCAACATATCCGGAGATACTGTTTTCACTTTTCTGGGCTTCCACTAAAAGCATTTCCCTGGCCGCTTCTATCCCATAAACACCGGCAATGCATTCCAGGAGGTCGCCCTTACCCGGTGTTTTCAAAATTACCCGGCCATTGCTTTTTAACTGAAAGGAAATGTGGGGGTAACCCATGGCAATTTTATTAACAATGTCACTTACGTGCCCGGCTTCGTTATTGGGGCCTTTCATGTGTTTTTTTCTGGCCGGGGTGTTAAAGAAGAGGTCATTTACCTCCACAATTGTGCCAACCGGGCTGCCTATGTCGGCGGTGGTCAGGATTTGGCCCCCTTCTATGACCACTTCGGTCCCCGATACGGCCTCTTTTATCCTTGTCTTGAGGTTCAGCCTTGAAACAGCCGCAATGCTCGGCAGGGCTTCACCCCTGAACCCCAAAGACTGGATATGATCCAAATCACCGGCATTTTTGATTTTGCTGGTGGCATGCCTCTCAAAAGCCAAACCGGCGTCCGTTGTATCCATCCCCGTGCCGTTATCGGACACAACCAGGGAGGTCAGACCGCCGTCTGTAACCGATATTTCAATCCGGCTGCTGCCGGCATCGATGGAGTTTTCGATTAACTCCTTTACTATCGAGGCCGGGCGTTCCACAACTTCCCCGGCTGCTATTTTATTAGCGGTAAGCTCGTCAAGCACAAGAATTCTTCCCATACCCCTATACCTCTTCCCATTCCAGCGGTTTTTCCCTGCCATAACCCCGGTATGTATCGCCAACCCTGTCCTGGAAGTATACGTAGTCATAGAACTTATTGCTAACTGCCATCTCATATTCGGCATAAACCTCTTCCCTGCATTCATGACACCCGTCAAAGGGGATGCTGAGACAAAGCACGTTATACTGTACACCATTGTGGTGGTACGCTTGGGAAGCTGTTGAAAGGTAGCCCCCGCAGTCAGGGCACAGCCTGAGTCTTTCCGTTTGACACTCGTTTATCCCGTCAGTGTCATAATAGATATTCTTCTGCCTCTGAAAAAAATCCTGTTTGGCCCTTAGGACCTCAATGTCTGTGCTGTCACGGCGCTCCCATACAGTACTTAGCTCTGCCACAATTTCTTCAATCCGGGCTTTCTTCTCAGGGCCCAGGGTAAACATGCCCGGAGTGTAATCAGGCTCGGTTACGCCGCTGTAGTCCATCCCCGCCATAGCCAGGATAATACCGGTATTTACATAAGGCAGGGCAGTTTCTATAGCATACCCGCCTTCCAAAACGGCAATGTCGGGTTTGAGTTTTGCGTTTAAGCTGGCATATCCCTGGGCGGTTATTTTCATGTTGGCCAGGGGGTCTGTATAGTGGTTGTCCTGTCCGGCGGAATTAATGACCAGATCTGGTTTAAAATCGTCTAAAACAGGGAGGATATGTTTTTCCAGAACATAATGCATTCCTTCGTCTGTAGTCCCTGGGGGCAGAGGAATATTCAACGTCCGACCGAAGGCGGTCGGCCCGCCTGCCTCATTGGTAAACCCCGAACCTGGATAAAGGGTCCGGCCGTCCTGGTGAAACGATATGAAGAGTACATCACGGTCATGGTAAAAGATATCCTGGCTCCCGTCACCATGGTGGACATCAGTGTCAACTATAGCAATTTTTTTTAACCCGTATTTCCGCCGCAGGTAGTCTGTCATTATAGCTTCATTATTTATGTTACAAAAACCCCGGTTACCGTGGACCACCTTCATGGCATGGTGTCCCGGCGGCCTGACCAGGGCGAACCCATTGCGGATTTCCCCGGCCATTAATGCATCAGCAATCACCAGCGCACCTCCCGCGGCCACCAGGTGGGCTTCGGTAATCTGATCCTTTACCTGAGGCACGCAGAAATGAGTCCTGGCAATATCTTTGAAGGTTGCCAGCCTTGGCTTGTATTCCGTTATCCTTGGAAGGTCCATCAAGCCTTCTTCGAAAATTTGGTCCCTGGTATACAGCAAACGCTCTTCCCTTTCCGGGTGGGTTGGTGAAATCGCCCAGTCAAAAGCAGGGAAAAAAACAAGTCCGGTTTTATCACTCTTATTCATCGGGAGAATCCCCCTGTCCCAGATAAAATAGAATATCCCGCGGTGTCTGAAGGCTTACGTCATATAGCTTTCCGGTGGTTGACCAGCCCCGGACCATATTAAATACCTCACTATGAACTACCTCTATTTTTTTTACGTATTCTTTGATTTTCAAATTTTCAGCTATCTGGTATAACCTGTCTTTGGCCAGTTTCAGGGCATCTTCCTCCCCGAACCGCCGGCCCTTTGAGATACTGCCTGTGCTTCCGTCCTCTGCTACGGTATAATTCCCCTGTTCCGTGTCTACCCTAAGGTTAACCGTCACGGTAGGTTGGGCCACGGCTGCGCCTAAAGCGTTGGCCACATCAGCGTGTTCGGGAACAATGGATGTGCAGCCCATCTGTTTTGCCACGTCCGGGACTAAACCCTTTGCGGCGCCTCCGACACCAACAATGTTGTTGGGTTTAATCTTTTTCTGCTGGACAATTTCCCAAACTCTGTAGGCAGGTTCTTCTTCCCAGCTTATAAACATTTGCTCAATAGCACTTACAACTGTTTGACAAGCCTTTGAAACAATCTCTCCGGCCGTTTCTGCAGGGGTTTTACCTGTTTCACCCGCTAACAGTTCCATTATCTCAACTGCCCTGGACGAATCCCCCACGTCCACTCTATTCAGGAACTTCAGGGCATCGGTAGGGGTAGCCCCCTGCCCGCCCATGCAGTAAGCCGGCCCTTTTCTTTCCGGCAGGATGTTTATTTGTCCGTCTCTGACAACTACCGAACTGTCCCCGCCCAAGGGAATAGATTTAGCAGCAAAGGACCTGACATGGGTGAAAAAGCCCTCAACCCTGGCCCCTTTGGAAGCCAGGAGCGGCTCTCCTGAAAGGATCAGGGCCAGGTCCGTAGTGGTCCCGCCAATGTCCACAACGACAGAAGTCTGCCCTTTGGGTGAAAGGCACATGGCCCCCATGGTGCTGGCTGCCGGTCCGGAAAAGATTGTTTCCACCGGCATTTTTCGAGCCTCCTCCAGAGGCAGGGTGCCCCCGTCTGCCTTCAGGATAAACGCGGGGGCTGTTATTTTTCGTTCCTTCAAAGACTCCAGTACGCTGCCGGCAAAGGCGGCAAACAAGGCCCTGGTTGCAGCAGTAAGCATTGTGGTGGCGATTCGCCTGGGAAAATTCAACTGGCCTGATACTGTGTGTCCCATTTCAACTGCCAGGCCGGGGTTACCTTTTTCCAGCATTTCTTTTACCAAAAGCTCATGACATTTGTTGCGACATGAAAACTTGCCGACTACGGCAACACGGTCGAAGCCTTTTTCCTTAATATCGGCCCCAGCCTGTCCTATCTGCCCGTGGCTCACCGGAATGATTTCTCTTCCCCGGTAATCTATGCCGCCGGAGACGATATGGGTAAGGGTATCAAACTTATATTCACTGGGGTTTAGACCTGGTCCCGGAATCAAAATCAGCGCCACCGGCGGGTATTTTTTCTCTGCGATGATATTTGTTACGAGGGTGGTGCTCAGGACCACTCTCCTGATAGCTGATATGTCCCCGCCCTCTAAAATGGCATCAAGAGCCCCCAGCAGGCTTGAGAGGAGGTCTTCATGCCTCGTCAGGAACTTCTTTTTCCCAATGATGGTTTTCCCGTCGGTCAGCACAGCATCAGTGTAAGTCCCACCTACATCAATTCCGATAAACACTGAATCACCTTCGTTATAATTATTCTTTAACCCTTTGCTGTAAACGGTACAGTATGTTAATCGCTTCCAGCGGCGTGAGGTTTAGCAGGTCCAGGCCGGCAATTTCCTCTACCACCGGGTGCGGCAAACCAGGTTCCTCAAAGAAAGTCATCTGCATTTTGTCTGAGCCGCCGGATTTTTTCCTTGCTGCTGCTGCCTCCCGCTGACCCTTTGTCATATCCTCCGTTGATTCCAGGGTAACCAGGATTTCCTTGGCCCGTGTTAGCACTTCGTTGGGCAGCCCGGCCAGCCTGGCAACCTGAATGCCGTAACTGCGGTCAGCTCCTCCGGGGACTATTTTGCGGAGAAAAATGATGTCCTCCCCTTTTTCCCTGACAGCTATACTGTGGTTTTGGACACCCGGGAAAATATCGGCCAGCTCAGTCAATTCATGATAATGGGTGGCAAAGAGGGTCTTCGCCCCTATCTTTCTGGTGTCAAGGATGTATTCCGCCACCGCCCAGGCGATGCTTAAGCCGTCAAAGGTGCTGGTACCCCTGCCAATCTCGTCTAGGATAACCAAGCTGTGGGTTGTGGCATTATTTAATATATTGGCGACCTCGTTCATCTCTACCATGAAGGTGGACTGTCCTGTAGCCAGGTCGTCCGATGCCCCAACCCTGGTGAATATCCGGTCTATTATGCCAATCTGAGCCTTTTCCGCCGGCACAAAGGAGCCTATCTGGGCTAACAGGCAGATAAGGGCCACCTGTCTCATATAGGTACTCTTCCCTGCCATGTTGGGACCGGTGATAATATCCAGCCGGTACCCAGTGCTGTCGAGATAGGTGTCGTTGGGTACGAAGGGATCGCCAGGCAGCATCTTTTCAACAACCGGATGCCGTCCTTCCTTGATTTCAATGATTTCGTTGTCATTTACCACAGGCTTTGTGTAGTTGTTTTTGATTGCCGCTTCAGCCAGGGATTGCAAAACATCCAGTTGGGCGATCAGGGCGGCGCACTTTTGCAGCCGCGGCACCTCTTCATTTATACGGTTTCGGAGTTCACAAAATAAATCGTACTCCAGTTGAATTACCCGGTCCTCCGCTCCCAGAATGAGGTTCTCGTATTCCTTCAACTCCGGGGTGATGAAACGTTCCGCGTTTGCCAGGGTCTGTTTCCTCATATAATCATCTGGCGCCACGGCCAGGTTTGAATTCGTTATTTCGATATAGTAGCCGAAAACCTTGTTAAAGCCTACCTTAAGGGATTTAATCCCTGTCCGTTCCTTTTCCTTAGCTTCCAGGGCCGCAATCCACCCCTTGCCTTCCCGGGAGGCTGTCCTCAAGTGGTCAACTTCCGGGTCGAACCCGGTTTTGATTATACCCCCGTCCCTTACGGACAATGGCGGCTCGTCTGCAATGGCCTTGTCTATCAGCACCACTATGTCTTCCATGCAGTCCAGGGACTCCTGTATCAATGTAAGACCGGGAGAATATACATCTTTCATTATTTCACGCAGCGCCGGGAGTATCTCCAATGAGCTTTTCAGGGCTGCCATGTCCCGGGCGTTAGCGCTGCCGTATGCTATCCTGCCGGACAGACGCTCCAGGTCATATACCCGGTCCATTAGTTTTTTCAGGTCATTTCTCAGGAAAACATTGTTAAATATTTCTTCTACGGCATCGAGGCGTTCGTTGATTTTGTCCTTGTTGAGCAAAGGCTGTTCCACCCATAATTTAATTAGCCTTGCCCCCATTGCCGTCAAAGTATGGTCAACTACCCATAGGAGGGAGCCTTTTTTCTGGTTGTCCCTGATGGTTTGGGTGAGCTCGAGATTTCTTCTTGTAGCCATATCTAAAAGCATATAGTTGTCTGTTGTGTAGGGAACCAGTTTATTGATATGAGTTAAAGCGTTTTTCTGGGTGTCCTTCAGAAAGGCCATAATGCCCCCGGCGGCCCGGACTCCAAGCCGCATGTTTTCACACCCGAAGCCTTCCATGGAGCACGTGCCAAAGTGCTGCCGCAGGGCGCTGTAAGCGTTCTTATAGTTAAACGCCTGTTGAACATAGTAGTTGACCGACATGCCAAACCCGGTCAGTTGCGCTAAAAGTTCGCGGTGTTCCTTTATTTCATCAGGCAAAATACACTCAACGGGTTTAAGCCGGGAAATCTCGTCAGTGAGCTTTGCCAGCGCTCTGGCACCCGTGATTTCGGTCACCCCGAAATAGCCGGTGGAAACCTCTACCACGCTTATCCCGTAACCCAGGTCGTCTTTGACAACCCCTATCAGAAAGTTGTATTTGGTTTCATCCAACATACTGCCTTCCGTAACAGTCCCGGCTGTAATTACCCGTGTGACTTCTCTTTTTACTATGCCCTTGGCGTTACGAGGGTCTTCAACCTGTTCACAGATAGCCACCCGGTACCCTTTATCAATCAGTTTGGCGATGTAAGTTTCAGCCGCATGATAGGGCAAACCGCACATCGGGACCTTAGTGCCGTTGCCCCCGTCCCGGGCGGTAAGAGTTATTTCCAGTGCCTTGGAGGCGATTTCGGCGTCATGAAAAAACATTTCGTAAAAGTCGCCCAGCCTGAAAAACAGGATGGCATCCGGATTTTCTTCTTTTATGGCAAGATACTGTTTCATCATCGGAGTAACTACGGTCAAAGGTGAGTCCTCCTTACTAAGAAACTCTTCTCTTAATAATACCATAATCTGGCCCTTTGAACAAAGTCGTAAAATAAAAAGGCCTGGGGAAACCCAAGCCTTTTTACTGCATAATATCTAATTACATCCGCAGGACGAACCGCATTCTGGGCCGCATTCCGGTCCACAATCCGACCCGCATCCGCAACCCTCATCACCGGAAATTGCCCTGGCAATAACGGTGTTCACACTCTTTAAAAGGTGCTCAAACTTGTCCGATGCTTCAATGTATGCCTTGATAGCCGGAATATCGTTCATCTTGCCTTCTATTTCCTGAATATCCTTTTTGTCCTCATCGCTAAGCTCATTACCGCTCATCTGGGCATTGTAGACCTGCTGCTGTTTCTTCTGAAACTCCCCGATAAGTTTCAGAGCTTCGGGGTCACTGTTCATAGCCAGTTCAGCATTCCTAACAGCTACCAGTTCATCACATTCGGCAATGGCATCGGCTAATTCACTTGCCTTTAATAAGATTTCTGCTGACACATTTTCACCTCCAATTCCTCCATACAATTCGATAAAATTTTCCCAAACCCTTTTTTATGGCCGGAATAACATTTTTAAACCAATTCCCCGTCCAAATGCCACGTGCCTGTGTCAGTAACCCTGACCTGTACTGTCTGACCTATCAGGCTCTTTTCCCCCTCGAACAGTACCAGCTTATTGGTCCTGGTACGGGCTTCCAGACGGTTGGGGTCAGCCTTGTTTACCCCTTCTGTCAGTACTTCATATATTTGGCCTAACTCTAACAGGTTCTTTTCCCTGCTAATGGTATTCTGCACAGCTATCAGCTTCTGAATTCTGTATTTCTTAACTTCGTCAGGCACCTGGTCCGGCATCTCCGCAGCAGGGGTGCCGGAACGCTTGTTATATACAAAAGTAAATGCGGCGTCAAACTTTACCTTTTCAATTAAATCCAGGGTTTCAGCAAAGTCCTCATCAGTCTCCCCGGGGAAACCTATAATTAAGTCTGTCGTAATGCCCGCGCGGGGTATTTTAGCCCTGATTTTCCCGACTAGGGTCAGGTAGTCTTCCTTAGTATAACCCCGGTTCATCTTCTTCAAAACATCGTTTCCACCAGATTGTACCGGAAGATGAAAGTGCTCACAGATTTTCTCCGAGGAGGCAATCATGTCTATCAGTTTGTCCGAAAAATCCCTGGGGTGGGAGGTCATGTACCTTATTCTGGTCAGACCGTCAACCCGGTCTACCTTTGCCAGTAAATCTGCAAAGTCCGTTTTGGGGTCAAGGTCTTTACCGTAAGAATTGACATTCTGGCCCAAAAGCATAACCTCTTTGTACCCCTGGGCAGTTAACTCTTGGACTTCCCGCACAATATCTGCCGCCAGCCTGCTCCGTTCCTTTCCCCGCACATAGGGGACGATACAGTATGTACAGAAGTTGTTGCAGCCATACATTATCGTCACATAGGCCTTAACCCCTTCCACCCTTTTGGACGGCAGGTTCTCAACTATATCCCCTTCGGTTTCCCAGACATCGACGATGGTTTTTCTCTCTTCCTTTACCCTATGGATGAGTTCTGGCAGCCGGTGGGTATTATGGGTACCGAAAATAATGTCCACGTGGGGTGCACGCCGCCTAATCTTTTCTGCCACATCAGACTGCTGGGTCATACACCCGCAAACACCCAAAATCAGCTCAGGCTTCCTACTTTTCAGAGCCTTAAGTTCCCCGATGCGGCCCCAAACTTTATTTTCGGCCGTTTCACGGACACAGCAGGTGTTAAGTAAAATAACATCGGCCTCCTCCAACACACCTGTCGGCTCATACCCCATTTCCCGCAGCATACCCGCCAGGGTCTCGGAATCCCGTTCATTCATCTGGCAGCCGAAAGTTTGGATTTGGTAGCGAAGCCGCTTCCCGTCAGGGTTTATCGATTCTCGGTTACTATTTTTTAATTCCTGTTCATTCATCTTCGTTATGTCTCCACATTACGCAAATTTGCCAAGCATCTAATATTTTACCATATTGGCGGTAAATTATAAATAATGTTCCAAATATAAAACGGCCAATATCGTTTTCCTCATTGACCGTTTTAAAGTAAGTTTTTTATCAATAACATCCAGGACTTCTTCGACAATATCCGATGGGGCTTTTTCTTTAAAAACAGCATTCCTGGCAGTTACGTCAAGGGACTTTACCTGTTCGCACATGACCAAAGCCTCTTATTCAAAAATTTTTTGAAACAAACCTGATTTCTTTTTGTGGAGAGTATAAACTTCATTGTAACTAACCCTTGCCCTATCAAGCGATTCTTGAATGTAAACGAGGTCTTGCGGTGAACACATTACACACATCCCACAGTCAGCGCTTATTTCCCGTGGTATGGGTGCTATAAGAAATGGACATTCTTGATTTACTAATAATTTTTCTGCCATTAATACTTGAGTTACTCCACTGAACGTAATGTAACAACGCTTTTCCATCGTCATAACACTATTTGAGTAATGTCATTTCAATATGGTCAACCATTTGTTCATGACTTACCGTTAGATTAAATGACTTTGCCAGTGCGGAGATGTTTTCAAATGCTGCCATATCGTCAACAAGAACTTTGAATGTAGAGTAAAGGTTTGAGTCAATCATTTTCTTTGCTAATAAAACCGGCTGTGGACAGGACAGTCCACGGGCATCAATTACTTGCATGTGTTTCACTCCCTCGTACGTTTACTTTATTGTAGTAGATAGCAAGGCTAAGTGCCGTAATAAGTACAAAACCTGCTATAACAGCATATTGGCCATATAGTGTTACTCCTTTAGCGCTGGCAGCAATATTAAAACTGTGAGCAACAGCGGCGCCGACCATTAGGCCCAGAACTGTTACAGCGGAATCGGTGTTTCCCTGCCCTGTCAGCACAAGTTGTCTTAATGGGCAGCCTCCAAGTAATGCTGCACTCCAACCGGCCAGGGCCAACCCTAGAAAATTCCACAGCGCTTCCGTATGAGCAATCGGTTGACCGGTAAACCCAAGTTTGAAGTTGCCCATCACTAAACTACCCACCATGGTGACCAGTACAATCACAAAAAAGCCTAAAATCAAATTAAAGTTTCGGAACAAGATTAAATCTCTAATTCCACCGGCCATACAAAATCTTGATCTCTGAGCAATAACCCCAACAACCAAACCTGCCGCCAAAGATATTAAAACAGGAGCATGCATTGAGCCAGGGCCTGTTTTGCTATAATAAAACAATGAAGGTATTATCAGAAATATAACAAGTATTATCAATGCTATATTTGGTAAGATGGCTCCTGTCCATCTTGGTTCATTCGATGCTTTTCCCATACTAAAGCCAAATTTTATAAAAAGTGTGCCGACACCAACACCGGCGAACAATCCCAAGAAACCTACGAATGCATTGAGGTCACCTGCACCTAATCTCAGTGCAACCCTTAAAGGGCAACCAAGAAATATCAACATTCCAATCATCATGAGAAAACCCAAAATAAACCGCATAATTCGATTAGAGCCTCCGGTAGCCTTATACTCTTTCGTTCCAACTGAAACTCCAAAAGCACCCAAAACAATCCCGAGGATTTCCGGCCTTATGTACTGTACCAATTTGGCCTTATGTAATCCAAGTCCCCCTACTGTATCCCGGAGGAAGCATGCAATACAGAGACCCATGTTTGGCGGATTACCGAATTGGGTCAAAATTAGGGCAAAAACTCCAATAATAAGTCCAGTCAGAAGTATTCCACCTCTGTTACCCATGTTTGGTCACCCTTTCCATATTTTATCAATTTTTTTCTATTATTT
>JAJZQD010000129.1 GCA_021847735.1 Bacillota bacterium | reverse complement strand
CCAAAGGCGTGCCCCCAGGCAGAAATTTATATAGACCACGTAAAAAATGCCAACCCCGAAGACATGGCCGAAATGGATGCTCTAGCTCACGCAAAGGCCTGGCTTCACAAAAGCCAGGCCTCTCGTTATCAGAGCCAGTTCAAGTTAATTTATTTCAAAACAGGGCTAATCTCAAGAATCTTGACCGTGAACCCCCGGTCGCCAGAAGAACTGTTATCCTTCTTTATACTAATTACATGCTTGGCATCCGGCGTCCATACAGGCTCCTGGTAACCGCTAAAATCCCCGGTTAATCTAACAGGATTGGAGCTGTCCGAATTGGCCAGCCAAACCTGGCAGCCTCCGTTCTCCGTCCGGTCACGGGTCTCTTGTGTTAAGTAAGCCAGCAGTTTACCATCAGGTGAGACCGCCACTCCCGACTCGCGGGAAAATTGCAATCCCTGCGGCTGATTAAGCGTAAAAGCTTTTTCTTCCCGGCCATTAGAATCAATACTGGTGATTTTATTCCCCTGGGCTTTGTATACCAACCCTCTGGCCTTAACTACGGTAGTCGAGTATGTCTTGCCCCCGGCATTTTCCCCTAGTTGATAAACCTTACCGGTCTCAAGATTAACTACCATTTCATAAAAACCATCATCCCAACCCTTGTTCACCAACATGGTTTTACCGGGAATGACCCATTCAGCCCGCCGGTATTTGCCTTTTTCCTCTGGTATCAAAATATCTGCCTTGCCGGTTTCCACATCAATCCTTCCCAGCCCCTGGAGCCTTCCGGCCCCGTCGCCAAGATTGGCCTTGCGGTCGGCAAAATAAAACAGGGTTCGGCTATCCGGGTACCAAACAGGGTACCAGTCGCCAGACTCACCGGTAAGCTTTTTAACAGCAGAGCCATCAATACCTGAGACGAACAAGCCCTTACCTCGTTGGACAAAGGCCACTCTGGTCCCATCTGGGCTGATTGCGCCACAGTATGCCTCAACTGCTATGCGGTGCTTTGCTTCGCCTGCTTTATCAATAATATATAAATTATCATCTTTACGGTACAGTATCTCGTCCCCTTGCGGACTCCACTGGAGAGGCGATATATACTCGCCCTGGTCCAATAAGGTGACTTTGCCGTTAATAAAATCCGCCAAAATTAGGTAGGTTTCATACTCAACCTGCTGCCCTTTAGGCAATTTCCCTTTAGGTACTTTGCTGGCCGCAAAAACACCCATTTTCCCGTCCGGCGAGACAACAATATTCTCATTCAGATAATCCGGCTTAAGGTTTCCCTGCCTTACATCGATACTGGCAACATATTTTAGTTCATTACGAATTTCATCCGTATTTCCTGAAACGTTCCCCGATAAAACTGGTTTTTGGCCACAGCCATTTACAAAAAGGGTAAGCCCCAAAACGCCAACAGCCAAATACCTTTTGAAATCCATGGAACTTCCTCCTGACCGTTTTATAACGTTTTTTTAAATTCTTTCAGTTCCTCTGGGGTTAATTCCCTCATCATACCCAATGAAAGCGCAGGGTCTAGAGGTACCCTTCCCATAGCTGTCCTTTGCAGATAAATAACATTCATGCCTAAAGCTTTGAACATTCTTTTAACCTGGTGAAACTTACCCTCAACAATGGTCAGAGCAACTTCGCCAGGCGGCCCGGCAGCCAACAGCTTGGCCACAGCAGGCTTAGTTTTATAGCCATCATCAAGGATAACTCCCTTGGCCAAGTGCTTCAGATGCTGATCCTCCACCATTTTATCAACCCTGACAAAGTAAGTTTTGGGCACATGCTTTTTGGGTGCCAGCAGTTCATGGGCCAGTTTCCCATCATTGGTCAGCAGGAGCAGGCCTTCGGTATCCTTATCCAGCCTGCCCACCGGGAACAACTCATAATGCCGGTAATTCTCCGGAACCAGCTCCAAAACAGTATTATCCCTATTATCGAAGGTCGCGGAAACGCAGCCCGCCGGTTTGTTGAGCATCAGGTAAATGAATTCCCGAAAGGAGACAGGGCTGCCGTTAACTGTCACGGAATCCCCTTCTGTGGCTACATGAAGGGCGCTGTCGTTGACAGGGGAGCCATTGACAGACACAAGGCCCTCCCTGACCATCGATTTGATTTCTTTACGCGAACCGTATCCTGCTGCCGCAAGCAGCTTATCAAGCCGCATGGTCTTTTTCATCCCGTATCAACCTGCCTAATCCAACCAGCGCCAGCCGGAAGGATAATAATTATTTAAGTAATCCTTGAGCTGCTTAGCCCAGCCCAGGGGATGACCGTCCACACATACCACCAGCCAACCACGCTCTCCGGTAATATTCAGAGTCTCACCTTTGAGATAACGAATAACCTTCTCTGAACCTGACGCAAAATCCAAGCTGCGCTTCACATCTTCTTTTTTGAGCCCCAAAGCCAGAGGAGTAACAGGCCTAAACCGGTTTTTCTTGAGTTCTCCCAGGTACCATCCCGGCCTTACCACATTCAAACCCCGCAAATCCGGCAGCCCCTCAGGCACCATGTACAGCCTGCTGTGGTTTTGGATTAGGTAGCCGCCAGGCACGGTACAATTTAACGTATCATCGATAAAATCGTAGTAGTCTTTCAATTCACTGTCAGTTGGAGAAACAGGTCGGAAATCCGGGGCAGGCTTTTCAGCACCGTCTGTTTTCCGGAGCAAAGCCACAAAATGGCCTTCCCCTCTTATTTTGTGGGGCCACAGCCGAATGCTCCTGCTGAGCTGTTCCCCGGCATCAGCCCACTCCGGTCGTCCATGTGCAAAACCGGGAAACAGAGGAATATCGACCAGTTCAAATTCCGGGTTGTTTTTGACAAACTCGTCAATCATACCCTCGTTTTCTGAGGGTGCAAAGGTACATGTTGAATAAACTATGTAACCCCCGGGCTTTAACAGGTCAGAGGCGACTTTAAGTATACTCCTCTGCATCATGCAGCATTTTTCCACTGAATACTCTCCCCAGCTTTTAACGGCATAGGCATCCTTGCGAAACATACCCTCTCCGGAGCAAGGAGCGTCAATGACTATTTTGTCAAAGTATCCGGCAAAGTTCTGAACCAGGCGCATCGGCAGCTCATTCAGCACCACATGATTAGTAACTCCGAACATGTCCAGATTACGGACAAGGCTTTTGAGCCTTTCTCGGTTCACGTCATTCGCCACCAGGACTCCCTTGCGAGCAAGCCGAGCCGCAATTTGCGTAGATTTGCCGCCCGGTGCCGCACATAAATCAAGCACCCTGTCACCCGGCTGGGGATCAAGGGCAGCTACGGTGACCATAGCACTGGGTTCCTGGATATAGTAAAGGCCGGCATGATAGTATGGATGCTTTGCCGGGCGTTTTTCGCCATCAATATAGAAGCCCTCTTGGGCCCAGGGCACGGGCTCCAGTTGGAAAGGGGAAATCTTTTTAAATTCCTCTGCACTGACCTTCAGGGTATTGACCCTGATGCCATAATGTCTGGGTTCATCATATGAGGCCATAAATGCCGGGAACTCCGTACCCAGCATATTCTGCATTCGATTTGTAAACGCTTCCGGAAGCTTCATGTCAATCTCCTTGTCTGATTTTCAACCAAATTAGGGCTTGCTGAACAACCGGCATCGCAGGTTATTCAGCACCCCTAATTATACAAGACTTCATTTTAAAAGCAAAGACCTTTACTACCACTCTTTGCCTGAACACCTATCTTTTTACATTTGGAGCGTGGCTTCCTCCAGACTGGTAATTCCCATTTTGTTTAGATCGCGCATTAGATTAAAAACCGCCAAGTCCTTATTCTTGGCCTCAATCATCACATCAAAATCGCGCCCCAGTTCTCCGGCGGCCAAAAGAAACTTA
>JAJZQD010000128.1 GCA_021847735.1 Bacillota bacterium | reverse complement strand
GGTTGCCCACAGCACATGGAATACCCTGATGCTCCTAATGCTGTTTCTGGCCGGCGGTGTTACCCGTTAGGAATATTTTTAACCCACAGCGGCAAAATACAAAGGTAAAATATTCGCTAAAATAATCAGTCAATGTAGATTTCCTCTTCGCATATACAGGCTTCCTTTTCGGAAAACGGTTGGCAGCAGGCAAACCGTTTTTTGTTAATTTTAAAATGCCCCGTCAGGTCCCGGAAATATGGAATCTCGGCGCTTTCTTCAATAAGCCGGAACCTGTCCTGTTCAATTGTATAAGTCACCATGTAATTAATAGAGATTTCAGGGTCGCCTGACATTATTATTGTATCTCCCTGCTTCCGGAGGTTAAACTGGTATTCCAGTGGGTGTTTTTCTCCCCGGGGAAAGATAAAAAACCTGGCCTGGTAATCCTCTCCCAGTAGTTTTTCCGCATAAAAATACCCCAATGGGATACTTATATTTTTGGCTACTGGGATTGGTTTACCGGTGATAGTTTCATTATTGAATTCAATTTTAAGTTCACCGTAAGCTACAAAAACCGCATTGTTTTCGGCGGTAATCAATACGTAGTAGAAGTAGTCGTCAAAGGACAGTTCTTCCTTTAAAATTACTTTTGCCCTCCCGTCGTGCTGGGTTTTAATAAGCAGTCTCAATCTGGCCTGCCGGAGGATGGATTTGACCGATACATTTACGTAACTCGAAAGAAAAGAGACGCTTCGCAGCTGCACCGGCGGAGGTATGAGGGGGCTCATTAAGTTGTTGCCGAAGGGGTAGATAGCGTTTTTCAGGAGGAAACGATACAAGATAAGGATACCTAAACCCATAAACACCGGAGCCAGAAAAATCAGGGTATACACATCACAGGAGCTGTGAAAGCCTATCGCTAAAATAGCCGTCCATGAGACTACCACGGTAATTATAGTGAAATTGATGTACTGGATAATCATCTTGCCCGGGGTATCAGGGAAAAGGTAATGCATCTGGTATTTTTCGATCAGCTTAAAAATCTTCCCGGAAATATTGGTGTCACTGTGGTAGGACAGGTCCAGGAACTCTTCGAGGATATCCTGCAGCTTTTCGACTCTTCTTTGAACAGTGAGAGAAACGAATATACCTACTGAACCCAACAGAGTTGTAAGGGCAGCGCTAATTGCTGAAAGTACCCGGAGATAAGCCTGAGAATCAAACACAAAAGAACCCCCAACTATGTTTCAAGATTAAAACGGGCATTTTTGGCTGTTAAAGCCAACTGCTTTTCGTTTTTTTGCAGGGCCTTGTTTTCCAAGGTTCGCAAGGATGCCTGGGTGTTGGCTGTGGGGAGACCTTTCAAAGCTGCGATACGCCCCATACCGGCCAGGGAATCGATAATCTCCCGGGCTGCCGGGAAATATCCACCCCCGATGAGAAAGGAACCTGTACTGCGCAGGCAGTCACAGATATAGTTCCAGATTTCCTCCTGGAACGGAAAATCGGGCATCAGGCATCTCCTGAAAATCATCCTCAGCCTGTACATGTACCTCTCTGCCAGAAACTCTTCTAAGTCAGGGTTTATGATGACCAATAGGTGTTTCAGCAGTTCGTTGATACCGATTTTGGCTTTGTCTAAATGGCAGTTGGCTACCTCCCCCATTATAATCTCCTGGAAACCTGACAGTTGGTCAGGAGGCTGAGCTAGGGATGCCAATTCTGCCGGTGATGTTATGTTTTCAGTGGCAGCCAGGTCAAGATATTTACTTTTGCCGGTGTCAAAGGCGGAAAGTGCCAGTTCATCCCGGAGCCGCGTCAGATATAAATCCAGTTTTTCCACTGACAGCCTCCAAATTATTGCCAGATGTATTTGGTAAACGGTGCTGCGTTTTTTATTATTTGTTCAGTCACCTTGAGGTATACAGGTTAACTTATGTTTTAGGCGATTAGGAGGATTTTTTTTCGTTTTAAAGAAAAAATAATGTTAGAAATTCTTAATCTGATTTAACGAAAATGCGGGAGTGAGAATATGGACAGTCGGGAGACAATCGTCGTTCCGGGGGAAGAAATAAAACTGACAATAGAGACTATCAACCATAGCGGGGAGGGTGTTGGCAGGTATAAAGGGTTGGCGGTGTTTGTGCCTTTTACCGTGCCCGGTGAAGAGGCTGTTGTGAGGATAACCGGGCTGAGAAAAAATTTTGCCTACGGTACGGTGGTAAAATTATTGTCTCTCAGTGACCTGCGGACCGAGCCGCGCTGCCCTGCTTTTGACACCTGCGGCGGGTCGCAGTTCCAGCATATTGATTACCAGCTGCAGCTGGAATTAAAACAGCGGCTTGTGGAGGATTCCTTGAAGCGGATAGGTAAAATTACCGGTGTGCAGGTCAAGCCGACTATCGGCATGACTCAGCCATGGGGCTACCGGAATAAGGCCCAGTTTCAGGTGAATCCCGTGGAAGGCAGGATAAGGCTGGGATTTTTTGAAGAAGGTACCCACTCCCTTGTCCCGTCTACTGACTGCCTTCTTTTGGACAGCCAAATCAGGGAAATTGCTTTAATGGTTGAGGAAATACTGAACAAATTTGCAGCCGCGCCGTATGACAGGGAATCCGGGACGGGGCTGGTGAGAAATGTCGTCATCCGCAAAGGGTGGTATACTTCAGAAGTAATGGTCGTGCTGGTTACATCTGACGAGAAGTTTCCGGACGGGTTTGCCCTGGCCGGGGAGATAAGGGACAGAGTGCCAGAAATTGTTTCAGTGGTCCGCAATATCTGCATAAACCCAGGCCGGCAGGTTTTGAGAGGGGAAAACCAACTGCTCTCCGGCCAAAACACTATAACAGACAAAATCGGTGGTCTATTATTTGAAATTTCGCCGACTTCCTTTTTTCAAGTCAATTCCGAGCAAACCGAGATTTTGTATCAAAAAGTCCTCGAATTTGCCGGGTTAACCGGTAAAGAAACTGTGTTTGATGTTTACTGCGGCATCGGGACCATATCGCTGTTCCTGGCGCGTCAAGCAGGCCGGGTGATTGGCTTTGAGGTTTCCCGGGAGGCAGTCAGGGACGCGGCCAATAATGCCGGGGTAAATAAGATAACTAATGTGGAGTTCGTTTCCGGCAAAGCCGAGGAATGCTTGCCAAATATGGTGAAACAGGGTATTAACCCGGATGTGATAGTTGTGGACCCGCCCAGGCAGGGGGTTGAAAAAAGGGCCCTGCAGGCAATTGCCGACATGAAACCGCAAAGAATAGTATACGTTTCCTGTGATCCTGCAACTATGGCCAGGGATGCCAAGTTCCTGTCATTCAGGGGCTATAAGATGAAAGAAGTGCAGCCGGTGGATATGTTTCCGCAGACGGTGCATGTGGAGTGTGTAACACTGATAGAAAGAGTGGAGGCTTAATCATGATTAAGCCTCCTTTAGAATTGGATTTTTAAAGTTGTTGTATATAATGGTTAACCATGCCCCTCAAAGCGGGGGCATTTTTGTTTTTTTTCTATTCTACATAAACAACCGAATTTACTGGCTGTTTCTCGGAACTCTGGAATATCTGGAATAACTTCACCTCCCTGGTAAAACAATAATTCCCATTGTTTATTATTATAACCTTTAAAACATTCGTCGTTAAAGTAAAATACTAAAAATTCTCCTATATCATTGCCTGTAACAATAACTTTTAATATATTTTCCATAATCTCACCTTTCCTAAAAAGTAAACTTAACACTAGCTGGATGTTTTTATCTCTGGTTACTTCCTCTTTATTCATTTGTGTTTTTTACTGAATATTTCGGCGTAAGAGCGCCACTTTATCGGAAAAAGAGAGCCGCCTTCACGGAAAATGAGAGCCATGATCACGGAATGGAGAGCCAAAGGGCTGTGGATACTGTGGATATTGTG
>JAJZQD010000127.1 GCA_021847735.1 Bacillota bacterium | reverse complement strand
CTGCCGTATATTCAAGTAGCGCTACCAAAAGCGGTATTACATGCAATAATTTTCCCAAATAATTTCACCTTTTTTCGGCAAATTGTTTTTGCTATCGCATTTATTATAAAACGCCGGAAGGCAAAAATACAACATTTTTCTTTAACCCAAAACAATCTGGTTAACACCGATCCGTGTGTCAAAACCGCACCGCGGGCACGAACAAAGATGTACACAGGGTAAAACGTCAGCCAGATTCCAAAAAACCGGCGGTTCATATGCATCCAAATCATCGTAAGGACTATATGGCCCGTAATAATTCTCAATTATACCGTTGTCATTTAACAGGCACCCGCAGTGCGGGCAAAACTTTTCAATTTGGGTCAAACCGTTACATACAGGACAGCCGTATTCCAGAAATATCACCGCCATAGTCAGTAATCGCCGCAGGTCAGGATTATTTAAGTACCCCATTGTTGTCGCTAATGGTAGTATCTCTGTTCTGAAAATAATTAATCACCGGCACTGCGGCGTTTTTCGGCAGGACTTCCCATCTTATATGTAGAATTTGTTTTTAAACATTTTATGGGTGGGATTTATTTGGGTAGATTGAAGTTAATCGGCCTTACGGTTGTTGTGCTGATATTAGCAGTTCTGTACACCCCCCTGATCCAGACGGCTGCATCTCCCCTGATTATTAAAGATCAATTAGGAAAAGCCGATGCGGTCGTGGTTTTGAGCGGCGGGTGGGAAGGCAAGGGCAAGTTGGGTAAAAGCACCCTGGAACGATATAAATACGGTCTCAAACTTTTTCAAAAAGGGTATGGCAAATACCTGCTCTTTTCTGGCGGAAACCTTTGGGGGACTCCCTCGGAGGCTCAGGAAATGGCGCAAATGGCCATGAGTGAAGGATTCCCCCTGGAATCGATAATAATCGAAGGTAATTCGGAAAGTACCTGGGAAAACGCCCTGTTTGTCAAAAAGGTCCTGCTGGAAAAGGAACTTCAGTCCATAGTCCTGGTCACCTCACCATACCACACGCTGAGAGCCAAAACCATGTTTCAGGACAAAGGCATCAAAGTCATCTCCGCCCCAGTGCCTGACAGCGAATTCTACCAGGCCGACGGTCTCGACCGCCTCCGCATCGCCAAACTTGTAGGCCTGGAGTACCTAAAGCTGGCATTGTATAAGATGGATTTGACGAAGTAAACACAACCGCTAAGCACACGGAGCGCAGAGATGAATATTTCTCTGCGCCCCGATGCTATAGCGGTTATATTTTTGTTTAAATGTTGGCATCGTTTTTTATCTTCCGGTCGAAGTATCTGTATACAAACGCCATGGTTAAACCCCAGATCATAGCCCCAAACAGCAAAACATAAGCCGTCGATGTAGGGATCATATTAAAACTCGGCAATTTAAATAGGGTTGCCAAAGCCAAACTGAACAACCAGACAAAAATTCCCAAACCCATCCCTTTCAAGATATAATACCGTTTCTTACTAAACCGCATGATGTAACTAAAAATAATCCCCCATACAGCAGCATTCATAAGATGTGCAGCCGCCCCAATAATTGAGGCCATTCCCCCCACGTCACGACCCAAGATGAGAACTTCCCCATAGTCTAAAAATACCCGATCTGTAAAGTGAAGCGTTTTGGCAATGAGCGCAAAAGCTGATTGCACAATAGCCCCTATAATTCCGGCAATCGCCCCATGCATTATCTGATCATGGACATTTGTTACCCGATATTTCATCTTTTCACATCCATTAGAAATTTATCGGATTTATCATGCCCCAAACTGGGGGATATAATTCGAATCGCAGCCTTTATTGGATAAGTCTGTTTTTGACCATCACCAAGGGCACCCTGATTAGCAAAATGGCATAGGCGGCCAACAACCCCAAGTGCCATAGCTCGGACAGGTGAAAACTGCCCAGAACCAGGCCGCGGATAACCACCACCGCGTGATACAGTGGAGTCAGCCAGGGTAGAAACTGCACGGCCGTCGGCAGGCTCTCAACAGGGAAAAATATCCCTGAAAAAAGGAACATTGGCGAAATAACGATTGTGAAAAAGTAACCAAATGCATCATAATTGGGGGCCACACTTGTCCATATTAAAGAGAGAATGGAAAAGGTTAAGGCCATTAAAATCAAGGGAATTGGCACCAACAAGGCCAGCGGAGACTTAACTAAGCCAAACAAATAATTGACCAGTAAAAATACCATGCCGTACAAAACTCCCTTAAACGTCCCGTAAATCATTTCACCCATTACAACATCATCCATGCTGACCGGTGTCGCCACCATGGCATGAAAGGTCTTTTGAAAGCTCATCCGGGTAAAGCTGTCATAAGTCATTTCATAAGCGGTGGCAAACATGGCAGATGAGGCAACCAGGCCGGGAGCCAGAAAATTAATATAGGGCAAGCCCTGAATCCTGTCTACATATATACCCAAACCAAACCCCATGGCCCAAAGGTAGAGAACCGGTTCCAGGAAGTTAAACATGATATTGGCCTTCCAGGTCTTCCGAAATACCTTTAGGTTTCTGCGAAAAACCCGGAACACCAAAGGCCAGGACAAATCAGGCCATGTAGCCATTTCTTTGATGAAACGACGAAATTTATCCAATATATCTACCATCCTTTGTTTTCATTATCGGTATCGCTTTCCTGCAGCGTTTCCCCGGTAAGTTTGAGAAAAACATCCTCCAGGTTCGATGGCCTTAACCGCCGATAATTGATGGGGATTCCTCTCTCGACCGCCCTATTTGAAATAACTCTGGTCAGCTCTTGACCCAAGTTACTAAAAACCACCAGTACATCACCAAGCCGTTGGTGTCCTTTAGCCAATTCACCTATCCCATCCAGAAGTTGGTCTGTACAGTTGGAGTTCACCCCAAGCTCCAGCGCTTCCTTCCCTACATATTGATCAATCAAGCCCTCTGGAGAACCTTCCTCGAGAATTGTACCTTTGTATAGAATTACCAGCCTGTCACACAACTGGCTGGCCTCCTCCAGGTAATGTGTAGTCAGCAGCATGGTAGTGCCTGATTCCTTCAGTCTTCGCAGGCGCTGCCACAACATATGGCGGGCATAAGGGTCAAGTCCGGTAGTTGGCTCATCCAGGACGAGGATTTCGGGCTGGTTTAACAAAGCCCGGCCCAGAGTCAGCCGCCTTCTGAGTCCCCCGGAAAGGCTGTCAACCGCTGTTTTAGCCTTTTCCGTCAATTCCATGAATTCCATCACCTGCTGGGCCCGACGTTCTGCTTCTTGTCTGTTTATCCTGAAATACCCGGCATAGACCAAAAGATTATCCCAAACAGAGAGTTCCGGGTCGAGATTGTCCTCTTGGGGCACAACGCCAATCCTGGCTTTGATTCGCCGGGCTTCTCTCATCACATCTACCCCAAACACCCGTAGACTCCCCTTGGTAACCGGGGAGAAGCCATAGACCATTTTGACGATAGAGGTTTTCCCAGCGCCATTCGGTCCCAGCAGGCCAAAGCATTCTCCGGCCTTGACGCCGAAGCTGACACCCCGGACAGCTTCAAAATCGCCAAATTTTTTGATTAGATTTTCGGCCTGTATTATATTGCTTGAATCGTTCAGATTAGTACTCATTTGCCCCTCAATTTTCTAGTTAATTCATTGCTTATTATACCACAGACTCAGCCAAAACACTTCTGCCGCAATAAAAAAACCGTGGATGAACACTGATATTAGTGGGTAGTGATGAGTGGGGAGTGGGGAGTGATTCCTGATGAGAAACCTAAATTTCTCCTCACTCTCCACTACCCACTACCCACTCTCCACTTTTACCAGTAGTTACCCGCGGCTATTTTCTTATTTGGTATCAGTCTCGTTCTATTCTACCTGTCCGGGCAAATTACAGACCTGGACACAGGAGAACTTCC
>JAJZQD010000031.1 GCA_021847735.1 Bacillota bacterium | reverse complement strand
CAGTAATGTGCATAACAATTATGGGAAATTATGGGCTGATTTCAGGGAAAATCTTTGGCAGGTAATCGAAAATTTTTGTCAAATACTTAACCAAACAATAAAATAAAGGAGTGATTTTTATTGGCCAAGTACAAGGTAGTGGAGGTCACCCAGTTAGACGCCGGGATGATTCACGACGGTTGTGAATCCGAGCGATTCACATCCAGTCTGAGTGAATTTTGCCCGGTAGGGTGGGAAATTGTATCTACCAGATTGATGGCGGATAACAGCGGCGTACACAGAGCCTTGGTTCTATTGTCAAGATAGGATACCCGTACTGATTACTTTTGGCCTAACCAAACTTAACACTCCCTAAAGCAGTTTCATCTTAGAAGTACCAGGTCATATGCCAGAATAACATATTCGTGCCTGAACTTGGGAAAACTTAATATGAAGAGACTGAATAATGAAGAAGGGGGCTGTCCCAAAAGGGGCAGTCTCTTTACTTTGGGTTTGGGGAAAGGTCAGGTATGTCCCTGCGAGGGAGCAACAACTCAGCCGGCAAACCGGGTATATTATTCCTCTTTTCTACTTATGATAAATCTGGTCAACTTAAATCTTTTAATAACAGGAGGAAGGCTATGAAAACGCTTGTAGTATTTTCTCATCCCAATGCCGATAGTTTTAACGGCGCAGTGTTAAAAACAGTCACAGATACCCTTGGTCAGGGCCAACACGAAATTAAAGTCAGAGATTTGTATAAATCCGGTTGGAACCCCCTGCTTTCCACAGCCGACCTGCAGAAGCTGTATTCCGGTCAGGTACCTGACGATATCGCCGCTGAGCAGGCGGAAGTTTCCTGGGCCGATATGCTGGTATTTATCTACCCTATCTGGTGGATGGAGCAGCCTGCTATATTAAAAGGGTGGATTGACAGGGTTTTCAGCCACGGATTTGCCTATAGGCTTACCGAGCAGGGAATGATGGAAGGCCTTTTAAAGGGGAAAAAGGCCGTCGTGATTACCACCTCGGGCGCCAATGAGGAAAACATGCGCGACAATGGGATCCTGAATGCCATCGACACTTGTATGATAAAAGGGACCATTGGTTTTTGCGGGTTTACGGATATTGTTTACGAAAACCTTTACTCGGTACCCACGGTATCTGACGAAGAGCGGCAGAACATGCTGGCAAAGGTAAAGAATATGTTTGAAAAGTATAATTAAATACTAAAAGGAACTGTGTCAAAGCAGGATCTTTGTTTTTGGCACGCCAGCAAGGAAGAGGCAGGTTTCATCAAACACCTGCCTCTTCCTTTTCTTTTTTGTGAAAACCGAAAGAGATACCTCTAAGCAGGATTTTGCACGCCGGTTGTTTAACTTAAAATACCGGGAAATATACTCAGGCGGAGGTAGCGAACATGGCTCTTATTGAAGCCAGGGGACTCACAAAGGAATTCCGGATATTTCACCGGCGGGAAGGAGTGGCCGGGGCATTCCGGGACTTGTTTCTGCGGGATTATAAAACCCTGACTGCAGTTAACGGTATTGATTTTTTGGTGGACGAAGGAGAAATGGTGGGGTATATCGGAGCTAACGGGGCAGGTAAGTCGACCACGATTAAGATGCTTACAGGCATCCTGGTGCCTACCGGCGGCACCGTCGTTGTGGACGGGTATGTTCCGTATAAGGACCGCGAAATATACACAAAAAGGATTGGTGTTGTATTCGGCCAGCGAAGCCAGCTCTGGTGGGATATTGCGGTTATCGAGTCATTTAAACTGTTGCGCAGGATTTATGATGTCCCCCAGCAGGAATTTGAGCGGAGACTCAAAATGATTGATGACATCCTGGAGCTCAGCGGTTTTCTTCACCTTCCGGTGCGCAAACTGAGCCTGGGACAGAGGATGAGGTGTGACCTGGCGGCGGCCCTGCTCCATAATCCGGCCATCCTTTTTCTGGATGAACCGACTATTGGTCTGGATGTCCTGGCTAAAGCCAAAATCAGGGAATTTCTGAAAGAAATCAACACTGAATACAAAACCACGGTTATCCTGACGACCCATGACCTGGGTGACATAGAAGCCCTTTGCCCGCGGGTGGCCATTATTGATAAAGGGAAAATGCTTTACGACGGTTCTGTAGAAGGCCTTTACTCTCAGTGGGGTCATGACAAACTGGATGACATTGTGAAAAGAATTTACCAGGGACAAAGGCCCCAACTGGGCTTTTCCGGAACAGGGGGAGATGATCTTGTCCAATAAGCGGCGGTACGGCGAATTTGGCGCCTGTATCCGGAACCGGGCCATGCTGTATATTGAACTGGTCCGGATGGAATTTGTCAACAACTTGGCCTACAGGTCCTCATACTTTACCGGGATTTTTAACTACACGATTCAGATAGGGGCTTATTTCTTCCTTTGGGATGCCATTTACACCGGGCGCAAGATGCTGGGAGGGCTAAACAAAGAAGAAATGATTACATATGTTATTGTCGCCTGGGTGGTCCGGTCTTTTTATTTTAGTAACCTGGACCGCCGGGTGGCTGTAGAAATCCGAGACGGTAAAATTGCCCTGGAACTGATTAGGCCTTATAATTACCAGATGGTCAAATATGCCAGGGCCTTTGGCGAGGCAATTTTCCGGGTTCTGTTTTTTGCCTTGCCCGCCGGGATTGCTATTTACCTAATAAGGCCTTTTGGGCTGCCAAGTTGGCAGAACGGTCTGATATTTTTACTTACCCTTGCCGGAAGTTTTATGATAAATGCCCAGATAAGTATGATTGCCGGGTTTCTGGCCTTTTTTACCCAGAGTACCAGCGGTATTTACAGGGCCAAGCGGGTGATTATGGACCTTTTCTCGGGTCTCCTGCTGCCCATCAGTTTCTATCCCGCTTGGGCCAGGGATATTATCAAATTCTTTCCTTTTCAGGCAGTCAGCTATATGCCTAACCTCATCTACCTGGGAAAGCTCAGCGGCCTTGCTGCCTTAAAAGTGGTATTTCTGCAACTTTTCTGGATTGCGGTGTTGGGCTTGGTGGCAATCTGGTTCTGGCGTTTTGCCGTGAAACATGTTGTCATCCAGGGAGGGTGATGCTATGAAATTCATGGGAGGCTTACAGCGAAGCGTGTCACGGCATCTGTACATCTTCTTTTATTATACGGCCCAGTACATCAAAACCAAGATGGCCTACAGGGCTGACTTTTTCATATATGTTTTCTCAGACCTGCTGCTGCAGTCTGTGAATCTCATTTTTATACTGGTGGTTTTCACGAAGGTTCCGGCTATCAAGGGCTGGACCAGGGACCAGGTGCTGTTCATCTATGGTTTTTTTCTTATTCCTTTTGCCGTTTACAGTGGTTTTTTAAACCACCTTTTCGATGTTCCGGAAAAGTATGTTCTGGAAGGGGAACTGGACCGTATCCTGGTGCGCCCATTGAATGCCTGGTACCAGGTAGTGGTTGAGACCATGAATCCTGAACTGCTGGTAGGAGCCCCGGCAGGAGTAGCTATCATGATATATTCCGGGCGGGCTATGGGCCTGGTTTGGACCTGGTGGGACATCCCTTTGGCTATAGTACTTATATTCGGAGCTACCATGATTTATGCTGGGGTCTATACTTTTCTGGCGAGTCTGGGATTCTGGACAGAGGGTAATATTGGCCTGATGCCGATGGTATATAACCTGTCCAACTACGGGAGATATCCTATGACCGTCTACCGCGGCCCGGTAAGGTTTATCCTGACCTGGGTGCTGCCTTTTGCCTTTGTTGGATTTTACCCCTCAACTCTTCTTATGCACAGGTATGACTTTGCCTGGTATGCCCTGCTTACACCGGTTATCGGTATAATATCCTTTACCATTGCATACCGGGTCTGGGTTGCGGGAATTAGAAGGTACCGCGGGACTGGTAGTTAAGCTGTGCCTGTAGAAAAGAGAGGCAGCCAGAAACAAAAATACATGTGAAATAGGATAACATTAGAAGGATTTCAGCAATAATTCGCCATATTAGCCATATACTATTACTCTATAATACGGGATGAAAGTAGGGATAAGACATTGTCTTTGGCATTTTACATTTTTTTAGCGGCAGTAGTGGGCATAGCAGGGGGAGCGCAGGTTCTTGTAAATAGCAACCTCAATAAATCAGCCGACCTGCCCCTGACTACCCTGGTTGTCAATATTATCGCAGGGGTAACCATCCTGATTATTTATCTCATTTTTAGCAGGCAGAGCTTTTCGGTCCTGAAAAACGCCGACTGGTATGCTTACTTGGGTGGGCTTTTCGGTGTAATCATCGTAATGGGGAGCACCTTTCTGATTCCCAAGATAGGTATAACGGTTACCTCCAGCATAATAATTGTAAGCCAACTGTCATTTGCAATGGTGGCAGACCACTACGGTTTTCTGGGAATCCGCCACATTCCCATTGACCCCGGCAGAATGGTAGCGCTTGTGCTGATGATAATCGGGATTTACCTTTTTTTAAAATAGAAACAGATAGCCAAGGACCGGCCGGTTACCGGTCTGTTTGTTAATTTACAAATCGGAAGGGGCTGTTCCAAAAGGGGCAGTCTCTTTGCACTCAGGTCTGGGGAAATGGCAGGTATATTCTGCGAGGGAGCAACAACTCAGCCGGCAGCCACTCCCGCTGCGCTGATCGTGGGCCGGCGGACGTCAGTCTCCCTCTCCGGAATACACCTGCCATTTCCCCCAGACTTAAGGAAGACAGCCTCTTTATGGGTGATATGAGAGAAAAAATTGTAAGCAACAACTCAGCCGGCAAGCCGCTCCCGCATACGCAGTCACGGGCCGGCGGATGTCAGCCTCACTCTCCGGAACACACCTGCCCTTTCCCCTTAACTTAAGTAAAACAAATTGAATTTTACAGCCCAACATATTAGTTGCCTGCCGTTTACAAACCAGACGGCGGGCAACTAATGTTTATGCCATTTTATTTGAATAATTGGCGTAAATTACCAACAGGAGAAATGTCGAATAATGTCGAAACATAATCCATCCCCACCAGTAAATGGAGGTGTTGGTAGAAGCCGGGCAACCTGTAGCAGTAAGGAAAAGTAGAAAAGGAGGCAATTAATGACCGGTAAAAGCAACATCGGAAAGAGTGTTATTGTTACCTTACTGGTTACCGTTTTTCTGTTCCTTTCAGTACCGGCGGCTTCGGCTGCCACAGATTCGGGTTATGTATATTATAAGGTTGAGGCAGGGGATTACCTGTGGCTTATCGGCTGGAGATTTGAGACTACGGCTACGGCTATAATCAATCTAAATAATCTTGGTACTTTGCAGATCAGACCCGGGCAAATCCTGAAAATACCAAAATCAACTGCTCTAATCAGGGACCTGCCGAAAACCATGGATTATGTAGTGAAACAGGGTGACAGTCTATACATCATCGGTCAAAAATTTGGAATTAGCCCTACAGATGTTATAAATATCAACGGGTTAACCGGAACAGTGATCAATGTCGGCCAGGTTCTCACAATTCCTATACCGCATCAGACACGCTATACCGTCCAAACCGGAGACACCCTGTTCATAGTGGCCCGAAATTTTAATATTTCAATTGAAGCCTTGAAAATTGTCAATAGGATAAATTCCGAACTTCTTTGGGTCGGTCAGGTGCTTTTTGTGCCCCTTCCCAATACTTCACCAGGAACATCCTTACCGCCGGGCAGCGGTACACAGCAGCCTAAACCTGAGCCGCAGCCACAGCCACAGCCGCAGCCCCAGCCCCAGCCCCAACCCCAACCCCAACCCCAACCGCAGCCCCAGCCGCAGCCCGGTGGGCAGTGGGGAGAAACCCCGCCCGGTGTGGTGTTGTACCACATTCAGGCCGGGGAAAACCTCTGGGTATTAGCCAAGCGGTTCAACACCACCGAAGCTGCTATTGCAGCAACCAATCACCTACATACAACTGAGCTGGTCCAAGTAGACCAGCCTGTATTTATCCCGCAAAACAGCAACCAGCCTATTACCATACCATACCCGCCGGCATCCCAAAAAGAAGGTTTCGGTGAACTCCTTGACTGGCAATATGCCTCTTGGGTACTGGATACCTACAACATCGCCTTACTAAAAGACCTTGACACAGGTAAGTCTTTTCAGGCTCGCCGTCTGGGCGGTTCCAACCACGCCGACATGGAGCCGTTAACTACAGCGGATACTGCAGTTATGAAAGAGATTTTCGGTGGAGAGTGGAGTTGGGATAGAAGGGCGGTACTTGTTTATGTGGACGGGCAGGTTATAGCCGGGTCTATGGCAGGAATGCCACACAGTATCAAGACTATTTATGACAACGATTTCCCAGGTCACTTCGACCTGCATTTTTTGAACAGCCGGACACACTTTGATAACTCAATTGACCCGGAGCACCAGAAAATGGTGCAAAAAGCGGCGGGAAATTAATTTTGCACCCGGCTTGTTTTACCGACATCATAAGGGGAAAGAACAGGTAGACATCACAGGAATATGATAGTCTACCTGTTCTTTATACATTCTGTGACCCTTCCGAATATGATGGTTAGTAGTGATTTCTGGGAGGGAGATTAAATGCAGATATATGTAGTAAAACCGGGAGATACAGTGTACCTGATTTCAAGAAGGTTCGGGGTGGGCATACAAAGTATAATTGAAATAAATGCTTTACAACAGATACCGTTTCTTGTCCCCGGCCAAGCTCTGGTTGTGCCGACCCGTGAGTCGACATATATTGTCAGGCCCGGTGATACCCTTTTCTCAATCAGCAGAAAGTTTAATGTGCCTATCAGCGGGATCCTGGCTTTAAACCGCATATCCAATCCGAATCTGATTTATCCTGGGATGCTGCTTAGGATTCCGGAGATATCGAAGAATTTTGGCTTCATAGAGGTTAATGCATACATTGAGCCTACAACGAGTGCCGCGGATACGCCGGTTGTCAATACCGTTGGGAGCTACCTGACATATATAAGCCCGTTCAGTTACCAGGTAAATGCGGACAGTAGTCTTTCCGCACCCAACGACAGCCCGATTTTAGCCGCTGCGCGGCCTTTTAGAGTAGCACCGTTAATGGTTGTAACAAATTTCCGGAACGGGAATTTTGATACCGGTCTGGTACACGGTATTTTATCGAGTGATTCTCTGCAGCGCACTTTAATTGGCAATATCTTGACAATACTTAGGGCCAAGGGATACTACGGACTGAACATCGATTTTGAGAGAATTCCGCCGGAAGACAGGGAGTTGTACAACAGCTTTTTAAGAAAAGTTGCTGATACATTGCGCCCCTTGAACATCCCCCTTTCGACCGCCCTTGCGCCAAAGCCCTTTGACATTAAGGTCGGGGAGTGGCACGGTGCCCACGACTACAGAGCCCATGGTGAAATAGATGACTTTCTTGTAATCATGACCTACGAATGGGGCTGGGCAGGCGGGCCGCCAATGGCAGTCGCCCCAATAGACCAGGTTAGGAAAGTAATCGAATATGCTGTTACAGTTATCCCGCCGACGAAAATCCTGATGGGAATGCCATTATACGGGTATGACTGGAAGCTGCCCTTTGTTCCCAACCCCAATCCCAGTCAATGGGCGCAGCGAGTCAGCCCCCAGGGGGCCATAAGTTTGGCGGCAAGATATGGGGCAAACATCCAGTATGATACACTGGCTCAGTCACCGTTTTTTACCTATACCGATGAAAACGGGACCCAGCACATTGTATGGTTTGAGGATGCCAGGAGCGTTCAGGCAAAATTCCTGCTGGTCAATGAATTCGGACTGCGGGGAGTAAGTTACTGGGTACTGGGACTGCCGTTCCCGCAAAACTGGGCCGTACTTGATAACATGTTTCAAATTGTGAAAGTGGTTTAGACGGAAAGCACGGTTGTTTGATAAGTTTTGAGGGCTCTGACAACAGCCAGGGCTTTGGTAATATCCGCACTTTTGATATGCACCGGGCGGTGAGAGGTACAGTCAGGGGGGATACCCCTGACCTCGGGGAAAGTGCCCCAGTTCCGTCCCCATTTCGGGCCACCGCCGACGGCCCCAACAGGGCTGCTGCGGTGTCATCCAGGTCTGGGGCGTTGTATAAAAATTAAGAGGGATTTTTCCCCTCACAATTTTTTTATTTTAAATGACCTAATCTCCATTTTGTAGTAATATTAAATATACGGCTGGAACGTAGAAATATTGATTCTATATTCGCATTTAAGAACCGGTTGACGGGAGAAGCAAAAACATGGCGAAAACCAGGGTTGTTCCTTTTTTGGTGATAACATTTATGGCGATAATCTGGGGTATCTCTTTTTTGAGCATTAAAGTTGTGGTTTCCGTTTTGGGACCTATGACTATGGCCCTTAGCCGGTTCATCATTGCTACGGTTATGTCTACACCATAGGTGAGCTTGGGGTTGACATAGCTTCACTGTTTATTAATTTTATTCCTGTGGTCACTGTCATTAGCAGCTATCTGATTTTAGGTGAAAAAATAACCCCTGCCCAGATGGTTGGGGGAGGGGTTATCTTATCTGCTGTTTACCTGGCAGACTGGAACAATTGGTCCGCCGGGTTTATAAAGGAAAGGCCGGCCGGTGACATTAAGGAAGCTGGCCGGTTGAAACCAAAGACGTTACGTGATTAAGGATGATTAAACCTTCAGGGTATCTTCGGCAATTTCTACTTTTGCCGCCCCGCTGCCCAACTCAGAGGCTAGCATACCGCTGAGAATAAACACTGCGCCTAAACCCTGCCTGAGGGTAAATGATTCCCCACCGATCAAGTAAGCAAACAGTGCGGCAAACACAGGCTCAGTCGTAAAAATAATTGCCGTATGTGTAGGTGAGGTGTATTTTTGGGTCCATGTCTGCATAAAGAAGGCCAGGGCAGTGGCCAGGACGGCCGTAATTAAAATGGCCCGCCATACCTCTGTGTCAAAATTGGCGGCCGAGGGGGCTGTTTCCTTTACCAATGCGGAAAAATAACTGGCTGCAGCAACTGTGGCAATTTGCACAGTGGCCAGGATGAAGGTGTCATTGTCAGGTGAATACCTTCCTACCAGTAAAATATGAAATGTGTAAGAAATAGCGCAGAATAGGACAAGTATGTCACCGAAATTGATATTTAGCGACTCGCTAACAGTCAGCAGTCCAAGACCCAGGGTAGCGCTGACTATACCCAGGGCGGAAATTATCCCCGGCAGCTTTTTTGTTGCCATTGCGATACAAATAGGAACAAATACTACCGAAAGGCCGGTAATAAACCCGGTGTTTGAGGCACTTGTATACCGGAGCCCGAAAGTTTGGAAGGCGTAGCCGGCAAACAGCATCAGGCCGATTAACACCCCTTTTAAAAAAGATGAGGTTGTAAGCCTTACGATGCGCTTGTTGGTAACGACCAGCATAATTAGGGTGGCTATCCCAAAACGGATTGCCAGGAAATAAAACGGTTCTATATGTTTAATGGCTTCCTTTACAGTAACAAAGGTAGCCCCCCAGACCAGGGTCACAAAGACCAAGGCCAGGTCCGCCAGTAATTGAATTTTCCTGCTTCCCATATTTTCCTCCCCAAAAGACTACTTATACATTGTTACATATCAACCTACGAGTGTCAATGATTGGGAAGATGTAAACAAGCGTTACTATGAAAGACAGTAAAAAAACATTTATTCCAGAAGGATTTTTGGTTGTTTAAACGAAATTAATTAGATTGAAAAAAAAGAACGGATTTACTTAAAAATGAAAAGGGGGAAAAAAATGAAAAAGTATTTAAAGTTATCTCTGGTTGCCCTTCTGGTCTTGAGTTTGGCTCTGGCCCTAGCGGGTTGTGGCGGTAAACAGGAAGCCGCCAAGACGGAAGGCACCAACCCAAGTCCACCGGCCGAAAAGAAAATCCTAAAGGTATCTACCGAAGCTGCGTATGCCCCATTTGAATTCAAAGACAAAGATAACAATATTGTAGGTTTTGACGCTGAATTTATCAGAGCGGTTGCCAAAGAAATGGGCTATGAAGCCGAGCTTACCCACGTAGCTTGGGACGGTCTGATTCCATCTTTGGAAAGCGGGGCCGCCGATATAGTTATATCGGCTATGACTATTACTGAAGAAAGAAAGAAAAGCACTCTGTTTTCCGAACCGTATCTTAATATTGTTCAGTCTGTCGGAATTAAGGAAGGTTCCCCGATTAAATCCCTGGATGATTTAAAAGGAAAAACTATCGGGGTCCAGAATAATACAACCGGTCACTATTGGGCAGCAAAATTCTACAACGTAAAACCGGAAGACAATTTCGATAAAATTAAGAAGTTCGATACCACACCTGATGCCTTAGAGGCACTGAAGACCGGGGCTGTTGACGCTGTAGTTGCCGACAAGCCGGTGGTATTGGCTTATATTAAGGAAAACCCCAACTCCAAACTGACCAAGGTTGACAGTGACAAATTCGAAAAAGAGTATTATGGAATGGCTATGAAGCTTGGAAATGAAGAGTTGGCTAAAAAGGTTAACGATGCTATTAAAAAAGTTAAAGAAAACGGTACTTACGACTCCCTGGTTAAAAAATATTTCCCGGAATAAAGAATGTCAGGGTTTATGGACAGGTTTTAAAATATTTTAAATAATTAATGCGTAACGCTAGCGCGTTACGCATTTTTTCTGGCAAAGGGGCAGAATTATGAGATGGGAAATAATAATTGACAGAATTCCGATTTTGTTACAGGGCGCGCTAATGACTGTAGAGTTAACTGTTTTGGCAGTGGGCATAGGAACTGTCATAGGCCTGTTTACCAGTCTATTCAGAATATCGAAATTTGGGTTATCAAGGTTTCTGGCAGCTACATACATCGATTTTTTCCGGGGGACACCTTTGTTAGCGCAAATATACCTGATTTATTTCGGGTTACCACAACTGGTCGGGTACGTCCCCAACCCATGGATAAGTGGAGTTGCAGCCCTCAGTATAAATAGCGGGGCATATATTGCCGAAATATTTCGGGCGGGAATACAATCAATTGACAAGGGGCAAATGGAAGCTTCCCGCTCCCTGGGAATGTCCTACGGACAAGCCATGCGGTATGTAATTCTTCCCCAGGCCTTTAAACGAATTGTGCCTCCGTTGGGTAATGAGTTCATTGCCATGCTTAAGGACTCATCTCTCGTATCGGTAATAACTTTGCAGGAATTGATGCTGACTGGTAGAACCATTGTGGGCTCAACTTATCGACCTTTTGAAGTGTATATTACCGTGGCTGTATTATACCTGGTTATGACCCTTAGTATCTCCCGTCTAATTGCTTTTCTGGAAAGGAGGCTGAGAACCGGTGATTTACATTAAAGACCTGTATAAGAGTTTTGGCACCTTGGAGGTCCTTAAAGGGGTATCATGTCATGTAAAAGAAAAAGAGGTTGTAGTCGTAATCGGACCCTCCGGTTCCGGGAAAAGCACATTGCTGCGGTGTATTAACAAGCTGGAGGATGCTACATCCGGAGAAATAACCGTAGACAATATCCCTCTAAATGGATCGGCGACCAATCTCAATAAAGTTCGCGAAGAAGTGGGTATGGTGTTTCAAAGGTTCAATCTGTTCCCACATAAAACTGCCCTGGGGAATATTACTATGGCTCCGATGAAAGTGCGAAAAACCGCTAAGGCAGAAGTGTACGAAGCCGCTTTAAAACTGCTGAACAAAGTTGGTCTTAGCGATAAGGCTGATGTCTACCCCGACCAATTGTCTGGAGGTCAGCAGCAGAGGGTAGCCATAGCAAGGGCGTTGGCCATGCAGCCAAAAATAATGCTCTTTGACGAACCCACATCCGCTCTCGACCCCGAAATGGTCGGGGAGGTTCTTGCTGTCATGAAGAATCTTGCCCGTGAAGGTATGACAATGGTTGTGGTGTCCCATGAAATGGGGTTTGCCCGGGAAGTGGGGGACAGAGTAATTTTTATGGATGAGGGCATGATTATTGAAGAAGGCACGCCGGAGCAAGTCTTTGGCAGCCCACAGCATCAGCGGACCAAGGCTTTTCTCAGCAAGATTCTATAATTCAAGGTTTTAAAGATTTTTGTGTTAATAAAAATGTGGGTTGCTTTACACCATTTTTTCCTCATAACCGTCTAAAAAGAGGCGGGCTTACTTTAGTTGTGACAGAAATATTAAGGGAAGGGCAGGTATGTTCCGGAGAGCGAGGCTGACGTCCGCCAGCCCGCGACCGCGTATGCGGGAGCGGTTTGCTGGCTGAGTTGTTGCTCGCTCGAAGGAATATATCTGCCCTTCCCTTGCTAACGTGCCCAAAGCAAAGAGTTTGCCTCTTCTGAGACAACCACTTTTTCCTTATTGTTCGGCATTGATGAAGCTCCACATAGCAAGGCATACCATGATTACCCCGAACACGCTTATCAGCAGTACCTCATCGTAGACTGTCAGCAGGTGGCTGCCGATTTTTTACATTAAACGGGACATATAAAACAGAAATCAAGGAATATGCATTTTCCAATAATCACTATGATTGACAGTGATTAACGCCTATGGTAAAATCATAATCAGACCGACTAGTCGGTCGGAGATAACCGGGGAGGGACTGCGTTTGAATCTAACCAAAATTGCCATTAAAAGACCGGCTATGATGAGCATGATTATCATGGTTTTTGTGGTTCTGGGATTATATACATACAATAAAATGGGGGTTGAACTTTTTCCGGCGGTTAACTTTCCGGCCGTATATGTAGTTACCAGTTACCCCGGGGCCGGGGCGGAGGAAATTGAGACCCAGGTTACCAAGCCCATCGAAGACCAACTGGCATCCCTAAGCAAGTTGAAAAAAATCAGTTCCCAGGCCTCCGAAGGTTTTACGTTTACGTCCCTGGAATTTGAAATGTCGGCTGATGCCGACCAGTCGGCCATGGATGTTCAGAAAAAGGTTGACATGGTAAAAGGTCAGCTTCCCGAGGATGCAGGCGACCCTGTTGTCTATAAATTTAATATGAATGACCAGCCTGTGCTAGTTATGGCTTTACAAAGCCACCGGCCCCTTTACGAGACCAAAAAGATTGCCGAAGACATGATAAAAGACCGACTTCAAAGAATCGGCGGGGTAGCCGATGTGTCAGTGGTAGGGGGAGAGAAGCGGGAGATAGCCATTTCAATTGATAGAGCCAAATTATCAGGTTACAGCCTGTCAATTAACCAGGTTATAAACCGCCTGCGGGCGGAAAACCTTAACCAGCCCAGTGGAAGGCTGGACCGGCCGGAAGCGGAGTATAACGTGCGGGTCCTTGGCGAATTCAAAAACCTGGAGGATATCCGAAACCTGGATATTCCGTTGGGGAATGGCAGCACTATTCCCCTAAGCGCGGTGGCGGAAGTCACTGACGGGCACCAGGAATTGCGCGAGTACAGCCGGGTTAACGGGGTTAGCGCCGTTTCTATGATGGTCTTTAAACAAAGCGACGCTTCCGTAGTTGAAGTAGGGGAGCGCGTCAAAAAGGAAATTGTCAATATTCAAAAAGAGCTTCCCAAGGATGTTAAAATCATAGTTTCCCGGGATACATCGGAGTTTATCCGGGCCTCCCTCAATGATACAAGGAATTCAATCATCGAGGGCATTCTCACTACGGCTTTGGCCCTTTACTTCTTCCTTCGGGAGTGGCGTTCAACTGTAATAGTAGCACTGGCAATTCCGACCTCTTTACTGGCGGCACTGATGATGATGTTTTTCTCCGGGTTTACCTTTAATATGCTTTCCCTGATGGGTTTGGCCCTGTGTATAGGTATCCTGGTGGATGACTCTATCGTGGTCCTGGAAAATATCCACCGTCACCTGAAGATGGGCAAGGACCCAGCCGATGCGGCCCTGGACGGCCGGATGGAAATCGGTATGGCAGCTGTGGCTATCACCCTGTCAGATGTCGTGGTGTTTACCCCGATAGCGTTCATGCAGGGAATGATAGGCCAGTTTTTCCGGCAGTTCGGTTTAACTGTAGTATTTGCCACTCTATTTTCCCTTTTTGTTTCTTTTACGCTTACCCCGATGTTGGCTTCCAAGCTGTTCAGAAAGGATAATGGCAATGGTGGGAGCGGAAGTGCCATTCCTCATGACGAGACAACAGCTTCGGGGCGCAAATCTCTATTGGGATTGCTGTGGAAACGCACCGCCCCTTGGGGGAAAAAGGTTAAAGACCACTATATTTCTCTGCTTCAATGGTCCCTCGGCCATCGGAAAACAGTGCTGGTTACAGTTATTGTGTTGTTTTTAGCCAGCTTAACCCTGCCTGCCCTGAATATTATCGGAGCCGAGCAAATGCCAAAAAGTGACCAGGGGGAGTTGTCAGTCAGCCTGGAGTTACCCATCGGCACACCAATTGGAAAGACCGACGCGGCTTTATTGAAAGTCGAAAACTATATTAAAACTATTCCTGAAATCAAGTACTACCATACTACCCTTGGTTCTGCCGGGGGGATGGGAGCCTCTTCTGCCGGCTCCCACCTGGGCAGAATCGGAATTCAACTATATGGCAAGAAAGAACGAAGCAGGACAATCTGGGAGGTGGGTGACCAGATTAGGAAATGGGGTGCCGGGTTTGTAGAAGGTAAGGTAACTGTCTCTGAAGCGGACAATATGGGCCCTCCTGGCGGAGATATCCAGATTGAAGTAACCGGACCCTCTACCGAAAAAATCGTTGACCTGGCCGACCGGGTAAAAACTGTTGTAACAGGTATTCCCGGGGCTCAGGACGTGGATACAGACTGGCGGTTGGGCCAACCGGAGATCCAGGTTAAGATAGACCGGCGGAGAGCTGCTTCAATGGGGCTCGCCGTAGATGAGGTTGCCCGCTCGGTAAGAGCCAGCCTAAACGGTACTGTTGCCGGGAAATACCGGGAAGGTAATGATGAGACCGATATGATGGTGCGAGTGTCAGGGTTAAACAAGTCTGATATTGAAGATATTAAAACACTGCCGATAACCACCATGTCAGGCGCTGTGGTACAGCTGCAGCAACTGGCCGAGGTTGGTTCTGGCAGTGGTCCGACCCAGATTAAACGGATTGGTCGGCAGCGGGCCATCACAGTAAACGGGAACTTGCGCGGCAGGGCATTGAATGAGTTTGTTCAGGAAGCCAAAGCTAAAGTTGACACCATCAGACTTGAGCCCGGTTACCATATCAACTTTACCGGTCAGGCGGAAGGTATGCAGGAAACATTTGCCGACCTTATATCGGCTTTGGTTCTCTCGATTGTCCTGGTCTACATGGTGTTGGTCATGCTTTACGAATCGTTTATGACACCCTTTATCAGGATGATGGCTTTGCCCCTTGGTGTAGTGGGTGCATTTCTGGCCTTGGCAATCACCGGCAACTCTCTGAACCTGTTCTCTATGATCGGTTTGATTATGATGGACGGTCTGGTAGCTAAGAACGGTACCTTGTTAATCGACTACACCCATACCCTGATGGAACGCGGACTCTCCCTGCGGGAGGCATTGATGGAAGCCGGACGGACAAGATTGCGGCCTATTGTTATGACAACCACTACCATGATTTTCGGTATGCTGCCAACAGCCCTTGCCCTTGGTGAAGGTGCCGAAACTAGGTCCGGCATGGCCTGGGTATTAATCGGAGGGTTGACGACTTCTACTTTGTTTACACTGATAGTAATCCCTGTTACCTATACCATTATAGATGACTATAAACATAAAATTGGCGGCTTTCTTAAAAGAAAATTCAAGAAAAAGCCCGTGGAACTGCCTGCTTCAAACCAGCCGTCATAAACAGTGGCTGCCAAAACAATAGCATTGATTTAAGAAGAAGCCTTAAGGGCTTTTCAGGCTGTTGAAAAACTTTGTCTAGCTTTGTCGCCCGTTTCACCGATGTCCTCGACGTACAAACCAGTACGCTTCCGGCCTCGGTGAAACGGGCTTCGCGCTATACTTGTTTTTGAACAGCCTGCTTTTTTATACGGAAACATCAAGAAAAGCCCAAGTATAATTCCACAGGATCTACCACCCAAGACTTTTTATTAAACATCCAATAAATACTAAAAGAGGAAAAACAAAAACAATGTCGAAAATAGTAAATCACTGATTAATGGGTGCGATAGTCTAATAACATCCTCGAATTTGCCGATTACAAAGGGCGGGTTGGGACATGGCGTTATGGCTTAAAGGCTTAAACAGGCAAATACTTCTACTCACCTTGAGTATAGTTATGGTGGCTTCGATCGTCATTGGCGTGCTTGCGCTTTTTGTTTTTTACGAGTATTCCAAGGAACAGGTTCTGGCCCGGAACCAGGAAATTGCCTCAGACATTTCCAACGAAGTTGGTTCCGTGATGTCTTCAGCGATGACTGCCGTAAAATCAATGGCGGCAGACAAGTCAGTAAGCGGGTCGGACCGCGTAAAGGCCCAGGCCGAATTAACGCGGCTGTATAATCTTACCAAGGTATTTGACGGCATTTCCCTCATAGACGAAAAAGGTAAAATATTGGCTTTTGTGCCATATAAGGCGTCCATTATTGGGACGGATATATCGCAGCGACCTTATGTCAGGCGTGCTCTCAAAGACGGAAAGCCTACGATATCGGAGCCTTTTACTGCCACAACGGGTAACAATGTAGTGGTAACTGCCAGTCCTATAAAAGATCAATCTGGTAAGGTCATAGGGGTTTTGTCCGGCAGCTTAAACATTAAGAGTGGTACTAAAATATCAACTATCATTGAGAAGGAATATCATGACCCAAGTATGGTTATCCAGTTGATAAGCAAACAGGGGAGCATACTGTACCATCCCAATAAAGACCTGATAATGAAAATTGCTAAACAAAACGAAATTGTGCAGCATTTGCTGAAAGGGAATTCGGGATTCCGGGAAACAACTATCAATGATAAATCGTTCCTTACCGGATATTCCTTCGTGCCGGAGTTGGGATGGGGGGTATTGGTGGAGTACCCCAAAGATCAGGCTCTTCGCTCTGCCGTTCATTTAAGAAACATCATGATTATGGTCACGATATTAATCTGTTTACTGGCGTTTTTTATTACGTTTCTTGAATCAAAGGCCATCACCAAGCCTTTGGAAATCCTGCTGGAGGGCGTCCAACGGGTTGCCGCCGGCGACTATCACTTCAACGTAAACATTAAATCCCAAAACGAAATTGGTGTTTTGGCATCTTCTTTTAACTCAATGGTTGAGCGAATCAAAGTGATGAGAGAAGACATTCTGCAAAAGAAAGAAGAGCTTGAAAAAGCCAATATTGAATTACAGGTGATGGCTATCACCGACGGTTTGACAAAACTCTACAACCACCGCTATTTCCAGGACTGCCTTGCTAAAGCCGTGTCTTTTGCCGAACAGGAAAACCAGTCAATAACATTAATGATTTTGGATATTGACCACTTTAAATATTATAATGACCTCTTCGGGCATCAGGCCGGTGACAAGCTTCTGGAAGAACTGGCACAACTCTTAATCCGCGAATTGGGCCCTAACGATATGGTTGCCCGGTACGGCGGTGAGGAGTTTACTATCATTCTCTATGGTTCAGATAACCAACACGGCCTAAAGGTTGCCGAAAACCTTCGCACCGCTGTTGAAGCATTTCCGTTCCCGGGTCGTGAACAGCAACCTGAAGGGCGTGTTACCGTCTCCATAGGTGTTGCTTCATTCCCGGAAAATGCAAAAAACAAAGAAGAGCTGGTCAAGTTGGCTGACGAGGCCTTATATAAGGCCAAATGCTGTTCAAGAAACAAGGTCGAATTGTATTTTTCTGTTTTGGACGAATTGAAGCAGGATCTGGACCAGTCCGAAGTTGAGCTTGTTAATTCAATTAAAATGCTGGTCCGTATCATTAACGCCAAAGATAAATATACGTATGGCCATTCCGAACGTGTCGGCAGGTACGCCGTCTCAATAGCTGAAGAGCTTGGCCTGCCCGAAGACGAAGTTAAAACAATTAAAATGGGCGCGTTTTTACATGATATAGGTAAAATAGAGGTAAGCAGGGGCGTATTAATGAAGAGGGGCCCCCTTGCCGATGAAGAATTTGAAATGGTCAAGAAACACCCTTTCTGGGGAGCGGGAATTATTAAAGCCGTGGATTCCCTCAGTCAAACCCTTCCTTTAATTAAATACCATCATGAACATTTTGACGGAAACGGCTATCCCAGAGGGTTAAAAGGAGTGCAAATCCCTTTGCATGCACGAATCCTGGCGGTTGCTGACAGTTTTGACGCGATGACCAGCAACAGACCTTATCGAAAAAGAAAAAGCTTCAATGAGGCCATAGAGGAGTTAGAGAGGTGTGCCGGCACTCAGTTTGACCCTGAAATAGTTAAAGCGTTCATGTATGTTTTACAGGAGCAAAAAGTGAAAGTAGGTTAAGCCGGTCTATATTTATACAGTACAGTGAGGTATTGGTTACTCAATTAGTGCAAAGTAGCCAATACCTCACTCTTTTATGTTTACCTTTTAAACCGTTAGCTGCCAGGTATTTGCTCAATAATACCGGGTATAATAACCTAGAAAACTCTTTGCAAAAGGTTGGGTTCAATGATGTTCAGTATGCCAAGGTTTATCCTGGTTTTGTTTCCTATTTATATAATTATGGCAAGCGTGATTAAAAAGGACTACATTCATAATATAGTGCTAAATATCAGTTCGGGATTTCTGGTATGCCTGAACATCATGTTTGCTTATTCGCGCTTTGTGGCATAGGAGAGAAGACCCATTCGATGGAGCAGTTTCACTATTCTGCCTGTAAAACTGAACCAGGCGGCACTGTATATAAAGGCAAAACCGGTATAAAAAAGAATCAAAGGGACAAAATCTTTATTGGCTAAAAATGGGCCGAATGCCGGCAAACCCAGGCCAAAGGTAAGTAGGGACATCCCTGCTGTAAGGCTCGCCGTACCGATCAGGATAACGGTCAGGGGTTTGGCAGAGTAGTGCAGCCCTGAGCCAATGACAAGACCCAGCGGGGCGGTTGTAAGAGTAAGGATAGGTAGTTCGGCAGGCTGTATTATGAGGGTAAGCCAAGTAGATACAAATATACTCATTACACCGGTACTAGGTCCTATAAATGCGGCGAGGGCTATGGGGAGTGTGCAAAAAGCGCTCAAAACATGTCCGGGGCCGGGAAATAAAGCGGCCGAAATTTGCAGCAGGGCTGTCAGGGACGCCAGAAGAGAGCAAATAACGAGTTTTCTAACCGAAGTGTCGTTTTTGTTTTTCACCGGTAAACAACTCCAGCCCAGAATACCTTCTATTAAATATATATATTAAAAAACGGTTCTGTTTGCTCCATACTAAACAACAAATAGCGAAATTGCCAACGGATGGGAAGCGTGTTTCTTCAAAATTAAATACAAAAAAACGGAGGTTCACTCCGTTAAATGTAATAGACAATTTTGGCGGGAACGTGTGGGAATCGAACCCACCACGGACAGGATCGCTGCCCGTCAACTGGTTTTGAAGACCAGGCGAGCCACCAGGCCCAATCCGCTCCCGTAAACAGATAATATTATAACATAACAGATATATCAAAGCAACTTTGTACAAATAATTTGTACAGTTAATCTGTCCAACTGATATGTGACAATATGTGACTGTTACTTTTATTTAAGTTTACTTTTGTCCCAGACTATGAGATAATAACACTATAATTGACCAAAATCAACATATATCGTCAGGGAATTGGAGGTGCTAAGATGTTTAACCTTGGATTTGGCGAATTAACGCTAGTCCTGATTATTGCCCTGATAATTTTTGGACCGGGGAAACTACCAGAAGTAGGCAAAGCCTTAGGCAAAGCAATTAGCGAATTTAAGAGTGCTTCCAGAGATATTCAGAAAGAATTAAGTGAAGCTGCCAGAGAGCCGGAAAATAACTAGTCAGCGAAATTGGAGCAGGTTTAATCTGCTCTTTTTTTGCGAACACTTATTTTTGTCATTGCCCCGGGTTAAAGGTCCCGGCAAAAAGGGTGATTTGACATCTTGATAATTCACCGATTCAAATTTCTTGCGGGCGGCAGGAATTTTCTTTAATTTATCGAATATATTGCAAGTGAACAAGCTGGGCCTGTTTTTTACATATACGGCCTTATTACGACAAGCGGGTGGGAGAATGAAAGGGCTCGAGCTATTTAACATTATAAGAACTGATCTAAAGACCGTCGAAAAAGAACTGCAAAAGATAGTAAAAACGCGGGATCCGTTATTGACAGAAACCTCTGCGCATTTACTAAATGCGGGGGGTAAACGCTTAAGGCCTGCCTTCGCGTTAGTTGCAGGAAAGACTTACAGCTATAATCCCGACAAACTGATACCACTGGCAATGGCTTTAGAACTTATTCATATGGCTAGCTTGGTACACGATGATGTGATTGACGATTCTTATACCAGACGGGGTATTCCTACTGTTAAAGCAAACTGGGGTGACCAGATATCGATTTACACCGGTACATATTTGTTCGCCCAATCCCTCATTCTTATTGCCAAATGTGATAATCCGGTCATAAGCAGGATACTCGCAGAAATAAGTGTTAAAATGTGTGAAGGAGAAATTCAACAGATTGTTTCCAGCTTTGATGCCCAACAAACGGTGAAGGACTATTTTTTCAGAATAAAGCGAAAGACGGCGTTATTGATTTCAGCCAGTTGTGAGTTGGGGGCCGTTGCCTGTGGAGCACCCGATTATCATATTAGGGCTCTCGCCAGATTCGGCTATTATTTAGGAATGGCTTTCCAGATTACTGACGATATCCTCGACTTTACTGCCAGTCAACATCAACTGGGCAAGCCTGTTGGTAGTGATTTAAGGCAGGGTATTGTGACTTTACCGGTCATCTTTGCCCTGGCCGCGTCGCCGTCCCGTCACAGACTGGCGGAGATTATTGCGAATAAAAACAAAAAGGAAGGTGAAGTCCTAGAGACTATTAAAATTATTAAAAATTGCGGAGCCATTGAAAAATCATTTGCGGTATCTTATTGTTATCTGGCAAAAGCCAAGAAACAGCTAAGTTACCTTCCTTCAGGCGGAGCAACCAATTGTTTGGCAGTTATTGCCGACTTCATCGGCAAAAGAAAGTTCTAGAAACCCTAGGTAAATCAGGGATGGCACAATTTCTACAATTTATTTTATGAAACAAAGAATTCCAAATAAAAGAAGGACTTTACCATTTTACGTAGAATAATTTTCTGATGGAAAACAAGAATGTGCCGTAGTTTTTAAACGGTTGTTAAACATAGCGAAACATTACATCCTGGGTTGTTATCGAGCGCCTCAGACATTATATTACAATTTCTGCTCCAACTGAGAATGGCGTTTTTTTTGATGGCAAATGTGATTTGTAGCGCAAGAAATATTATGGGGTGAGGAGGCTTATTTGAAGATGGGTTTACGCGATAAGCTAAAATTTGACATGTCAAAGACCGAAGATAAGCTAAAATTATTTATCCTGATAAGTGGAACGTTATTATTTTTGTTGGTAGCTACGGTTGGCGGAATTTCTTTGACTATGTCACCGGACTTTTGTAAACTATGTCATAAAGCAATGACTCCGGAGTATGTTACTTGGAAGTATTCGTCCCACAGTCAAATAGCTTGTGTTGACTGTCATATGGAACCAGGGGTAGTAAATATTCTGTTAGAAAAAATGGTTGCCACAAAGCACTTATATACTTATCTGACTAACGGTTACGAAGAAGAAATGCCATTGCACATGAAACGAGAGTTGCCCAGTCACTTGTGTGAACAGTGCCACTCAATTAAGACAAGGACCTTTACTTTGTCGGGAGACCTCAAGGACCCCCACGAATACCATGAAAAGGTAGGGGTGGGGTGCGTCAAATGTCACTCCGGGGTTGCCCACGGCAATATTGCCGGCAGAGCGGCTACCAAAGCAGGCGACGATTTGGCCGCTTGGAACGATGAAGATGGCAAAAAGAATATGATTAAGGAATACGTAAGACCTGATATGGACACCTGTGTTTCCTGTCACCTCAACCCCGCGAAATACGGTGTTAAGAACATTAAGAGTGTCAGCTGGTCTTGCGAAACCTGCCATAAGTCTATCTTTACCCCGAAAACCCATACTGTGCCAACATGGCTCAACACTCACGGCCTTGATGCTGAAAACGATCTAAAGAGTTGTGTAAGCTGCCACGCTATGGGAGTCAAACCTACTTATGCCGCCGACGGCGTTAAAAACAATATTATTAAGTCGGGTGCG
>JAJZQD010000126.1 GCA_021847735.1 Bacillota bacterium | reverse complement strand
TGAACAGGGTGCTCTTGCCGGCCACGTTCTCGACCAGAAAGCCGAATACTTGCCACACGGAAACCGCGAGGCAAATATCCTGACAGCCTAATTTGTCGCCATACCATTTTGTCAGTCCGTCAATTTTTATCACCATTGTGGCGCTCCTGTCATTCCAGTGAATTGGCGGTCTTCATCAGTTCATCCGCACTGATGTTATTCCCGTTCATGATATACAGCATCCCGTTTTTCTGCCATATAAGGGTGAGCGGAGACTGGCCGTCTTTGATAATCACACCGCTGCCGCCGTTTACCGTGATCTCTTCAGTGGTGCCGTTTTTGGGCTGGGGCACATAAAGGGTGTTCTGCCAGTCCTTTAAGGCTGCCAGTTTCTGTTTTACCTCAGGCGGGATTACCGGCAGGTCCAGGATGGCCTTCCTGACTTCGTCCACGTTCATCCCTTCGGGGAGTTTGATCTCCGGGCTGGGGGCCTGGATTAGGCTCAGGTGTTTGATATCGCTGCCCCCGCCGTCGGAGGCTGAAAGATGCAGGGCCTGAGGCATAGAGAGGGTGAAGGTCTTGCCTTCCAGGCCGTCCGGCAGCAGGTTTTTGCCGCCCAGTTCACTGATGACGGCATTGACATTTTTCACGTTTAAAGTGAAGTTGATATTTGTAATGGGTTCTAAATCGTAACGCGGCTGCATTTTCATTTTGTCCGGCAGATATGACGGCTTCAAGGGTTTAAAACTAAGGGCCTTTTGGGCTTCTTCCCAGCTAACCTGAGTGGAGTTCCCCGTCCGTTGACTTGATATTTTGCCGAAATTCTCGATGTTCAGTTTGGTTCCGTTGTTATAGAAGGCCCGCTGGATGTGGTTCAGGTCATCTATGCTGATACCGGTGGTTTCAATTTTCTGTACCCGAAAAAGGGTCAAAAGCTGGGCGGCCACGGTGCGCACCGGAGCAAAACTTAGGGATATCCCCAGGCTGGCTACCACGGCCGCGGCGGCAATGATTTTTTTATATCTGGCGAGCATGGCCAACACTCCTTTTTTTCGTTGGTGGTTTTCGTCTTTGCTTATATCCGCATGGTAACCGGGTTTGTAACCGATTGCCGGTTCCATGCGGTCTAGGTGTTTTTTGTAGGTGGTGAGGTGCAGGTTAACGAAGGTGTTGTTGTTTTCCAGTTCTTTTAAATGGGATTGGCAATGGGAACAGGCAGCTAGATGGTTTTCTATCTGCTGTTTTTTTTCTTTTGTAACTTCGCCGTCAAGATAGGCTTGCAAGGTTCCTTCATCTAAGCACATCAGCTGTTCCCTCCATTCCTCGCGAGAAATTCTTTTTTGAACCTGGCCTGGGCCCTGGCTAGAACGGTTCCCATGGAAGTTAGCCCGACTCCGGTTATTTCAGAGATCTCCCCGTAGCTGAAGCCGGAGAACCTCAGCAGGAGGCACATGCGGTCCCTCTCCGGCAGCAGTTCGAGGATTTCTTTTACAGCTAGGACCTGCTGGTTGTGCAGGTAAACCTCCTCCGCAGAGTCTGCGGCCTCCTGCCTGACACAGTTGAGGTTGTGTACCTTTTCTTCCCTGGCCGACCGCCGCTTGTCACTGCGCAGGTAATTGTAGGTTGTGTTGGTGGCCACCCGCAAAAGCCAGGCTGACAGGTTATCCTGGGTCAGCGGCGGTGAATTATACAGCCTGATGAAGGTTTCCTGGACAATCTCCTCGGCGGTGGGGCTTTGGCCCCCCAACAGGTAGTTGACATGCCGGAATACGATGGCGAAATACTGCTTATAGAGCTTTTGAAACTCGGCGTCTTTTTTGATAAACCTTTCCCGGGGTGATTTATCAAGCAAGCGGGGCGCACCTCCCTTAACCTCTTCATCTCTATAACAAAGCTGTGGGGATTTTTGTGACATGGTTTCAATAGATTTCTACAAGAGATCTCATTTCCCTGTAAGAACTTATGTTAATACAAAAATAGGGGAGTGGCCCATAAGTAATAAACTTATGGGCCACTCCCCTAAATCTCTAAGCTCCAACGAACCTTTATTAACTTCCCGCCTGTCCGGCTAATGCACTTCCACTTCAATCCTCAACTTTTCGTTGGCCCCTTCATCTTCACGTTCATCCAGCTACTCAACCTATATGGCAACCTTCCCTTCAACGCGCCACTCGTCTGAACCATCTAACGGTCTGACGAACAATGATTCGATGTCGTTGATTTGTCATATAAACCTTCTCACTGACCACGTTGATATAGTGATTTACTAATTTCACCGGAACCACTATTATGTAGATTCTCTCAGCTTCCGCTTCTTAGCGTTTCAGGTTTTCCGTCTTAGGAATTCCTTGGAGCTTATTTTTATTCTACCTTATGGGGGTTAATTCGTCAAAGTTTAAAAATAGCCAAAAAGTGCCTTTGCATGAAGTTGCCTATGACCTATCTTCGCGTGAATAACTACAGCTGTAGTTTTCTTTGAATTTCGCAGTGTATATTAATACCGTTTGTTATAATTTGTGGTACAATATTGGTTGAAACGATGATTATTAATTTGAGATCAGGTGGTGACCAAGTTGTTCTTTATTACCGTTTCCCGTCAAACCGGCAGCCTCGGATCTGAAATAACTCAACAGCTCGCCCAACGGCTCGGCCTGGAAGTAATAAGCCATGACCTTGTGCTTAACCAATGGCTGCCGGAAGTAGCCAACAGTCATGAATTGGGCATGTTGGCGGAGAGCCCGCGTTTTCACCTAAACCCAAGTGGGGAAGGATCGAGCTTTGCCGATTACATAAAAAAAAGGCTTTGGGAAATAGTAGAAAAACAGTCGGTAATAATTTTGGGATTAGGCGCCCAAGTGATTTTTTCCGGTCACCCGGGAGCTCTGCATATAAGGATTATAGCCTCTGACTCCGTCAGGCTGGACAGGGTGCTTGAAACCCACAGGCTGGAAAAACAGGATGCTGAGAGATTCCTGGAACTGAGCGACCGCAAGCATAGAAGATTTATAAATACTATTTATGGAAAAGACTGGTCAGACCCCGGGTTGTATGACCTTACATTAAACACCGACAAAATTGGGGTTGACGAGGCTGTGGCACTGTTAGCCAATCTGGCGGAAGTAAAAAAAGCGGCCGCTGCTCGCCCCGTTATTTCGGAAACCTTACAAGAAAATAAACCTGTTTCTTTTAAACACCCATCGGAAGAGGAATTTGCCAAAATCCTTGATATGTACAGCATAACCTGGGAATACGAACCACGGACCTTTCCCATTGAATGGGATGCTGAAGGCAGCATCACCAAAGCTTTTTCCCCGGATTTTTATCTTCCTCACTTTGATACATATATTGAGTTAACGACGATGGAGCAAAAATATGTTTCCGAAAAAAAGAAAAAGGTACGACTGCTGAAAGAATTATATCCGGGGACCAATATCAATATTGTTTTTAAAGACGATTTCTACTCACTTTTGAAAAGGTTTGGGCGTGAAGGAGCCGATAAGAAATGAGTGAACCCACTGTAGGTAAAATCCTGTTCAGTGAAGAGAACATCAGGCGCAAAGTGGCGGAAATGGGACGTCAGATCAGCGCGGATTATAAGGATAAAGACCCTGTGATCGTCAGTATTCTAAAAGGTTCATTGTATTTTGTAGCGGACCTGACCCGTCAGCTGACTATTCCGCTAAGCCTTGATTTTCTATCCATTGGGGTCCACCCCGGTGTAACAAACGAAACCGGTGCCGTACGCATCACCAAGGACCTCGACCTTTCCATTACAGGGCGGCATGTCCTGATGGTAGAGGATGTGATAGGTACCGGGTTGACTCTTGGGTACATCTGCCAGTACCTGCAGTCCGGCAAACCTGCCAGTCTGAATATTTGCACCCTCCTGGACAATCCGTCGGAACGGCTTATTAATATCAAGGTCGATTACTGCGGATTTATCCAACCCGATGCTTTTGTCGTCGGTTACGGTCTTGATTATGAGGAAAAATACCGGAACCTTCCTTATATTGCGGAACTTT
>JAJZQD010000030.1 GCA_021847735.1 Bacillota bacterium | reverse complement strand
AAGTTATCCACAATATCCACAGTATCCACAGCCCTTTGGCTCTCCATTCCGTGATCATGGCTCTCATTTTCCGTGAAGGCGGCTCTCTTTTTCCGATAAAGTGGCGCTCTTACGCCGAAATATTCAACCCCAAATAGACAGATTTCGGCTAATGCATTCATATACGAACCAAATCATCCATAAGCCTAAAAAATTGTTGCCATTTGTATTCCACAAAACAACAATATTTCCTCTTATGTTAACGGCAAAGTGCAGAAAGACAAATAAGAGGGGCGTCCCAACGTTTCTTTTGGGACAACCCCTCGATTTTTCTCCCATATTGTCTCAAAAGAGACAGTCTTACTTGAGTCCGGGGAAAGGACAGGTGTGTTCCGCAGAGCGGTCTGACGTCGTCGGCTAAGCACTCCGCAAGGAGTGCTTAGCCGAACGGCGTTGTTGCCGCTCGGAGGAATATACCTGTCCTTTCCCCGCCCCACACAAAAAGACTGCCCCTTTTGAGACAGCCCCCTACATCCCGTTGAGGTGATTGATATCATTCAACAGGCACAATATAGCCCGGTCCTTATTAAAGAATTCAATTATATTCAAAGACACGTTGTCCTGCCTTATTTTCCAGTAATCATTGAGGTTCATCCCCAAAACGGTGGCCACAGCAATCCTGATAATACCCCCGTGGGCCACTACCAGCACATTCCGGTCCGGGTTTTCGTCAATAATCCTGTTCAAGCCCACCCAGCACCGGTCGGCCACCTCCCCCAGGGATTCCCCACCGGGGATTTTGGTATCCCGGGGGTTTGTCCGCCACCCCTGCATCACATCATGAAACTGTTTGTCAATCTCCGAGTATGTAAGCCCTTCCCACCGGCCAAAATTGGTCTCTTTAAGTTCCGGCATTATGGTGACTTCCAGGCCGTGGCAGCCGGAAATGGCTTTGGCAGTCTCCAGTGCCCTGGACAGGTCGCTGGCATAAGCCGCAGCTATTTTTTCGCGTGATAGCCTGAGGGCAATTTTTTGGGCCTGGGCGCGCCCCTCGTCACTCAGCGGCACGTCCCGGTGGCCCTGGTACCGCAGACTCTTGTTCCACTCTGTTTCGCCGTGCCTTACCAAAAACAGCCTCGTCATGGTGTCCATACTACTTCCTCCCCAGTTCAAGCAAAGCCTCAACCAATCTGTTGTTTTCTTCCCTTGTCCGTACTGCCACCCTTATATATTCGGGCCTTAGGTTCTTGTAGGAACAGCAGTCGCGCACCAGGATACCTATTTCACCGAGCATCCGGCAGATTTCTGTTGACGAAAAACCGGTTTCTTTTACATTCACAAATATGTAGTTAACACTCGGCTTAAAAGGCCGCAGCCCTAATATATCGTTAATTCTGTTGAACAAGTAATCCTTTTCTTTAGCAACATATGTCACTGTTGAACTGATATATGAATCATCATTCAATGACGCCGCCCCAGCCAACTGCGCAAAACAGTTGACATTCCACGGGTCTCTGATTTCATTGATTTTCTTGATAATTTGTGGGCTTCCCAGGCCCAGGCCCAGGCGCAGCCCGGGAATGGCATAAAACTTTGTCAGGGAATACAGCACAAAAAGGTTATCGTACTCCGGCACCAGGTCAGCTACGGTAAAAGCGGCCCTGTCAGCAACAAAATCCATGAACGCCTCATCGACCACCACGGTTTTCCCCTGTTCCCCGGCCTTCTGTATGATTTCCAGCATATCCTCTCTTTTGGTCAGACACCCTGTCGGGTTGTTCGGGTTGCAGATAAAAAGAACATCCGTAACTCCCCAGTGCCTAAAAATATCTTCTTTATCAACGGCAAAGCCCTTCCCCTCACTGAGGAAAAGGTCTTCCACCTCACCGTCGTTAATCCTCACAGCCACTTCATATTCGTTAAAGGTTGGGGCCGGGATAAGAGCCCGGCGCGGTTTTAACAGTTTCATTAACAGGTAGAGGATTTCGATGGCCCCATTGCCCACCACTATCATTTCTTCCGGTAACCCTGCCAGTTTCGCCGCTGCCCGGCGCAAAACCTTAGCTTCCGAATCAGGGTAATGGGTAATAGCCCCCAGATTTGAGGTAATTGCTTCGATGGCTCTCGGGGATGGGCCTAAAGGGTTAACATTGGCACTGAAATCAATGAACTGTTTCTCCTCTAGCCCGTATTTCTCCGCAGCTTCCCGTAAGTTCCCTCCATGTATGCGTCCAATGGTTGCCAAGACTTTTCACCCGCGCTTTCCCGTAATACTTCTACCCCGCCGTCAATTATACGGGCTTTAAACATATCGCCGAAACCTTCCCGGGCGAGAGTCTTTAATACCCTGTCAGCAGCAATCCGCCCAGTTTCGAAGAGCAGTCCCACCACAGTCCCGCTGTGGGCCACATTGACTCCTACTCCGCCCAGGCGCCGGCAGATTTCCACCAACCCAGCCAGTTCCGGCTTGAAGAGTATTTGTTGGTGGGCAAAGGCGCTCTCGGTTGCTGCCTCACCTACCAGCCAGGAGTCCCCGGAAGCTACTGCCCTTTCCATTTTTTCCAGGGCCGCGGCAACTTGGTGCTCCTTCAGCCTGTTCAGGATTTCCAATTCCGCATTGGCGTTAAACCCGATGGTATCAATAGTTCCTCCCAGGTCAACAATAACAGTTTCCAGCGCCGGCGCATTCCCTAAAAACCGGCACGCTTTCCCGTCAACATGGTCGAAGAGTGATATTCCGGAAAACATAAGGCCGTCAGTAGGTTCAATAGACAGGGCAATTTCCGCGATTTCGGTGGGGGTAAGGCAGGTTCCCAAACCCACAGCAACAGCTGCACAGGTGGCTGCGATATCGGCCGTACTACTGGCCATTCCCTTGCCGCATGGGACAGATGACGTAACCCGGACCTCTGCACCCATTTCGGGTCTGCCCAAAAACTGTAGTGTCTTTTCTGCGGCCAGTTTAACCTTGAGCAGGCTTTTGTCAGCCAGCACCACACCCTGTGTGTTCAGCCTGGCCGTTACTTCTGAGAACATATCTACCGGGCAGGTGACCAAAAAGTTTATTCCGTTTATTTTGCCTTGTACCAGTTCGCCGCATGTCCCTGGTGCCCTTGCTGTTCCTTGCATAATAAGACCCGCCTTTTTGTTATTTTAACAGATAATTGGTGTAAACGAGGTAGACACTGACCAGACCCATTGCTTCCGCTAATTCCTCTATGGCCCCGTAAATATCCCCTGTCAGGCCTCCCATGGTGTTGTCAACCCGTCGTGCCCAAATATGGATTAATAAAACAGGTATCAAAAAAACCAGGGCCCCTTCCCGCAAAGTTACAGCAAGGGTGAGCAGCAGCACAAACGTGGCAAAGGTAAATTCCCGGTTCCCCGTACAGTCAGAATACGGGTTACCCAATCCCTGCTGGCGTAAATAAGGAAAAAAGCGGATGGCATAAACCATGCACCACCGGCCAAACACTGGCACCGCCAGCAGCCAGCCAACCATGTCCAATTTCAGTAATTCAACATAAAAAACAAATTTGATTAATAGCAGACAGGCCAAACCCAGTGCTCCAAAAGACCCGACCCTGCTGTCCTTCATGATTTCCAGCTTGCGGTCCCTGTCCCGCCCGCTGTATAAGCCGTCCATGCTGTCCATGAACCCGTCGATATGCAAACCGCCCGTAACAAGAACCTCCGCCACTATCAAAAAAGACGCCAAAATAACAGGAGGAAAAACCGCCAGGCCAATGTGCCTCACAACCAGCAAAGCCACCCCAACCACGAGCCCAACCACAGGAAAAAAAGCCGAACCCCGGCCGCATTTGTCATAATCGAACTCCGGATTGGCAATTTGGATGCGTGTTAAAAACTGTAGTGCAAAAACAAAGCTAGCCCACATAATTTACCTCAACAATAATCTAGTATTCTACCCCGCGGCGGCTGGTAACGCCTTTTTTGAAGGGGTGCTTGACTTCGGTCATTTCTGTAACCAAGTCGGCCAAATCAACTATTTCGGCAGGAATCCCGCGGCCGGTTAAGACAAGTTCAATATTCTTGGGCTTATTTTTAATCAATTCCACCACCTGGTCAGTAGTTACCAAATTATACCGGAGGATATTGCCGATTTCGTCCAGTATCAAAACATCACAGGCCCCTTCCTGCAGGTAATCCCTGGCTTCATCAACACCCAGCTGGGCATGCTCGAAATCCTCGCTGGTTACTCCCCTGTCTTTGATAAAACATTCCCCACAACCGGTACATTTCTTGTGGCCCTGCTTAATCAGCGAACCGATGCGGCAGCCGCGGCCAAACTGGCTGATAGTAAAGTACGGGGCTAACCTGTTGGCTGTGGTCAACTCACCGGCATAACCACGCCCCTTCATAAACTGGATCATGTGTACGCGAAAGCCGTGCCCCACCGCCCGGACTGCCAGACCAAGGGAAGCCGTGGTCTTACCTTTTCCTTTGCCGGTGAAAACCTGAACCAAACCTAATTCCTTAATTTTTTGCATACCATCCACTTCCTTATTAAACAAACGCTCAATTGCATCTGTTTTTGTAAAGCCTGCAATTGTCGACAAACCTGCGGGCCAGTCCCGGGTCTGAGGCAAAATGCAGGTGAGCATAAGATGCCAGGATGTTTTGATTGGCATACCCGTCCAGGATAGTCTCCCTGTATCTGTTTCTCGTCAGCCGGAACGCATATTGAAACTCCGGCCCGTCAGGAATGATTCTTGAATAATGAAACTCGTGACCCTTGGCCTTCTTGCCGGTAGAGGCGATAACATTATCTGTCAATGATTCCGCTTCGATATAGCCCATCCCTACCAGGGACTTTTCCATCCTGCAGGTACCTGGTACTAACCCTACCATGGGATATTCCCGGCCGTCAAAATCAACAATGGCCCGGGTCAGGTACATAAGCCCTCCGCACTCGGCAAAAATAGGCATTCCAGCATTACCTGCCGTTATGATGTCAGTTTTTATCCCGCTGTTTGCCGCCAACTCCCCGATAAATATCTCGGGAAAGCCGCCGCCGATGTATATACCGTCAAGCCCCGGTGGCAAACCATTGTCATGTAGAGGGCTAAAACGCACCAGTTCCGCTCCCTGCTCTTTCAGGGCCTCAAGACCGTCCTGGTAGTAAAAGGAAAAGGCTTCATCCCATGCTATGCCTATTCTTGCCCTGTCTGTGGTGCCATTATTCCGGTACTCGCCACTGCCAGGGTGGGGAGCACCGGTGTCCGCGACTGGCCAGGTAGAGGGCATTATTTCTGCCAATTCAGCTATTTTCAACAATATATCCAGGTCAATCCCATCTCCGACCTCATCAGCCAGGGCGGCAACCGTATCAGGCAGAGCCCCTCCCTCTACTGTAGGCACCAAACCCAGGTGCCTGGAAGGGAGTTCGAGTTTTGCGTTTTTCTTGATGAATCCTACAACCGGAATACTGCAATATGTTTCCACAGCCTCTTTGACGAGCCTGAGGTGGCGTTCACTCCCTATTCTGTTGAGAATCACCCCGGCTATTTTCACTTCCGGGTCAAAGTTCACGAAACCTGAAACCAATGCAGCGGCGCTCCTGGCCATTGACTTGACATCAACTATCAAGAGAACAGGGCACTTCAGGAGCTTGGCAACCCGGGCTGAACTACCCTCATCCCCTGTTGCCGAGGAACCGTCGAAAAGCCCCATAACACCCTCAATCACGGCTATATCCGATGCTGCCGCCGAGCCCGTAAAAAGCCTGTAGACTGTTTCTTCACCCAGCATCCAGGTGTCCAGGTTCCGGGAGCGTTTTGCAGTAGCGACAGTATGGTAAGTGGGGTCTATGTAATCCGGCCCGACTTTGTAAGGCTGGACATTAAAACCTTTTTTAGCCAGGGCGGCCATAATTGCCGTGGTTATCGTTGTCTTGCCAACCCCGCTGTGGGTGCCGGCTATCATTATTCTGGGAATATTCATCTTACTTCCATCCTTAGTGTTTCAATTTACCACAGTCCCGGCCGGCCCAGTAACATTGAAACCCAGTACACGGCGCCGCTTCCCAACAAAACCGTAATTGCTGAGGTTATCTGCATAATCTTGACAGTCTCGGGGATATGGCTTTTTTCCAAAACCTTTTCAGGATCCCCCATATAGGCCCTGAAGGATTCCACCCCGCCGTAGTAGTTAACTCCACCTAACCGGATACCTAAGGCCCCGGCTACCGCGGCTTCGGGTATCCCGCTGTTGGGGCTGGGATGCCCGGCAGAGTCCCTCTTTACTATGTGCATTGCCTTTCCGACCGGTTTGCCTGTGACGGCAAAAGCCATAATAAGCGTTAAACCTGTCAGCCTTGCCGGAATATAGTTCCATAGGTCGTCAAACCTGGCCGAAGCCCAGCCGAATTCACGGTATTTGTCATTTCGGTACCCTACCATGGAGTCGAGGGTGTTCACAGCTTTATAAGCCATAGCCAGCGGTGCCCCACCTATAAAAGCATAAAACAGAGGCGCAATTATCCCGTCCACGATGTTCTCGGCAACCGTCTCCACAGTGGCCCTGGTAATTTCACTCTCGTCAAGGTTTCCGGTATCACGCCCGACAATCCACCCGACCTTTCGCCGGGCCCCGGCCATATCACCCGCCTTAAGCAGGGCGTATATCTCCATGGCAGCATTGCTGAGTCCTTTTACCGCCAGGGTTGTGCTCAAAAACCAGATACCGGCCAGCAGCCCCAGCCAGTGGTTAAGACCAGCCAATCCCTTGATTAATCCCCACATTATTATATATGTCAGACCCACAGTAATTATGGTCAGCAGAACCCCGGCAGCCTTCAGTCCAATCAATGGCGCCACCAACTTACGCAGGTATTTTTCCATGATGTCGATACCTTTGCCTATTATTACAACAGGGTGAGGTATTTTTTTGGGGTCACCTACAACGAGGTCAAGGAGATAGGCAGCAGCCACCTGAAGCATGTTAAATAGCCCCCAACCGCCGGGTCTCTTTGTCAGCAGAGTCCAGTTTCATTATTTGACACAGCTTATCCATATCCAGGCTGTTTCTGACTACATCGGCCAGCTTATTGAAGTCCTTATCCCGCTGTTCCCTCACAGTCAGGATGTCACTGTCAGCCAGGGGAGCCCAACCCTTGTGTTCCCTGATCAGGTCGATGATATGCCGGCGGAACCCGTCATTATCAAAGATGCCATGAATGTAAGTTCCAAAGACCCTGCCATCAGCTCGGACTGCCCCGTCCAGAACATCCACCCCTTTGGTGGACCTTTCAAAAATCCTGAAGGCTGGCTCGACCCCTTCGCCGAGCTCCGAACGGCCCATATGAATCTCATAGCCGGTCACCGGCCGCCCTTTTGCCCCGCTGAGCAGCGGCCCAGAGCCAACGACTTCCGCCTGCACCTGGGTGGTAATCTTGTCAGGGTCAAAGGTTGTTACTATATCTAGCAGGCCAAGTCCTTTCATACTGTCTATATCTGACTCGGTATGCAGGGGGTCATGGAGCTCCCGCCCCAAAATCTGAAACCCGCCGCAGATTCCCACTACCGGGATGCCTCTTTGTTCCTGTTCCCTGATACGGGCGGCCATTCCTGATTTCTCCAAATACGCCAGGTCATGAATCGTATTTTTACTGCCCGGAATAATAATTATGTCAGGGTTGCCCAGTTTACTGCCTTTGCCCACATACCGCAGCTGGACGTCAGGCTCATCCTCAAGAGGGTCAAAGTCAGTGAAGTTTGAGATATGGGGAAGGTTTATGACAACAACATCTATTTTATTTTCAACCGCTTCTTTACCTGCCTTCAAAGTCTCCTCAGGGATAGTGTCCTCTTCCTGAACTCTAAAGCCTTGGAAATACGGGACAATACCCAGTACCGGAACCCCGGTCTTCTTTTCCAGGAATTCAACGGCGGGATAAAAGAGTCTGACATCACCGCGAAACTTATTGATAATAACACCGGCCACCCGGGCCCTGTCCGCCGGGTCGAGAAGTTCGAGGGTACCGACAACTGATGCCAGGGCACCCCCTTTGTCTATATCAGCCACCAGAAGTACCGGGCAGTCGGCCATCCTGGCAATTCTCATATTCACTATTTCGGTAGCCTGCAGGTTGACTTCGGCGGGGCTGCCAGCCCCTTCAATAACAACAACCTCAAATTCGGATTTCAGCTTATTTAATGACTCCTTCACCACTTCCAGAACCGACATGTTGTACTTTTCGTGGTACTCCTTGGCAGATAGGTTCCCTACGGGTTTACCCAGCACAATGACCTGAGAAGTCGCCTGCCCCGTTGGTTTTAGCAGCACGGGGTTCATTATCACATCAGGCTCCAGGCCGGCCGCTTCGGCCTGAACGACCTGGGCCCTGCCCATTTCCCCCCCGTCCTTCGTAACATAGGAATTAAGAGCCATATTTTGTGACTTAAACGGGGCAACCTTGTATCCGTCCTGTAAAAATATCCGGCACAAAGCCGCAACCAAAACGCTTTTACCCACGTGCGAACCCGTACCCTGCAGCATTATACAGCTTGTTTTCATTGACTCTAGCTCCTTCCGCCTTTTATTTCTATAGGATGTCCCGCCACTACCAGGTAGGCTTCGTCGGCCATTCCCGCTATAATCTGGTTGGCGCGGCCCACCAGTTCCTGATACTGACGTCCGAGGAAATTATCTGACACCAGTGTCATCCCGACCTCATTTGAAACTATAACCACATGGGCCCTGGCATCCCTGGCCGTCTTTGCCAGGGAACTGATTTCCTCAATGATTTCGTTTTGAAATTCTTTTTGAAACTGCTGACCGGTCTTTTCTTCCTGGGCAAACATCAAATTGCTTAACAAAATGGTCATACAGTCCAGGAGGATTACATCGCAATTATGGCCATGCTCCAGAACAGACTCAGTTACCTTTATAGGCTCCTCCACAGTGTTCCAATTATCAGGCCTTCTCTGCCGGTGCAGGTCTATGCGGTGTTTCATCTCCGCATCCAGGGCCTGGGCTGTCGCAATATAAGTAATCTCCCGGCCCAACTCAGATGTAATTCTTTCGGCAAAAGCGCTTTTACCGCTCCTGATACCACCAGTAATAAATATCAATTTTCCCCTCAATTATAACCACTCCTAATTAAAAGTCCCCAGTACAAAAGACTGAGGACATGGTATATTCAGGGCGGAAACCCACTATATAACCATTGCCCTTTCTCGCGAAGGACCATATGGTTAACTTTCGGGTCGGTGTCCTGGCTCCCAGATCAACACACCTCTTACGCCTTCCCCATGCGGGTGGCATCGTGTAAGGGTATTCCCTGGTTACAGTGGCGGAGACCGCTCAGGCTTAACCTGATTCCCTGTATTATAAACCCCGTAAGTTCTCGCTATTTGATTTACATCTATTATATTTCATAACAACCTATCTGTAAATCCTTCTGGCCGCAAAAATTCACATAACTACTGACATGTGATATACTGGATTTAATTGTTTTTGTTCCCATTCCAGAGGTGAAACAGATTATGACCATGTTTTTAAAGAGACCCAGACAGTTCTTCAGGGCCCTGTTCTTCAAAATGACACAGGATGACCTGGCAATGGTCAATAAATATCTTAACAAAGACGAAAAGCAGCTTTTCTTTAATATGGACCCTGCTATTCAGAAACACTGTGTAAATGTCGCCTTCACTGTACAAAACATGTTAAAAGACAGGCCCGGAACGGACCACGGCCTCTTGATGAAGGCGGCCTTACTGCATGACATAGGCAAACTCCGCGGGAGTCTCACCTTGATGGACAGGGTCTGGTATGTCCTCGTGAGAAAAGCATCCCGCCGGCTGGCAGAAAAACTGGCCCGGCCGGGTAAAGGCGGATTCTTAGCAAGACTGCGCTATGCCTTTTACATCCATATCAACCACGGGGAAATTGGCGCCTCCATTGCCCAAAACTCGGGTTTGGGGGAAGACCTTGTGTTTTTACTCCGCCACCACCACGACCAAGCCATGGCTTCCCGCTCCGTGGAACTGGCTTTGCTGCTCCTGGCCGATGAGCTTAACTAATCTGCTTTTTCACTTTCCTCAACAGCTCCCGGATTCTTCCGGGAGTCTTTTTGTTTTTTTCTTTTCCAACCCTCGATAGTGTTCCCCATCTCTGTTCTTTTTGCCAATGTTTCATTAAAATTATTCGGCGTTTTCCAGGAGGGCCAGTTTTTCTTTCAGCAAAAAACCCTTTTCATTCTCTGTAAGCTGCATTTCATTGTTGAGGTTGGTCAACAAATTGTGAACTTGAGTTTTTACCGAACTTACCCGTTGAATAGAATCTCTTATCCTGGACTGAACAACCCAGTCCGAAATTAGCCCGTCAAAGAAATAATCTGCAAAGGTGGCAAAACCGCCTATATCAATACTTAATTCCGATTTCCAGTTAACATCAGCCAGTTCTCCGGAAAAACGCCTCAGACGCTGCTGGGCGGTGTGGGCATAGCCCCTGGCATCGTCAATCCGGGAATGCTTGATGGCTGTTGATTTTTCAACAGCCCCGGGGCAAATTAGTCTATTACAGTTTTTCCCTGATTCTGTTGGCAAGGTCTTCAATAAGATGGGGCAGCGGACCTGATTTGTACCCGGCAATCTCAAAGTCGCCGCGGGCAACCGGGAGAAAAATCTTTTGCGCACGACTGCTTGAAATAGCCTCAGCCATTTTGGGAGTTACCTCGCCCAGCAAAGAATTGGCTATCGCAACACCGATAGGCCCGACTATAAAATCCACCCTCCCGGCATTAAAAACGATGGCGTTCTCGCCTGAAGCCCCTTCGTTGGCGCCTGCCTTAAGCATAGCCGCCGTTGCCAGAGCATTCGTCCCCAGGGCCAGGATTTCAACGTCTTCGGGAAGTTCCTTCCTCAGGCGCTCTGTCACATATTTACCTATTCCTCCACCCTGACCGTCAACGACAGCAATTCGCATAGAAATCTCCTCTTCCCAACAGTAAGCCCCTCTTCCGAACGGTATCCGTGTAGATATTCGACATTACAACATTATTTCCTTTATCCCAATTCCAAGACTCCACCTTCTATAAGGTGGAGTTTCCACTTTTCTGCTTCAGTGGGGGTAGAGTCCCCCCACTGAAGTTTCGATGTTCAGCTTTAGCTGAACGAGTTCACTTTACCTGTCTTAGCATATCCTGGGCAGCTGCTCCCCCACAAGCATATCGACTATCCGATGTCCGCCGATACCCGTGGAAAGCACTACCCTGCCGGGATGGTCAGCTACTACTTCCCCGATAATGGCGCTGTCAGTCCCGTAAGGATGATTTTTCATGGCCGCAACTACCCGCTCAGCTGTTTCAGCGGGGATTACGGCCAACAGCTTGCCTTCGTTAGCCACATACAAGGGGTCAAAACCGAGTATCTCGCAGACCGCCAGGACCTCGTCCCTAACCGGAATGGCCTCCTCCCTCAGAACGATACCCACACCGCTCTGTGCGGCGATTTCGTTCAGAGTGGTGGCCACCCCTCCCCTGGTTGGGTCTCTAAACACGTGAATGTTTTTAGACTCCCCCAGCATAGTCTTTACCAGCCCGTTCAGCGGGGCACAGTCACTGGCGATAGTGCTTTTGAATGAAAGGCCCTGCCGCTCGGCCATCACGGCCATCCCGTGGTCACCGATAAAGCCGTTGATAACAACCTTATCCCCCGGTCTGGCCAGGCTTCCAGATACCTTTACACCTTCAGGCACCAGCCCGATACCGGAAGTATTGATAAAAATCTGGTCTGCCGAGCCTTTCTCGACAACCTTTGTATCTCCACACACAATTTTCACACCTGCTTCGTCTGCCGCCTTTTTCATAGAAGCCACAACAGACTTCAGGGAATCAAGGGAAAAACCTTCCTCGATGATAAAGCCCGCACTGATGTACAGCGGTTCCGCTCCACCCATGGCCAAGTCATTAACAGTGCCGCACACGGCTAGTTTCCCGATGTCCCCGCCGGCAAAAAAGAGCGGGTTGACGACAAAGGAATCAGTGGTAAAAGCCAGTTTCACACCCGAAACCTCAACTTCGGCCCTGTCGTCAAGCTGGTTTAATACCTGGTTGTCAAATACGGGCAGGAAGATGCTTTTGACAAGTTCGTGGGAGAGCCTGCCCCCACTGCCATGGGCAAGCAAAATGCTGTTATCGGCCAAGTTATTCACTCCTCTTGCCGTATTTGTAATATGCAGAACAGGTGCCTTCCACCGAAACCATGCAAGCTCCCACGGGATGCTCCGGCAGGCAGGCCTTGCCGAAGAGGCCGCATTCCAGCGGGGTCTTCAGCCCTCTGAGGACATCCCCGCATTTACAGCCCGGGTGCTCCCGGTCGTCATTGATTTTAATTCCGAATTTCTTCACGGCATCAAATTTCTGGTACTCTTTCCGCAGTTTGAGGCCGGTTCCTGGGATAGTGCCGATTCCCCGCCAGATGGCGTCACTTACCTCAAATACTTTAAACAATAGAGCCATAGCGTGAGGGTTCCCCGCAGGGGGTACCCCCCTGTTATACTGAATCTCAACCTTGGCGGCGCCTTCCTCAATCTGTTTTATCAGCATATATATCCCCTGTAGTATATCCACAGGCTCAAACCCGATTACAACGGCAGGGATACCAAATTCCCCGGCAATAAATTCATAAGGGCTTACACCTATAATGGCACTGACATGCCCAGGCAGAATAAAGCCGTTAATGCCGATTTCATCATCTGACAAGAGGGCCCTTATGGCCTGGGGTATCAGTTTCTGGGCTCCGACGACAGAGAAATTGTTCAACCCCTCCCGCTCAGCCTGTAGGACTGCCGCCGCGATAGTGGGAGATGTTGTTTCAAAACCTATGCCGAAGAAAATGACCTCTTTTTCCGGGTTCATCCGGGCGATATCTAAGGCATCCATGGTCGAATAAACGATTCTGATACTGGCGCCCCCCGCTTTCTCCGCAGCCAGGCTCGAGTTGGAACCGGGCACCTTCATCATGTCGCCGAAAGTGGTCAGTATCACATCCCGCCTGCGGCACAACTCGATGGCTTCATCGATGTGCCTGTTTGGTGTGACACATACCGGGCAGCCCGGACCCGATATAAGGGCTATGTTCCCGGGCAGGACCTCCCTGATACCGTGACGGAAAATAGCCACCGTGTGAGTCCCGCACACCTCCATCAATTTGACCGGTTTCTTAGACAGGCCCTCTATTTTCCTGAGTATGTCCCGGGCCAGGGCACCGTCCCGGTATTCCTTAAGAAATTTCATGTTTCATTATCTCCTTAAACAGCTCTAGGGTTTTTAGAGCTTCCTCCTCGTCGATAACCTGAATAGCAAACCCCGCATGAACGAGAACATAGTCATGCAATTTGGCCTCAGGTACCAGGTCGAGGCCGATTTTCCGCACTACACCCGCTATTTCCACTTCAGCAATGTTGTCGTCCACAGAAACGATTTTGGCCGGAACTGCTAAGCACATCCTGTCTTCCTCCTCTCGTCGGCTATTATCGCCTGTCCCAGGGATATTCCGCCGTCATTGGCCGGTACTGTCCGGTGTACAAAAACCTGAAAGCCGTTCTGTTCCAGGCTCCTCTGGACCATGTCCAGAAGCAGCATGTTCTGAAACACCCCGCCGCTTAGGCATACACGGTTTTCCCCGTATCTTTCCCTGGCCCTGAGACAAACCGCGGTAACCATATCTTTGACAGTAACATGGAATTTATAGGCTATGGCATTCTGCCGCTCTTCCCCGGCCAGGTCGGCCAAAACCCCTAGGATTATCTCCCCGGTATTGACGACCAAAGGACTTTGGCTGTCATCTATCACATAGCAGTATTTTTCCTTCGTAACATTAGGGGCCTTAAGGGCCCTCTGCTCCATTTCCACAGCAGCCTGCCCCTCGTAATTAACTGAATCCCTGATACCGATCAAGGCTGCCACTGCATCAAACAAGCGGCCCATGCTGGATGTAGGGGGGCAGTTTATCCACTTTTCCATTGCTTCCTCCAGGGCGTTAAGGACCATGCCATTTTTTTCTGCCAGGAACCTGACCTCCTTCCGGCTTTTCCATCCCGGCCCAAACTGCTTATATAAATACCCTGCCGCCATCCGCCAGGGTTCCCTGATAGCCTTAGCCCCTCCTGGCATCGGTACATATTCAAGGTGTCCGATTCTTTCAAAGCCGGTTAGGGAAGTATATAAAAATTCCCCTCCCCATATTGCGCCATCAGGCCCAAAGCCGGTCCCGTCAAAGGCCACTCCCAGGACATGCCCCTCCAAACCGTGTTCAGCCATACAAGAGGCGATGTGGGCATGGTGGTGCTGGACACCGGTTTTCCTGATACCCGGCAAATCAAGAGCATACTTGGTTGATAGGTATTCAGGGTGAAAATCATAGGCCACAATCTCCGGGTCCACGTGAAAAAGTTTTCGGTACATGACTATTTCCCTTTCAAAGGCTTCAAGGGTCTCCAAGTTTTCCAAATCCCCTATATGGTGACTTACAAAGGCATACCTGCCCCTGGTCAGGCAAAAGGTGTTTTTCTGTTCACCACCTACTGCCAGAATTTGTTCAGTCTGGCGCGATAACCTAACAGGCGCCGGAGAATACCCCCTTGACCTGCGAATCAGGTATTCTCTGCCCCGGTATACCCTTGTCACTGAATCGTCACAGCGGCGGCGGATTTCCCGGTTGTGGGTCAGAAAATAATCAGCAATCTGGCCCAGCCTCATGAAGGCATCGGTATCCTCGTAGGCAATAGGTTCATCACTTAGATTCCCGCTGGTCATCACCAGGGGAAAGTCTATCTGTTCAAAAATCAGGTAATGAAGCGGCGTATATGGCAGCATCAGACCCAGAAAAGCGTTGCCGGGAGCCACCTGTTCTGCCAGCATACTATCCTTTTTTCTTAAAAGCACTACAGGTCTGGCCGGCGCGGATAACAGTTCCGCCTCTTCAGGGCTGACCTCACAGAATTCCCGGGCCTGTCCGATATCCCTCACCATTACGGCAAAGGGCTTATCCTCCCGAATTTTGCGTTCCCTTAAGCTGCCCACCGTGTCATTGTCAAGGGCATTACATGCCAGGTGATATCCACCCAGCCCCTTAACCGCCAAAATGCTTTGTTCCCTTAAAAGGCGGGCAGCCGCAGCTACCGCATCGCCTTCCTTTAGCAGGCCGCCGGAAGAATCCCTTAGAACAACCCTCGGACCGCATACAGGACAGGCATTGGGCTGGGCATGGAACCGCCGGTCGGACGCGTCGTGGTATTCCACTGAGCAGGCCGGACACATTGGGAAAACACTCATCGTAGTATATTCCCGGTCATAGGGCACATCTTTGATAATCGTAAACCTCGGACCGCAATTGGTGCAATTGATGAACGGATACCTGTAACGACGGTCGGTTGGATCAAACAGTTCCCCCAGGCAGTCCTGGCAGATGGTAACATCCACAGATACCAGGGCATCAGCTGTACTTGACCGCTGTGTCTGCCCAATGGTAAAGTCCTCGCGGCCGATGGGCTCCAACTGCTTTACGGCAATGTCCTCTATTTTGGCCAACCGGGGTGCTTCCTCTTTTAATCCCTTAAGAAAATTGTCGATGGAGGCCTGCTCCCCTTCGACATCAATTTCAACACCGTCAGGCGTGTTAATAACCGACCCCCTAAGGCCGCACCTTTTTGCCAGGCTATATACAAAAGGCCTGAAACCTACACCCTGAACTATTCCATTGACTAAGAAAACCCATCTTACCATTGGCATAATCCCTTGACCTTCCCGGAAAACAATGTACTATCATTATAACGTTTTTACTTAGTGTTACAACGGCGGCTGTCTGAGCTTAACATTCCTTATAAACTGCCTTTTTATCCCAGTGACAGCTAATATAAAATCTAAGCATCTTTCCAGTTGGAAAGATGCTTATCGATAAACTAACGGCCCGCGGCCTTCCTGACCATGGCCTGGTGGTCCGGGTCAACCATAGGTGTATGGGAATGAGTATATTCGGAACCGTGGGTCTTACTTCCATAGAAATGGACATCGAAATGACCGGAAAATTTGTTATCAGATATCGTCTCACTGCCATGGGGCATTCCGGCCATGGAGGCCGCTATGTTTTGGCCGTCAACAATAACCACAATAGCCCTCCGGTCCCAGCTCCAAGAACCACCGTAAAGCCTCTTAATTACAGCCGAATCAGAGGCAGTAAAAGGTTCACAGTCGGCGTGGTTATGCCCGCCTGTTCTTTTTATTTTAAAGGTATACCCTGTATTTACATCAATAACTGTAGCAACTTCCCCTATATTAAATATGTTTTGCACCTTGCTCCAGTTTAATAAACTTCCGATAGCCCTCCCCGCATAACGGGTCGTGGCAGCAGCCGTCCTGGCGGCAACAACAGGCCTGGCGGCAATAACCTTTCTGGGAATAACCGGTTTGGCTGCAGCAACTTTGGCAACCCTTACTTTACCGGACACCGGGATAAGCAGCTTCTGGTCTAAAGATAGTTTTTCCGAAGCCAAACCGTTGGCAGCCACTATCTGTTCAACATTTACGCCGTAGGTGAGCGCCAGGTCGTACAAAGTGTCACCCTGCTTTACCGTATATATAAAATCGGCGGACGGTTTGGTGGGCTTGTCCGCCCTGCTGCTGACGTTATTTGTTCTGGGAGTGTAACTCACGGGTTGAACAGCAACCTTTTTTTCCTTCTGAGGGATGGGCTTGTCCGCGGCCTTTGGCTGGGAAACCAATACCGAGACTAGTACCACACCTGTCAGGAAAATAGCGGAAAACGCTCTGTTTAACAAATTGTATCTTTTTCTTGCCATGTAAACCTCCCTCATTCAAACTGCACTGACAGGAAGTTGAACACCATTATTATAATTATATCAGTAAAATCTACATTTTAGCAATACTTTCCGACATTATCTCCCGCTTTTTCGACGATTGCCTTTGTCACTGCCAAAGTCGTCGTAAATTGTGAAAATGCCGCCGTCACCCCAACAAAAAAAAGAGCCTAGTTGGCCCAAATGTGTCGAATATCAAAAGCTCGAGTACTTTTTTCTGACTATTCACAATTGTTGACTCTATGTGGATAAAGATGTGGATAACTTTTTATCACTTTTACTGTTTGACTGCAGCAACCTTCTGCAATTTTGTTTCCATTTCTATAATCTGTCTGTTCTTGCGTAACAAGGTCCGGGCAAATCGGCTGTTGTTTTTTTGCAGCTTCTTGTTTTCCCATTCCAATTTGGACAACTGATCCCATTTATCCTTTTCGATGCGCTCTATGAGGTTCATCAGCACTCTCCTGCTGAATCTGAGGTTTTCTATTTTATCTTCCAGTTCTTTGACCCTGGATTCCAATAGATTAGTATGCTCATCACTCATAAGGACTACCCCTCCCAGATTCTTCTAAGCATAGTATATGCAAAGAAGGCCGGGTTTAGACACAATGAAGTGGCCGTGAAAGGCTTCAAAACAAGCCTCCCGGCGGTTTCCTTTCCGTATTTATAGTGAACTCGTTCAGCTAAAGCTGAACATCGAAACTTCAGTGGGGGACTCTACCCCCACTGAAGCAGAAAAGTGGAAACTCCACCTAATAGAAGGTGGAGTCTTGGAATTGGGATCAATCACGGAAATACCCTTGGCAGCCACCTCTGCTTTGATCTTATCCAGTTCAGCAAATACGGCTGATTTCAACCTATCAAGCCTTCTCGATTTTTCCAACTCAGTTTCCCCCTGTAATATTCTCTCGGCAATATCTTCCTATTAAGGCAAAACCCATTCTATTGAGGTAAAACCTGTTCCATCAGCCTAAACATGTTTTCTCCCATTATGCCCCTGATTTCCTTTTCCGTGTACCCCCGCTCCATCAGCTTGGCGGTAATCCCCGGATAGCACCGGCAATCCTTAAGACCTTCCGGTGTTTCCTCAATCCCGTCGAAATCTGACCCTATGGCAATGACATCTGTGCCCGCAAGTCCTGCCACATAATCCAGGTGGTCAAGGAAATCGTCAATATTTTTGCCCATGAAATCTGGTACGAAGCTCAAACCGAAAACCCCACCCGTTTTTGCGAGGGCCTGTATCTGGTCATCCTTAAGGTTTCTGGGGTGATCACATAATTTGTAACAGTTGGCATGGGATACGATAACAGGATGCCCGGATACCTGAAGCACATCCCAAAAACCGGCCTCTGAGATATGGGCCAGGTCAATTACCATACCCAGGCTGTTCATTTCCCTCACAACTTCCCGGCCGAATCTGGTAAGGCCTCCCCCAGTAATGCTTTCTCCCACCCCATCGGCAATCTGGTTTCTCTGATTCCAGGTGAGACCCAGAAACCTGACCCCCAGTCTAAATAACATACGCAGGACAGCCAAATCCGCGTTAAGTGCTTCGCCGCCTTCGATGCCCAAGATTGCCGTAATCTTGCCGTCTTTAAGGTCTCTTTTTATTTGCCGCAAGCTGAAACCAGGCACCAGTAAACCACCACATAATTCAATTTCACTGTAAAAGGTGTCAATCAACTGCGTTGCTCTGGTTAGTGAACTAAATGGTTTATAAATTGTCTCAATAAAAGCGGCAAAAAATTGGACTTTAACCCCACCCTGTTTAAGCCGGATAAGGTCAATGTGCCCTGTATCGGAAGGTCTGCAAATATTTCTTTTTTCATTAGCGGCATGCAGAAGGGTATCACAGTGTCCGTCCACAATAAGCATTTGGTTGTGTAATTCCAAAGCGTCTTTCCCGGTTATTTTATTTTCCATCATATCAGCCCTTCCTGACTTGGTAAAGAGTGAATCCTTTACCGTCTTCAGTGACATTATATGACGGAAAAACCTGTTTATTCAAATGAACAAACAGGTCAAACGAAGATCCGGAGATACTATTTTTTTATTCTGTCCGCTCTTAGGTATTTCGGTTCCTTCACCTGGGTTCCACGATCAGTTTTATAGCAGTTCTTTCCTCACCGTCAATAATTATGTCGGTGAATGCCGGTATACAAATCAAGTCAACTCCACTGGGCGCTACGAACCCTCTTGCAATTGCTACTGCTTTAACTGCTTGGTTCAATGCCCCGGCGCCGATGGCTTGAATTTCGGCCCCCCCGCGTTCCCTTAGAACACCGGCTAGAGCCCCAGCTACTGAATTTGGATTGGATTTTGCTGAAACCTTTAATACTTCCATGTTCACAACCTCCTTTAGTTGAAAGAATTGATTTTAGCCGTTTTCATTGTTTTTATAAACGTATATATTCGATGATTAACCAATAATTCCTCTTTTTCACAATTACAAATTTCAGATTTGTGAAAAAATTAGAAGATTGCAGGGTTCCTTTGTTTAATCCGAATACTCGACGTTATAAACTCTTTCAATACTTTCGGCTTTGCCTGTTTCAGTATCGACTTCTACCACTACAGCGTTAAACTGGTAAGGTCCGTCTGCAACTTCAAACCTAACAGGCATCTGGGTTGTGAACTTCTGTAGCACTAAATCGGTCTTAACTCCGATTACGGAATCATGGGGTCCGGTCATTCCTATATCGGTAATGTATGCTGTGCCTCCGGGCAATACCCGTTCATCGGCAGTCTGTATATGTGTATGTGTTCCCACCACCGCTGAGACCTTTCCATCTAAATACCAACCTAAGGCCACCTTCTCCGAGGTAGCCTCCGCATGAAAGTCAACACAAATAATATTCGTCTTATCATGAAGACCATTAATAAGTTCATCAGCCAACCTGAATGGGCACTCCAGGTTGGATAAATAGACCCGACCTGATAGATTGACAACTCCCACGTCTATACCGTTAACACAATATATACCTGAACCTTTTCCGGGGGTGCCGGGGGGGTAATTGGCGGGCCGTAGTATCCGAGGTTCTTTGCCTATGTAAGGAATTGCCTCTTTCCTATCCCAAACGTGGTTTCCCATAGTTAGTACATCAATGCCGTAATTCAACAGTTCCCTGGCGATTTCGCTGGTAATGCCGTTACCACTGGCCGCATTTTCTCCGTTGGCTATAATCATGTCTAATTTAAGTTCCTGCCGTATTGTCGTAAGCGTTTCCTTAACGGCCTTGCGGCCGGAGCGCCCGACAATATCCCCAATCATCAAGATACGCAAAGGTTCCGTCCTCCGATTACTTGTTAAATACCAGTACTCTACCCTCTTCTCTAAAGGCTATCAGGTTCTTTTCAGGAGAGGATATTTTGAGGTTCTCCAACATATGTTCAATAAGCTCTTCCTGCATCAAAAGGTCTTCTTCCATCAGGCTGTCATTTTTCTCAGAAATTAGGTTCTGCGTATAATTCATATGAACCAGCTCTATTACTAAGGAAATCTCCTCCTGGCTGAGGGTTCCCACATCCCTGGATACCTCGAACATAGTGAAGTTTTCACATAAGGAGCAGCTTGTCTCTATAAAAACAGGGTTGCGCCCTTCAAGCTTGTTATAGGTTTCAATACTCTCAACCACTATCTTCTTAAAGTTAACCAATTCCGATTCTTCTAATACACAGGAAAAAATGAAAGTAAACTTTAATTGCTGACGGATAGGGTCGTAATTTATGGTACCAACCTCCGGGTAGCGAACTAAGATGGAAATCAGTAATCCAATACTGTCGGAGACCTCCTCCTGTGGCTTTGATTTGTACTGCAGATGCATGTTGTTCACCTCGCAAATATTCTCAATCGTACAGTTCTTTATTCCTGTGGCTATTTCCTCCTATAAACTTATTAAATCGCAAAAAAATAACTGCCAATATATTGAAAACGACCTCTTTTTTAAAAGAGGTCGTTGGTTTTCCTATTTCGCGTATTCCACTGCCCTGGTTTCCCGAATAACCATTACTTTAATCTGACCAGGATATTCGAGCTCTTCTTCAATTCTCTTGGCAATGTCTCTAACTAGGCGTATAGAAGATAAATCATCTATCTTATCGGGTTTAACCATGACCCGAACTTCACGCCCCGCCTGGATGGCAAAGGACTTTTCTACACCTTCGAAGGAGTTTGTAATCGACTCCAGTTTTTCCAAGCGTTTGATATAAGATTCCAGAGTTTCTCTTCTTGCTCCCGGGCGAGCAGCCGAAATAGCGTCAGCCGCTTGAACCAAAACAGCCTCTATAGTTTTTGCTTCTTCGTCACCATGGTGTGCTGCGATAGCATGAATAATGGCCGGAGATTCCTTGTACTTTTTAGCCAAATCGGCGCCGATAGTCACGTGGGGACCTTCTATCTCGTGGTCAATTGCTTTGCCGACATCATGCAGAAGACCGGCCCTTTTAGCTAATGTTATATCAACCCCAAGTTCGGCAGCCATTAACCCGGCAAGGTGCGATACTTCGGTAGAGTGTTTTAGGACGTTCTGACCATAACTTGTACGATATCTCAACCTGCCGAGAAGTCTGACCAGTTCGGGATGGAGACCATGGACACCGGTTTCAAAAGTGGCCTGTTCCCCTGCTTCCCTGATCTGGTTATCTACTTCCTTGCGAGCCTTTTCAACCATTTCCTCAATCCTGGCGGGATGAATCCTCCCATCCAAAATAAGTTTCTCCAAAGCGAGTCTGGCAACTTCACGACGTATCGGGTCAAATCCAGAGAGAATAACGGCTTCCGGCGTATCATCAATAATCAGGTCAATACCGGTAAGGGTTTCCAGTGTCCTGATATTGCGCCCTTCCCGACCGATGATACGTCCCTTCATTTCATCATTGGGCAGTGTGACAACTGTAACAGTCGTCTCCGCCACGTGGTCCGCAGCACATCGCTGAATAGCCTGGGAAATGATATCCTTGGCCCTCTTTTCGCCTTCTTCCTTGGCCTGGGATTCAATCTCCTTAATCAGCATCGCGGCTTCATGCTTGATTTCATCCTCGATGTTGGCCAAGAGAATCACCCGTGCCTCATCGGAAGTTAATCCAGACAGTCGTTCAAGTTCCATCAACTGCTTAGCGTGAAGTTCCTGGACCTGATCCCTGAGTTTCTCGATATCTTCATCCTTTTTGAGAAGATTTTCTTCTTTTCGTTCGATTGATTCAATCTTTCTGTCCAGGGATTCTTCTTTCTGCGTAATACGCCGCTCCATTCTCTGGAGCTCATTTCGGCGCTCACGTTGTTCTTTTTCGACCTCGTTACGGAACTTAAGGACTTCCTCTTTAGCTTCCAGGACGGCTTCCCGTTTTTTGGCTTCAGCGGTTTTCTCTGCTTCTTCCTTTATCCTTTTTGCGGCTTCTTCTGCTGAGGATATCTTTGCTTCTGCCAGGGCCCGTCTGATGAAGTAACCCGCAACAAATCCTATAAATCCAATTGCAGCAACTATTAGTATTGTTTGTCCGTTAAAAATATTATTTCACCTCCTAAATCTAATAATTTAATATTTCCTTTTTTTACAAACAAAAAACCGGATAGAAACCCGGTTCGAAAAAGATTTTGCCTACCATAGTGTGAATTTG
>JAJZQD010000029.1 GCA_021847735.1 Bacillota bacterium | reverse complement strand
GGCTTAGGCTTAGGCTTAGGCTTAGGCTTAGGCTTAGGCTTAGGCTTAGGCTTAGGCTTAGGCTTAGGCTTAGGCTTAGGCTTAGGCTTAGGCTTAGGCTTAGGCTTAGGCTTAGGCTTAGGCTTAGTCTTCGTCTTTACCGTACTTGCCAGCAATGTCTTGCATTGCGCCGGGATCAGCCAGGGTAGTTACATCACCAATGGCGCGGCCTTCGGCAATGTCTTTGAGAAGACGGCGCATAATCTTACCGGAACGGGTCTTGGGCAGAGCGCCAGTAAAGAGAATGCTATCAGGACGGGCAATAGGACCAATCTTCACGCCAACATGCTTCTTCAGCTTGTCGATAAGTTCAGGACTGCCGCTATAGCCATCCTTCAGGATAACGAATGCAACCGGAGCTTCACCCTTAACGTCATGCTTCTTCCCGATTACAGCTGCTTCAGCAACTTCCTGGCACTCTACCAGGGCACTTTCAATTTCAGCGGTCCCGAGACGGTGGCCTGATACGTTAAGTACGTCGTCAATCCGACCAATTACCCAGATATAGCCCATCTCATCTTTGATGGCACTGTCACCGGCCAGATAAATATCGCCGAATTTTCCCCAGTAAGTAGCTTTATAACGATCATTATCTCCATAAATAGTCATCAGCATGCCGGGCCACGGCTTCTTAACAACGAGGTATCCCCTATTGGTGGGCTGCCTGTTATCATCAATTACGTCAACAAATACGCCAGGGAACGGAATAGTTGCGGTACCGGGCTTCAACGGAACTACCGGAGTCGGGGTGCACATGAAGCCACCGGTTTCGGTCTGCCACCATGTATCCATAATCTGACAGCGCTCCTTGCCGATAGTCTTGTAATACCACATCCAGGCTTCCGGGTTAATTGGCTCACCAACGGTACCCAGGATACGAAGCTGAGACAGGTCGTGCTTATCAGGATACGATGAACCCCACTTCATATAGGTCCGGATAGCTGTAGGAGCGGTATAGAATACCGTGACTCCCCATCTCTCAGCCATATCCCACATCCTATCCTTGTCAGGATAGTCGATAGTGCCATCATACATAAAGGTGGTCATCCCCAGGGCCAACGGAGCATATATTACATAACTGTGGCCGGTAATCCAGCCGATATCGGCAGTACACCAGAAGACATCAGTTTCCTTAAGGTCAAATACATACTTCAAGGTCGAACAAGTATATGTCAGGTAGCCCGCGGTAGAGTGTTGAATACCCTTGGGCTTACCAGTGGAACCGGAGGTGTAAAGCAGGAACAGAGGGGCGTCAGCTTCCATTTCTTCACATGGGCAGTACTTGTCGGCCCCTGCCATAATATCATGGTACCATACATCGCGGCCTTCTACCATATTAATACCATCTTGTCCTGTGTTCTTAACTACAATAACCTTTTCAACAGTTGTGGTTTTTTCCAGTGCGGCATCCGCATTAGCCTTAAGGTTGAATGCAGCACCTTTCCGCCAGTTTCCGTCTGCGGTAATCAACCATTTGGCTGTGGCGTCATTAATCCTGTCAGCCAGTGAATCAGCACTGAAACCGCCGAATACTATGGAGTGGATAGCGCCAATCCGTGCGCAGGCCAGCATGGCAACAGCCTGTTCCGGAATCATTGGCATATACATGTTAACCCGGTCGCCCTTTTTAACGCCAAGCTTTTTCAAGGCACTAGCAAATTTGTTTACTTCTACATAGAGTTCCCGGTAAGTCATAATTACTTTTTTGCCAACTTCACTTTCGTAGCAAAGAGCGGCTTTATTCCGTTTGTCCGAATTGTAATGACGGTCGAGACAGTTGTATGAAACATTAAATGTTCCACCGGTAAACCACCTATAGAACGGAGGGTTGCTGTCATCTAGAACTTGTTTATAGGGTTTAAAGAAGGTTACCAGTTCAGCAGCTTGCTTAGCCCACCAAGCAATGTAGTCACTATTGGCTTCGTCATACATTTCTTTTTTGATGTTTGCTTGAGCAACAAATTCCTCTGACGGCTTAAACACTAGATCCTCAAGTCTAGTTTGTTCCATTAATTTATTCCCCCTTGAAATTTCAGATTCTTTCGATTTTTCGCGATAGTCTTTTCCAAAAAAAATTAGCCCTTGGAATCTGCCTAACGCCCCCTTTCAAAGTTACTGACTCTAAGGCCTTTCCCCGGTCCAGTTTTCCGTCCCCCAGGGCAATCCAACCGATTAACAATCCGAGTGGACCGTGAGGATGTAAATCTATATTAAATTAGGCCCTCCGGGCACAAGACAAATACACAATTTGTCCCCAGGGGCAAATTCAACCACATCTCCCCCTAATGCGGCTATATATGTACAGAACTTTAGACATTCGAGTGTGTCATTTTTATTCTAATATAACTGTGTACAATATACCATTATTTAGCCGTAAACGGCACTATTGTGCCGTCAAATGGTTAAATACGAAGCCCAGCGGTATGATTTTAGGTGTAAAGCAACTGATAACTCGGGGTTAACTACCGTTCGCCCCCGATTTATCGGTTTTTTGACTGTTTTTCGGGTTATCCTGAAAACCAAAATAGCTCTTTAGACTGTCTTTTTACGACCTAACCTGTCAACTCCAGACAGGAATAAATACTATTTGGACATTGTTGTCTTAAAGTACTTACAATTCATGCACCCATGGAGCTTGGCTTTAGTATCGCCCTGTTTAATACCGCCGCACCAAGTGCCTTCTATTAACCAACATCGCTTTTCCTTACTGTTGTGGGCCGGGCATTTAGCCCTGACATCAGAACCGCAGTTCATATAGTCCCAGCACCTGGTATTAATCTTGCGAATAGTAAATTTACTGACTGCTTCATTTAGGGCGTCTACGGTTTCCGCCAAAAACATGGAGTCGTTGGCAATTTTTCTACTTACATCAGCCATTTCCTCTACTGATGAGGCAATTTCCTGAGCCGCAGCGGCATTTTCCCTGGCGACACCGGCCACGGAAGACACTGTATCAGAAACCTGCTGCCCGCCTGCCGCAAGCTCCTGTGTCGAAGCCGAGTTCTCCTCCGTAATACTGGAGACACTTTCCATGGCATTTACTACTTCCATGCTGCTGGCGGAAATTTCTTCGGCGGCAGCGGAAATACTTTGCACCTGGTCATAAGTTTTCTCAACAGTCTTTAGAATGTTTTCCAGGGCCTTCCCGGCATCTTCGGCCAATTTAGCCCCCGCTTCAACTTCGTCGGTACCATCCTCCATGGCGGTTACTGCATTCTCAGTTCCTCTCTGAATGTTGCCGATTAAGTCGGCAATTTCCTTGGTGGCCTTGCCTGACCTTTCAGCCAGTTTTCTGACCTCATCAGCCACAACAGCAAAACCCTTACCGTGCTCTCCGGCCCGGGCGGCTTCGATTGCCGCATTCAAAGCAAGGAGGTTTGTCTGTTCCGCAATGTCATCAATGACCTGAATAATTTTTCCTATCTCAGTTGAGTGATCCCCTAATTCCCTGATTTTTGCGGCTGTCTCAAATACCTTATCCCTGATTTTCTGCATTCCCGTAACGCTAAGTCTTACCGCATTACTTCCGGATTGCGCAGCGTCAGAGGTCTGTTGTGCCGTTTCTGAGACTGCCTGGGCACTTGCTGCCACATCCTGAATAGAAACAGCCATTTGGTTAAGTACATCGGAGGTAACAACCACAGTCTTAGACTGATCCTGGGCACGGGTGGCAATCTGGTTAATAGATTCTGCCATCTGGCTGATGATGCTGACAGCGTCGGTGGTATTTTGATACTGCTTTTCTGTCTCGTTTGCCACCTGTTTCACTGCCGCTGCTATAGAATCGGCTGCTTTCGCACCGCGATCCGCATCGGAAGCAAGCTCATTTCCCTTTTCACCCACCTGACCTGTCGCCTTAATTAGTTCGTAAATAATTTTTCTCATGGAGTCAATCATGGCGTTGAAGGCTTTGGCAAGTGCCCCGATTTCATCATCACAGACAACTTCCACATTTTCCGATAAATCACCATTGGCAATTATATGAACCTTTTCGACAAGTTTGGAAATGGGTCTTACCAGGGAACGTACCACCAACATGGATATCAATGCGGCAATAGCAATTATAATTAGTCCAACCAAGCTGCTCCAGAGAATTGTTGAAGTTGTTGCTTCCTGGATTTTGGTAAGAGGAATGCCCGTTCTTAGCGCGCCCCAGTGCTTTCCGTCAATAGTTAGCGGCAAGGCTACATCCACAAGTTCCTCCCCAGTGTCGCGCTTATAATTTTGAGTTAATAACTGCGCAGCCCGCGCTGCTTTGGCGCCGACCTCATCATTAAATATCCGACCATCCCTGGTGGGGTCACTGTGAGCATAGGCTTTGCCGGAGTTATCAACGATGACCACATACCTGAGTTCGTCGTCTTTGGTTACGATATTTTTCATACTTTCCCGCAGGATACGGAAGTCCTTTGACTTGACAGCCTCAACGGCTGTGTTTTCTATAGAAAACAAAGCGAGGGCCCCTTTATCCTCAAGATTCATTTTAATTCTGCCGGTTTCCCGGTAGATATTAACAGCACTTAAAACTGCAATACAAACAATAATGACAACTGTAACAAATACACCAATCTTCAGCTTCAGACTGCAATTTGACCTTGCAAACATCAACTCGCACCTCCCAAGTTTAGCCCAGCCTCAGAAAATCGCAATCGGCTGCTCCCCCGAACCATCTCCACTTTCCGGGTAAATGTTCATTTTCAAAAACCGCACAACAATTCACGGTAGTTTAACGAAATTAAACAATCCGTTTTAATTCATTGTAACTACTTCCTCATTATGTACTACATATGTAGTTATTTGGTAATTCTTTTCGACACTCTTCCGGATATTCCTGCCAAATTATTGATTTTGTACCTAAAAATTGTATTACAAAAAGGTTGTATCCGAGACTTTTCTGTATTGTCTTCATAAAACAGCTTTTGACACCTGTTTTATGCTTAAATTGACAGAGTTTTATATGTAGCCTGATTTTACGACCTTGTTCCGAACATGGCTGCAGTTTCGTTTAAACCGCCGGCGACCTGGGCCAGGTCTTCGGCCGACCGGGCCACCTCCACGGAGGCCGAACTTACCTGCTCCGATGAAGCGGATATTTCCTCAGTGGCTGCGGATATATTGCTAAAGCGCTCATATACATCGTCAATTCCCTTGACAATGTCTTCCAGACTGTGTTTGGCAGTGTCGGCTCCCACTTTTACGTTCTCCACTATCCCGATGGCCTGCTGTACTGTGTCCCCGGTTAAGTTGATGCTTTTTTGAGAACTGTGAATCAGGTTGGCTATTTCCTTTGACGATTGGGCCGAACGTTCTGCGAGCTTACGTACTTCATCGGCCACCACTGCGAAACCCTTACCGTGCTCACCGGCCCGGGCTGCTTCGATAGCGGCGTTTAAAGCAAGCAGGTTGGTCTGTTCCGCCACATCATCAATAACTGAAATAATTTCCCCCATTTCTACAGAATGCTTTTCAATGTCGCCAAGGTGATCATTGACTTTTTTTACAATGTCAAAAATAGAATCCATCCCCTGTAGAGTGTTAACAACAGCCTTCCCGCCATCCTTTGCGGTTTGGCTTGCCTGGACAGCCACCTCGGTCACTTTACCGGAGTCCTCGGCTAGTGAGTAGATACCTTTGGACATTTGCTCGGCGGTCATGGTTGTCTCTTCGGCTGCCGCCGCCAAGTTCCGGCTGGCTTCCAGCAGATGACTGCTGAATTCCTTCACTTTTTCCTCGATGGCCACATCGGCGCTGATGTCCCTTACCAGTTCAAAGCCACCTATAACATTGCCTTCTCCGTCTTTTAAAGCCGCCGCGCTGGCCAAAATCGGTATCTCCTGGCCCTGGCGGTTTTTAATAATTACCCGAACCCCTTCAATTGATTGCCCAGTCTGCATTGCGTGTTTAATCGCGCAACTGTCTTTGCAGATATTGCTTTTAAAAACATCCCCGCATTTCATTTTACCTATTATTTCATCGATTCTATAACCCACGGCGCCTGCTGCGGCCTCATTTATATACGTGACAACCAGGTCCGTGTCGACGATGAAAAACGGGTCTCTAATCCCGCTAATAATACTGTTGGCATATTCTTTTTCGTTTTTCAGCGTCTCCTGAAATTTTATGTCTTGATTGATGTCACGGATAACTTCCATAGCGCCGATCAGTTCCCCATCCTCTGTGAGAATGGCGGAAGCGTCCACACTAATATTAACAGGGTTGCCGGCGGAGTCTTTTACTACCGCATTTCTTTGACAGCACGTTTTTTGCTGTATGCATTCCAATATCGGACAGTTGTTCTTACATATATCCGTCTGAAAAACCTCCCAGCATTTCCGCCCAAGTACTGTAGAAGCGTCTGTTAAACCTATAAACCGCAAACAGGCTTTATTAAGAAACACCAGGTTCCGTTTTGGATCAGTGACAAACATAGGATTGGGAATATTTCGGACAACCGCGCAATAAGCTTCCATGGCATTAACCAAACTGGGGTCAATTTTCCTGAATAGACCTGATTTAATCTCCCTGCACTCATTAAAAGCCAAATTTATATCTGTCAACTCTCCCACTCCCTTCGAAATTTCTCTTCTCAATATCATATAAAAAACCACCCTAGGCAACTTGGATGGTTTAGAACAAATTGAGAGCAATCAATAGAATGTTGGCCCAAATATTCGATTGATTTTCTGATTATCGTACTACAATATTCTGATTATCGTACTACAATATTCTGATTATCGTACTACAATATAATGTAGTTATTGTGAAATTTCGGCATATTTTACTAAATTCCTTTTTATTTTGAGTTTTTTTTCACAAGTTTTTTTAAATAATTCCCTAGGCGTATTCCCGCAAATAGTGGGCGACTGGGGATTTACTGCCATCGCGATTTATCGAGATGTATATTTCAACGGATTAGTTCTTCTATTTATCCCAATTCCAAGACTCCACCTTCTATTAGGTGGAGTTTCCACTTTTCTGCTTCAGTGGGGGTAGAGTCCCCCACTGAAGTTTCGATGTTCAGCTTTAGCTGAACGAGTTCACTGCCACCGCTTGAGAAAATTAGCACTTCCCAAATAATTGGAAAGGCCTCGCTGGAGCAAAACTCCGAGTTATTGTTTATAATGCGGGACTACTAGCATATACTATCCTATTCGCCAAAAATGCGTGGCCTAAATTGGCCACGCATTTAAACTTACTTCTTCCGCTTTTCGTCCCTTTTCTTGTTTCTCAGCAAGCCGTAGGCAACACTGTCTACTAGAGCCTGCCAGCTTGCTTCGATAATGTTGCTTGAAACGCCAACCGTGCCCCAAGAGTCGTAATGGTCGTGAGTTTCAATGAGAACGCGAACTAGGGCGCCTGTGCCCGAATTGCCGTCAAGAACCCTAACCTTGTAATCCGCAAGTTTCATATCATGAATATTGGGATAACAGCCTTCAAGGGCTTTACGCAGGGCATTATCCAGGGCATTTACAGGTCCGTTGCCTTCAGCAGCGGTGTGGACAATTTCACCACCCACCCGCAGTTTTATAATAGCCTCCGAATATATCTCATTGTTCTCCCGTTTTTCCATGATAATTCTAAGGGTTTCCAGGTTAAAGGGTTCATGGTAACCGTTAAAACCCTTTCTTAGTAAGAGTTCAAAAGACGCATCCGCACCCTCAAACTGGAACCCCTGGTGTTCAAGTTCTTTAATCTGTTCAAGGACGGCTTTGGTTTCCGGGTTGGTCTGATTTAAATCAATATCCAATTCCAATTCCTCGGCCTTGTAAATGATATTGCTCATCCCGGAGAGTTCGGAAACCAGAACCCTTCTGATATTCCCAACTGTTTCAGGCTGAACGTGTTCGTATGTTTCAGGGTTTTTCAGCAAGGCGCTGACATGTATCCCGCCCTTATGAGCGAAAGCGCTGTTGCCGACATATGGTTGGTGAGGATTAGGATTAAGGTTGGCCAATTCACTTACATATCTGGATAACTCCGTCATCCCGGTAAGTTTTTCCTCAGGCAGGCATTCATAACCCAGTTTAAACACCAGATTCGGAATTATTGAACAAAGGTTGGCATTCCCGCATCTTTCACCATAACCATTTATCGTCCCCTGGACCTGGACTGCCCCGGCCTGAACCGCTACCAGCGAATTGGCCACTGCCAATTCGCCGTCGTTGTGGGCGTGAATGCCCACCGGTACACGCACCTTACCGACAACAGTACGGACAATTTCCATTACCTCAGTGGGAAGGCTGCCCCCGTTTGTGTCACACAGGCAGAGTAGGTCCGCCCCGGCTTCCTGGGCCGCCAAAATAGTCTTCAGGGCATAAGAAGGGTTGTTTTTGTATCCGTCAAAAAAGTGTTCCGCATCATATAGTACTTCCAACCCTTTTGATTTAAGGTAACGAACCGAATCAGTAATAATCCTGATATTTTCCTTGAGGGAGGTTTTCAGGGCATGGGTAACATGAAAGTCCCAGCTCTTACCGAAAACAGTCGCCGTTTTGACCCCTGATTCAAGGATAGACCGAATGTTGGAGTCTTCCTCCGGCTTCAGCCCAGGTTTACAGGTACTGCCAAAGGCTACTATAGTGGCTTGTTCCAGGCAGTGGTCCTTAATCTGCCTAAAAAACTCAATATCTTTGGGATTGGAACCGGGCCACCCGCCCTCAATATAGTGGATGCCCATTTTATCCAACTTTACGGCAATTTTTATTTTGTCTTCCACAGAGAGGGAAACCCCTTCACCCTGGGTGCCATCTCGAAGGGTAGTGTCAAATAGTAATACCTTTTTCATACCTTTACTCCTTTAAAATCGGAAGGTTTGCGGCGCAAACCAACCTTTGCCCTCTTTTCACCGATAATGAAAAGATAAGTTGACTAAATGATTTGTTCCACTACCCGGCTGCCCATTTCTTCGGTATCAACCGGTTTTCCCCCATCTTCCATGATGTCCGGTGTCCTGTAGCCAAGGTCAAGAACCTTGACCACAGCATCCTCGATTACCTTTGCTTCATCGTTTAGGTTAAATGAATATCTCAGCATCATGGCTGCTGACAGGATTGTGGCAAGGGGGTTGGCTTTCTTCTGCCCTGCAATGTCAGGTGCGGAGCCGTGGCTGGGTTCATAAAGACCCACTTTGCCGCCCAGGCTGGCGGAAGGCAGCATGCCGATAGAGCCGGTAAGCATGGAGGCCTGGTCTGTCAGGATATCCCCGAACATGTTCTCGGTGACAATCACATCAAACTGCTTGGGCCAGCGGACCAACTGCATAGCGCAATTATCTACATACATATGAATGAGTTCAACTTGCGGGTATTCTTTGGCCAGTCCGGTCACGGTTTCCCGCCAGAGGCGCGAACTTTCCAGGACATTGGCCTTGTCAATGGAATGAAGAACCTTTTTCCGTTTCATGGCAATCTCGAAGCCCAGGCGGGCAATCCGCACGATTTCCTCTGTGCTGTAAATAAGGGTGTCTACCGCCAACTGGCCGGTCGGTGTTTTTTCACGCCTCTTTTCACCGAAGTAAAGACCGCCGGTCAGTTCCCTAATGACCATGATATCTGTCCCTTCGATAACCTCTTTTTTGAGGGTGGAGGCATCCAGGAGCGCGTCATACAGCATGACCGGCCTTAGGTTAGCGTATAAACCAAGAGCCTTCCTGAGGGGCAGCAAAGCCCCGGCTTCCGGCCTGAGGTGTACCGGGAGGGTGTCCCACTTAGGCCCGCCAATAGCTCCCAACAGTACTGCCTCACTATTGTGGCACAGTTGAAGGGTGTCATCCGGCAGTGGCGCTCCGACCGCGTCAATGGCCGCCCCACCGATAAGCCCTTCCGTAAATTCAAAGGTATGCCCGTATTTCTGGCTGATTGATTTTAATACCTTAACGGCTTCCGGAACAATTTCAACTCCAATCCCATCACCCGGTAAAACAGCAATCTTATACATTTACCTGCTAAGCCTCCCCCGTAAATAGTTAATCAGGCCGCCGGCATCAATGAGCTCCTGCATAAACGGAGGAATTGCCGTTGATTTGAAACTGGTGCCTTTGGTCAGGTTATATATTACGCCATTATCCACATCTACTTTTAACTGGTCGCCTTCCTCTATACCATCTACGGCTTCGGGAGATTCCAAAATCGGCAGGCCGATGTTAAAGGCGTTGCGGTAAAAAATCCGGGCAAAGGATTTGGCTATTACACAGGAAACTCCTGCTGCCTTAAGACATATAGGGGCATGCTCCCTGGAACTGCCGCAGCCGAAGTTTTTGTCAGCTACTATGACATCTCCCGCGGCAACCTTGTTCGGGAACTCCGGGTCAGCGTCCTCCATACAATGAGCTGCTAGTTCGGCAGGGTCGGAGGTGTTGAGGTACCTGGCCGGAATGATGGCATCTGTGTCAACATCTGCGCCGAATTTCCATGTACGTCCCTGAAATTCCATTTACTCCACCTCCTCGGGGCTGGCAATACGCCCCAGAATAGCGGACGCTGCCGCAACGGCCGGGTTGGAAAGGTAGACTTCACTTTCGGGATGGCCCATCCGGCCCACAAAATTGCGGTTGGTGGTGGCAATTGCCCGTTCACCCTTGGCTAAGATGCCCATATGGCCGCCGAGGCAAGGCCCGCATGTGGGGGTGCTGACCGCGGCGCCGGCATCAACAAATATCTCAAACAGTCCTTCTTGCATGGCCTGCTTGAAAATGGCCTGGGTGCCCGGGAAAATTACCAGTCTTACATAAGGGTGCACCTTTTGGCCCTTGAGCACGTTGGCGGCAATCCGGAGGTCCTCCATCCGGCCGTTGGTACATGAACCGATTACGGCCTGGTCGATTTCCACTGTTCCCACTTCGCTAATTGGCCTGGCATTTTCCGGCAGGTGCGGAAAGGCAACCTGGGGCTCAATGTCTGCCACATTGTACTCGATCACTCTCGTATACCTGGCGTCTTCGTCACTTGCATAAACCTTATACGGCCTTTTGGCCCGGGATTTGACATAGTCAATGGTGGTCTGGTCGGGGGCGATAATGCCGTTTTTGCCGCCGGCTTCGATAGCCATGTTGGCCATCGTAAGGCGTCCGTCCATGGAAAGACTGCTAATTGCGGGACCGGTGAACTCCATGGCTTCATAAAGGGCCCCGTCAACGCCGATGTCACCGATAGCGTAAAGGATAAGGTCCTTGCCGCTGACCCACTTGTTCAACTCCCCGTTGAACACAAATTTGATGGATTCCGGTACCTTGAACCAGACTTCTCCTGATGCCATCCCGGCCGCCATGTCTGTACTCCCGACACCTGTCGAGAAAGCGCCTAGGGCACCGTAAGTACAGGTATGGGAATCTGCCCCGATGACGACATCGCCGGGGAGAACAATCCCCTGTTCCGGCAGCAGGCAGTGTTCGATACCCATTCTACCCACTTCAAAGTAATTGGTCAGGCCGTGCTTTCTGGCAAAATCCCGCAGCATTTTGGCCTGTTCCGCTGATTTGATGTCCTTGTTGGGAGTAAAATGATCAGGGATAAGTACTACCCTTTCCTTGTCAAAAACGCCGGATACCCCGATTTTTTCAAACTCCTTGATGGCCACGGGCGCCGTTATGTCATTGCCTAGCACCACATCAACCTTACAGTTGATGAGCTCGCCCGGCTCCACCTGATCCCGGCCCGCATGGGCGGCCAGGATTTTTTCTGTGATGGTCATACCCATCTTTGATCACCTCTCTATTACCGGAACCCTTAAATACCGGCTTCCGGCCGTTCTATATGCTCTTCGCCTTCCATTTGGGCAAAAACAATCTTATTAACTGCGTTTAGATATGCTTTGGCAGTGGCTTCAATTACATCGGTACTGACCCCCCGGCCCAGGTAAGTTTTTTTACTGCCGCCGTTGGGCTGAATCTTCACAGTGGCTTCACCCAAGGCGTCCTTCCCACCGGTCACAGCCTGCAGGTTGTAAAACTGTAATGTACTGGTTATCCCGGTAATTCTATGACGAGCGTTGCAAATGGCGTCAACCGGGCCATCTCCACAGGCGGCCTCCTCGATCATTTCTTCCCCTTTGCCCAGGCGAAGGGTGGCCGTAGGAATCACCTGGGTGCCGCTGGTGTAATGCAGGTACTCAATTTTATAAGTTTCCGGCACTGTAAGCACTTCGTTCTCAACAATAGCGGCCAGGTCTTCGTCTTTAATCTCCTTCTTTTTATCTGCCAGAGCTTTAAACTTGACAAATGATTTGTTAATCTCTTCGTCTGACAGGTTATACCCCAACTCAAACAACCGGTCCTTAATGGCGTGGCGCCCGGAGTGCTTACCCAGTACAATATTGTTTATGTTCAAGCCTATCATTTCGGGATTCATAATTTCATAGGTACTGCGTTCTTTGAGCACACCGTCCTGATGGATACCGGATTCATGGGCAAAAGCGTTTTTCCCTACAATAGCCTTATTAGACTGGACCCGCATACCCGTCAGGTTGGCGACCAGCCGGCTGGTTCGGTAAATCTCTTCCTTTTTGATACCGGTTGTTTTACTGTAAAACGGGTTCCTGGTGTAAAGAGCCATTACAACTTCCTCTAGAGAGGCGTTGCCTGCCCGCTCACCTATACCGTTAACTGTACATTCAATCTGCTGGGCGCCGTTAGCTACAGCCGCCAAAGAGTTTGCCACCGCCAGGCCTAGGTCGTTGTGGCAGTGTACACTGATTACCGCCTTATCGACATTGGGCACCTTGGCCCTTATATCCCTGATAAACTCCCCAAATTCCGTGGGGGTGGCGTAGCCCACCGTGTCGGGGATATTGATTGTAGTGGCCCCGGCTGATATGGCGGCTTCTACAACCCGGCACAGGAACTCCAGCTCACTGCGGAAGGCATCCTCGGCCGAAAACTCCACATCTGCCGTATACTGCTTGGCGTGCTTAACAGCAGCTATGGCCGCCTCCAAAACCTCTTCCCGGCTCATTCGCAATTTATGTTTGAGGTGGATGTCCGAGGTGGCTATAAAAGTATGAATCCTGGCCTGTTCAGCATATTTCACTGCTTCCCAGGCCCTGTCGATATCTAGGAAGGAGGCCCTGGCGAGGCCGGCGATAGTAACACCTTTCACATTTGCGGCGATATTTTTTACAGATTCAAAGTCCCCCTGGGAAGCAATGGGGAAACCAGCTTCAATAATATCCACGCCGAGCTTTTGGAGCTGTTTGGCGATGTCCAGCTTTTCCTGGGTATTGAGGCTTACCCCGGGAGACTGTTCGCCGTCTCTCAGCGTAGTATCAAAAATTCGTATCCGGTCGGTCATAAATCATTCCCCCCCTCTATATATCTACAGGCTGGCTCAGGGGCTGCCCGGCCAAAACCATTGGATAAACATTCTCATCCGGGTCGATGACACAGTCAATAATTACCGGCCCTTCGCCTTTTAAAGCCTGTTCCAGAGCCCCGCGAAACTGCCCGGGCTCTGTAACACGAAGTCCCAGAGAGTCATAAACACCGGCAAACTTTACAAAGTCCGGATTCTTACTAAAGTTAACAGCCATATAACGCCTGTCACAATAAAACTCCTGCAGCTGGCGCACCATTCCCAGGGAACCGTTGTTTAAGATTACAACTTTAACAGGGAGTCCCTGTTCTACAGCAGTCCCAAATTCCTGCATACACATTTGGAAGCTGCCGTCCCCGGTGATCAGGATAACATCCCGGTCGGGCGCCCCAACCTGGGCTCCGACTGCGGCAGGAAGGCCATATCCCATAGTCCCCAGGCCGCCGGACGAAATAAAGGTGCGGGGTTTTTTGCTTCTATAATACTGGGCGGCCCACATCTGGTGCTGCCCCACATCTGTCACAATAACGGCCTCGCCGTCTGTAATTTCCCTGATAGTCTCAACAATAAACTGGGGTTTAAGTCCGGTGCTGGGTTCATATTTCAGCGGATACTGGGACTTCCAGGCCTTCGTCTGGGCCAGCCATTCGTCTTCATTTTTCTCATCAAGCCGTGCCAGCATTGCTTCCATTACCTGTTTAACATCCCCGACAATCGGTATATCAACCTTGACATTTTTACCGATTTCGGCGGGGTCTATGTCAACGTGAATAATCTTGGCTTTCGGGGCAAAGGAAGAAAAGTCAACAGCTACACGGTCGTCAAAGCGTACACCCAAGGCAATCAGGACATCGCATTCCATGACGGCATTATTGGCATACCTGGTTCCGTGCAGGCCCAGCATCCCAAGGGAAAGATCGTGGCAGCCCGGGAACCCGCCTAACCCCATAAGGGTACAGGCAACGGGTGCCGAGATTTTCTCGGCCAGTGTGCACAAAACGTCAGAGCCGTTGGCGGTAATAATTCCGCCCCCTGCGTAAATCAACGGTTGTTTGGCCTTCATGATAAGGTCACAGGCCGCAGCAATCTGGGACTTGTGCCCCTTGCAGGTAGGTTTGTAGCCCAACAACTTCAGGTCGGTCGGGTTACTGAAATTAATTTCCTGCTGCAGCACATTTTTGGGCAGGTCAATCAGCACCGGCCCCGGCCTGCCTGTTGAGGCAATGTGAAAAGCCCGTTTGACAATAAGGGGAATCTTATTGGCGTCTCTTACCAGATAGTTATGTTTTGTAATGGGTATGGTGATTCCGGTAATGTCAACCTCTTGGAAGGCGTCAGTACCTACCATCGTAGTCGGCACCTGACCGGTAATCACGACAAGAGGGATGGAATCCATGTACGCATTGGCTATACCTGTTACCAGGTTAGTGGCACCCGGCCCGGAGGTGGCAATACATACCCCCACCTTACCGGTAACCCTGGCGTACCCGTCCGCTGCGTGAACGGCCCCCTGCTCGTGCCGGACCAAAATATGTTTAATTTCGGATGATGTGCACAAAGCGTCATAGACCGGTATGATATTACCGCCCGGGTAACCGAAGACCACATCAACCCCCTGGTCCTGTAGACACTTTACCAGCGCTTGAGCCGCCGTCATTTTCATTCCATTTCCCCCCTTATTTCAATATTTAAAACGAAGGCCTCTTCCATGAAGAGGCCACCCTTGTTTATTATCAAAACTGGCCGCTAGTCGCTAGCGCCCGTTTACTTCTTCTTCAGCCAGGGCATCATATCGCGAAGCTTCTTCCCAACGATTTCAATTTGATGTTCACCACCGGCTTTTCTCAAAGCGTTAAATACCGGGCGGTTCACACTGTTTTCAAGGAGCCACTCCCGGGCAAACTGCCCGGATTGAATCTCATATAGGACCTGGCGCATTTCTTCCCTGGTCTCTTCCGTTATAATTCGGGGCCCGGTCACATAATCCCCGTATTCAGCGGTATCACTGATGGAATACCTCATGTAACTCATTCCGCCTTCGTAAATCAGGTCAATAATGAGTTTCATCTCATGCAGGCATTCGAAATATGCCATTTCGGGAGCATAACCGGCTTCCACCAGGGTATCAAAACCTGCTTTAATAAGCTCGGTAACACCACCGCATAGAACTGCCTGCTCACCAAAGAGGTCGGTTTCGGTCTCTTCTTTGAAAGTGGTTTCAAATACTCCGGCCCTGGTGCAGCCAATCCCCTTGGCATAAGCAAGGGCTACATCCATAGCCTTGCCGGTGGCATCCTGATGAATGGCAACCAGTCCGGGAACGCCTGCGCCCTCCTGGTACATCCTGCGCACCATATGGCCCGGGCTCTTGGGGGCTACCATGAAGACATCAACATCCGCCGGGGGAACAATCTGGCCGAAGTGGATATTAAAACCATGGGAGAAGCACAGGGCTTTTCCGGCAGTCAGGTGCTGGGCAACGGATTCTTTGTAGACCATAGCCTGAGTCTGGTCAGGGACCAGGATTTGAATAATCTGTGCCTTTTCTGCCGCTTCTGCAACTGTCATGACCTCAAAACCATACTTAACCGCAGCATCCCATTCGGGCAGGTCACGGCGCAAACCGATAATGACATGTAAGCCGCTGTCTTTAAGGTTTTGTGCCTGGGCATGGCCTTGGCTGCCATAACCTATCACCGCAATAGTCTTGTCCTTTAAAAGATTTAGATCAGCGTCATTGTCATAATACATTTTTACCAATTTAATCATCCTCCCTAGTTTCATTTAGTGAAGTAAATTTCTGTCCCCTTAACATGGCAATCTTGCCTGTACGAACAAGTTCCTTGATGCCAAAAGACTTGAGGGACTCAATCACAGCATTGATTTTTCCTTCGTCACCGGTACATTCGATAATCAGGGTACGCTGGCCTATATCAACAATCCGGGCCCGGAATATATCGACAATCTGCATTATTTCTCCCCGGACTGCAGCGTCTGCCCCAACTTTAACCAGTACCAGTTCACGGTCAACGTACTGCTCAGACGTTATATCATTAATCTTAATAACATCGATAAGCTTATGTAGTTGTTTCGTAACCTGCTCCAGAACCAGGTCATCCCCTTCAACAACGATGGTCATCCTGGAAATATTCTGATTCTCCGTCCGCCCGACTGTTAAACTGTCAATGTTATAGCCGCGCCGGCTGAATAGACCGGCGACACGGGTCAGGACACCAGGGTTGTTTTCTACTAACACTGCAAGGATATGCCTCATAGCTCTAACCTCCTAACATCTTGTGGATAGCGCCGCCCGGGGGAACCATCGGAAATACGTTCTCTTCCCGTTCCACAACAAAATCAATTATAACCGGGCGTTTGGCTTCGATGGCCTTTTTAATCGCGGGTTTAACCTCTTTGGGGTCATTCACCCGAATTCCCATAGCACCGTAAGCCTCTGCCAGCTTCACAAAGTCAGGACCGGTTATATCGGTATAGGAATACCTGCGGTCATAGAAAATTTCCTGCCACTGTCTGACCATACCAAGAAAATTGTTATTTAATATTGCTACAATTACCGGAATATTATAATGTACGGCTGTGGCCAGTTCCTGAATGTTCATCTGGATGCTTCCGTCACCGGCTATGTCAATCACAATTGAGTCAGGACACCCGACCTTGGCCCCGATAGCCGCCGGCAGCCCGTAACCCATAGTGCCCAAGCCTCCGGATGAGATGAAGGACCGCGGTTTCGTATACTTGTAATACTGGGCAGCCCACATCTGGTTCTGTCCAACCTCCGTTACAATGGTAGCTTTTCCTTTTGTAACGTCATATATTTGTTCAACAATGAACTGGGGCTTGAGTTTACCGTTCTTCTCATATTTCAGCGGGTGTTTTGCTTTCCACTCGGAAATCTTGTCTTGCCAATTGGTGGAAAGGTGCTGTTCCAGTTTACTGTTGAGTTCTACCAGAATGTTTTTGACATCCCCGACAATAGGTACATCGACTCTGACATTTTTGCCGATTTCCGCAGGGTCTACGTCAATATGCACGATTCTGGCCGAAGGAGCAAATTCGTCAAGTTTACCCGTTACCCGGTCATCAAACCTGGCCCCGACCGCGATAAGCAGGTCACATTCACTGACGGCGTAGTTGGCAGCTTTTGTGCCGTGCATTCCCAACATTCCCAGCGACAGGGGGTGGGTTTCCGGGAAAGCGCCAATTCCCATCAGTGTAGTGGTCACCGGACTAAGGGTTAACTCAGCCAGCTTAAACAGCTCGCCACTGGCTCCGGAAATGACTACTCCGCCGCCGACATAAAGAACCGGCCTTTTAGATTCGGCAATCATTTTGGCGGCAACGCCAATCTGGCCTTTATTACCCTCCAAAGTAGGCTTGTAGCCTTTGAGGCAGGTAGTATCCGGGTACTTAAACTTGGTCTTCTTTACGGATACATCTTTGGGGACATCTATCAGTACCGGTCCCGGCCGGCCTGTAGTGGCAATATGAAAAGCCTCTTTTATGGTTTTGGCCAGGTCTTTGACATCTTTCACCAGGTAGTTGTGTTTGGTTATTGGCAGGGTGATTCCGGTGATGTCAGCTTCCTGAAAGGAATCCTTGCCCAGCAGGTTACACGGTACCTGACCTGTTAAAGCCACCATCGGCACCGAATCCATATAGGCTGTGGCTATACCTGTAACCAGGTTGGTAGCTCCAGGGCCGGATGTTGCCAGACAAACCCCCGGTTTACCCGTTGCCCTTGCATAGCCGTCGGCCGCATGGGCAGCCCCCTGTTCATGCCGAACAAGGTAGTGTTTCAATGATGAATGATACAATGCGTCATAGATTTCTAGGACTTGGCCTCCAGGATAACCAAAAATGGCTTCAACGCCTTCTTCCTGCAGGCTTTTCACAATAATTTGCGCCCCGGATAGGTTCATCTACTCCACCTCCGTCATAACTTATTCTGCAAAAAGTGATTGGTGGCCAGTGGCAATCTGACCAGTCGCCAGTGACCAGTAATCTTTTATCCCAATTCCAAGACTCCACCTTCTATTAGGTGGAGTTTCCACTTTTCTGCTTCAGTGGGGGTAGAGTCCCCCACTGAAGTTTCGATGTTCAGCTTTAGCTGAACGAGTTCACTCATCTCTAAGCACTGCACCTGTGCTCGCAGATGTTACCATCTTGGCATAGCGGGCCAGGTAGCCTTTTTTGACTCTGGGTTCACGGGGTCTCCATTCAGCCAGACGGGCTTTGAGTTCCTCTTCACTAATCAGAACATTCAGCTTGCAGTTGGGAATATCTATTTCAATGATGTCTCCATCTCTCACAGCGGCAATTGGCCCTCCTTCTGCAGCCTCGGGAGAAACATGCCCAATGGAGGCGCCCCTGGTGGCGCCGGAGAAACGCCCGTCGGTAATCAGGGCGACATCCTTATCAAGTCCGAGGCCTGCTACCATAGCCGTAGGTGTAAGCATTTCCCTCATCCCCGGCCCTCCCTTGGGACCTTCATAACGGATGACGATTACATCACCCTTGTTTACTTTTCCTGCAATGAGGGCCTGGCAGGTTTCCTCCTCTGATTCAAAAACCCTGGCCGGCCCCTTGTGGCGGAGCATCTCAGGGGCAACCGCAGCCTCTTTGACCACTGACCCCTGGACGGCAATATTACCTCTTAAAATAGCCAGCCCGCCTTTTTCGCTGTATGGGTTATCTAAAGGCCTGATTACCTCAGGATTTAAGATTTTCTTTCCTATTATATTTTCTCCCATGGTCTTTCCGGTAACTGTCAACCGGTCAAGATACAAAAGTCCTTTTTTACTGAGTTCCGCCAGCACGGCTGGGATGCCTCCGGCCTCATTCAGGTCCTGAATATGGTGGAATCCTGCAGGGCTAAGCTTGCACATATGCGGGGTTTTCTCGTTGATTTCCTGAAACTTATCAAGTTCCAGTTTAAACCCGCATTCATGGGCGATAGCCGGTAAATGGAGGACCGTATTTGTTGACCCCCCAAGGGCCATATCAGCAGCTATGGTATTAAAGAACGACTCTTCAGTCATAATGTCTAAGGGTTTAATATCCCTTTCAACCAACTCCATAATCTTCATCCCGGTAGCCTTGGCCAGCCTTATCCTGGCTGCCGTCACGGCGGGGATAGTCCCGCTTCCGGGAAGGGACAAACCCAATACTTCAGTAAGACAGTTCATGGTGTTTGCAGTAAACATCCCTGCACATGAACCACAGCCCGGGCAAACCGCTTCTTCCATTTCGGCCAGTTCATCTTCTGTCATTCTACCGCCGCGGACTGCCCCGACACCTTCGAAAATATTGCTTAAAGAAACATCTTTACCCTTGTATTTCCCGGTAAGCATGGGGCCGCCGCTGACCACGATGGCAGGTATGTTTAGGCGGGCCGCAGCCATCAGCATCCCGGGAATTATTTTATCGCAGTTGGGTATCAGAACTAACCCGTCAAAGGCATGAGCCAAGGTCATAATTTCCACTGAGTCAGCAATTATTTCCCTGCTGGCGAGGGAATATTTCATCCCCGCATGGTTCATTGCTATTCCGTCACAAACTCCGATAGCAGGAAACTCGATAGGGGTCCCCCCTGCAATCCGTACCCCGGTCTTAACCGCCTCAGCTATAGTATCAAGGTGTATATGTCCCGGCACTATTTCGTTCTGGGAGTTGACAATCCCGATTAGTGGCCTGGCTAATTCCTCATCAGTATAACCCATCGCTTTAAACAAGGAGCGGTGGGGAGCTTTCTCCATTCCTTTTTTAACTGCATCGCTTTTCAATGAAACCCCTCCCATCAGTTAGTTGTCGGTAACGGGCTGCCTTTTCGAGAGCCTTATAAACAAAAACCCCGGATAGGTTCCCTTTCAACCATGAACCATACCCACTGGGTCATGAAGCATTTCGTAATATTGAAAAACCCCTCTTCCCGATAGATTGCCCTATCAGGGACGAGAGGTTAAACCTTCCGCGGTACCACCCTGCTTGCCATCTAATAAAACAATGGCCTCTTAATGTCTTCGCATGCATGATAACGGTGTGCACCGGACCAGCCTACTAAATACTTCTGTACCGTTCGACCGTCAGTTCAGGGGTGAGTGGCTTATACACAATCTGGCACCGGTTTTCAGCTTCCCCGGCTCTCTGTAGGCCATTTCGATGTATAAATTCCCCTTCATCACTATTGCCTGAAATATATTGAATCTAGTATACAAAATTCTCCTTGTCTGTGTCAAGGTATTTTGCAGAAATTTAATTATTCAGCAACCTTCATGGGATTTTCTAGAATCCGCTTATTTGCCTAAATCGAAGCTTGTGTACAGAATCTGAATCGCTTTGGTCAAATCGGCTTCCTTGATGAGGAAGGAAATAGTTATGTCGGAATCTGATGTCTGAAGGACCGTCACTCCCGCTTTGTACAGGGATTCCATAACATTGGCCATGACGCCCGGAACCCCTTCCATACCGGCGCCGATTACTGAAAGTTTGGCGCAACCGGTTTCTACGTTGCTATCGTACCCGGCCTGCTGTAAGGCTTTTCGGGCCTTTTCGGTGTCGTTCCCGTCAATAATGAAGAAAATTGAATTGGGAGACACGCCAATCATGTCAATGCTAATCTGGGCCTCAGCCGTCGTCTTTAACACCTTTACCTTAGCCATCTGGACGGCATCCCCAGCCAATGGACCAACCTTCACCTGACTGATATTTGAAAGGTGTGCCAGACCGGTGATAACCCGTTCCGCCACATTTTCCGCAATCAAGGTGCCCTCGGCATCCGAAAACGTATTCTTAATCTTGATGGGCACTTTCCCGTTCATCGCAGCTTCGACAGCCCTCGGGTGTATAACCTTGGCACCCTGGTAAGCCATCTCGCATATTTCCTTATAAGATATATCTTTCATAATAGCGGCATCGGGAACCAACCTCGGGTCTGTTGTCATAACCCCGTCAACATCGGTATATATCTCCACAACCTCAGCCCGCAAAGCCGCTCCCAATGCGGTGGCGGTCGTGTCACTGCCACCCCTGCCGAGGGTAGTTGTACTGCCGTCGTCACTCACGCCCTGAAACCCGGCTACTATAACAATTTTACCCTGGGATAAATGATTTCTGATGGGATTGGGATCGATTTCGATGATTTGGGCATTCCCGTAATTACCATCCGTACAGATGCCTGCCTGCCCCCCTGTTAGGGCTACTGCCGGGTGACCCATATTTTTTAGCGAAGTGGCCATGACAACTGTGGAAATGATTTCGCCGCAGGAAATTAAAAGATCAAGTTCCCTTGGTTCGATATCGTTATGTAAAGACGCTACCAAATCTATCAGTGTATCTGTGGCATATGGCTCGCCTCTCCTACCCATGGCGGAAACAACCACCACCGGAGCATAACCCTGCGCTTTGGCGGCAAGTATCCGTTCACTGGCTTTTGCCCTTCCTTCGGTAGTTGCCACAGAAGTACCACCGAATTTTTGCACGACGATTTTCACTTGTCACACCTCTCCCTAACCTGTTGTTGAATCAAATCTTTAAACCATATTATTTAGTATATAATAGTAAGTATTTGATTTCAAGACAGAATAAATGGGGTACATGGCGGGGAAGAGGCAGGTATATTCCTTCCCATTTTTTTGGGGAACCAAAAAGGGGCTTGCCCCAATCTACTTATAATGAATGACTCTATGCAGAAATATCGAATAGGCTTCCTTTGGTATACAGTCTTAAGTAATCCGGGTTTGCATATGAGGCCACCGGGTTATTTATTACCGCAGAGGTTTTGGTTACAACACTTAAAAACTGAAAATCGGTAAAAAATTGTACTTCACCTTTAGTTTACTTCCTATTTCTCCATTTTGCGATAGTGAACTCGTTCAGCTAAAGCTGAACATCGAAACTTCAGTGGGGGACTCTACCCCCACTGAAGCAGAAAAGTGGAAACTCCACCTTATAGAAGGTGGAGTCTTGGAATTGGGATTAATTGCCACTATGTAATATTTATGCAATAATTTAATGCCCGAAAAAATTCTTGTAAGGTATAAACGGGAATAAAACTGCCTATCCTCTAATATGAGGTGATTTTCATGGTGATAATTCGTGGTTTGCTTGATAAGGACAAACTAATCCTATATTTTTTAATAATTGTTATTGCATTTTTAATATTTACCATTGCCCACCAGGAACCCCAGGTAAGTATTAAGCCAGTCAAAGAAACCCGGATGACGGAAGTTGAGAAGCTGGCC
>JAJZQD010000125.1 GCA_021847735.1 Bacillota bacterium | reverse complement strand
CTATAATATTGATGGCAGCAACCCCGGAGAGAGTTTCCAGCCGGGATTTGATTTTGTCCACGGCAATATCATAAACTTCATTCAGCGGCCTGTTACCGGAAACTGCCAGGGTTACAATGGCGTTGGCATTCATATCAATTTTCTGGACAACGGGTTTTTCCAGATCCTGAGGAAGTTTGGCCTGAACTGCATCCACCGCTTTCTGTACATCCGCGGTAGCGTTATCGGCGTTAGTACTCATTGAGAACTCAAGAGCACTAATGGTCACCCCTTCATTAATCCAGGTAGATGTTTTTTTGAGTCCGCTGATGGAGGATACTGCCTCTTCTATAGGATCCACCACCTGACTTTCCGATTCCTGGGCTCCGGCGCCGGGATAGAAGGCAATTACCGTTACAATCGGCAAATTGGCCTTAGGAAACAGATCCGCCCCTATTTTGCTGTATCCAAATAGACCAAGTACGACAAAAATCATTACTACCATAGTCATGGATACTGGACGTTTTATAGCCAGTTCTGTTATTTTCATCTCTACTCTCTCCCCCAATCAAAATTAACAAAAAAAGCCCCATATGACGGATGCGGTATCGGTCCCAGTCGTAATCATGCCTTTGCATAGCAGTTCCAAACCCTCGCCAAACAGTTCAGCCAACGGCTTAGCAGCTGGGTTTGCCAGCCATGTGAGGATGGCGAAATAATACATCCCCATAAACTGTCTGGTCAATAATTCAGCGGTAAATTCCCTGCGGAGCTCACCCTTTTCCTGTCCGTCAGTCATTATTCCGGCGATTACCTCATCCAACCCACTTCGGGGGATTTCCTTTTCCGTTGGCCCGAAACAATAATTCCAGGGATCAAGGGAAAATATCTCGGTCAGGGTCCGGTTCTTTTCCATCCACTGGGCTGATACGTCACAAACATATTTTAGTTTTTCATATGTATTAAGCATTCCCCCCAGTATATCTCCCAGTTCGTTTAGCTTTCCTTCCACGGTCACCTGCATGTATTCCCCGACAAATGCTTCCTTGGAGGCAAAATAATTATATAACGTCCCAAGAGCCACATCAGCTTCTTCAGCAATCTGGTTCATTGTGGTGGCAGCAAACCCCTGCTTTTCAAATAAACTGATAGCGGTTTGCATAATATTTGCTTTAGTGGCCTCTTTTTTGCGCTCCCGCCTGGTAATTTCCACCATATTATCCCCTTTCCACATAATTATAATTTTTATAATCCCTATTTTTTTATAATCATTACATCTTTATTATAATTCCATCAAAATATTCCGTCAATAATTAACTACCTTTTTATTGGTAAAATAAAACAAAAAAATCAGGGTTTAGTTTTTTACTAAACCCTGATATCTCAGTTTTTATGGCGAAGTTTATTCGGGAAACAGCGAATCTACGTCAAACATACTGTCACTTACTTCGGAAATGATCTCCTCCAGGTCCGGGTGAGTAATCCGCAGCACCTTCAAAGCGTAACCGTCATAAGGATAAAGCAGCCCGTCGGCACCCAAGCCCACGCCCATGGTCATACAGGCTACGTCCGTCAAGTGGGCAATGGCCGTTAGGGCTGGGGATATGCGCGCTCCACCGGGGTTATGATGCAGGGAAATAGCTTCTACAAGTTCCTCCGGCAGATTCCATTTTTCCGCCACTTTGCCGCCAACTACGGCATGATTGAAACCTAAAACCTCTTCTTCTGCGGTCATGAAGGGCACTTTCTCTTTGTTTACTTTATCTAATATGACCGCAAAGGCTTCCGACAGATAGGTGTTTAATATGATTTTACCGATATCATGCATTAAACCGGCCACAAAGGCTTTTTCCGGATTGTCGTAGCTGCATCTACGGGCCAGTTTTCTGGCCATCAGAGCACAGACGATGGACTGTTTCCATAGCTCTCCCCTGGCCAGCACATAACCAGGCAGTTCGCGATCCATTACATGATAAATCGACGCGGCCATGACCAGGTTCCTGACAGTTCCAAAGCCCAGTATAATCACTGCATCACCGATTGTATATATCCTCCGGGCATAACCATAGTATGCAGAATTGGCCATACGCAGCACTTTGGCAGCCAAGGCATGGTCCCTGGAAATGGCCTCACTTAATTCTGTAACTGTAGTTGAGGGATCTTCGGTCAGCTTAAGTACCTTGTGAGCATACTGGGGCAGCGCCGGTATTTCTTCTACCCGGCGTACGATTTCATCAAGAGAAACAGGATTCATTGAGCTACCTCCCATTCTTGGAGCCCTGTCATCTGTTGGAAAACTTGCGTTCCAGCACCTGCCGGTAATGCATTACTTCCTCACTTAGCTTAAAAAGCAGCCTTTCCACCTCTGATTTTGTTAGTGTCATATTTTCTGGGTCTTCAATTTCAATCTTCCTAAACTCTTCCCGGACGATAAATTTCACCAAATCTTCCAGGCTGTCCACCCGCAGGGTAAAAGTCACCGGGGCAAAAGCAATCTGTGCGTTTTTTGTCTCATCATATACAGAGTAAACGTCTGAGCTCATATCCACTTCATCAATACTGACACCCTGCAAAGGAATATTGCGCATCAGACCAACCTGCTGTTCCCGGATCTCCTCTGCCACCTCGTCAGTTGATTTGCCACCGAAAAAAAACCGACCAGGTCTGTTTATGCCTTTATAATCCAGCCTAACCCGTACCCGTAAGCTTTTTTTAACTACCTCTTCTCCGATTCTGGTATTAACCATTACCGTGTCTCCTTTCGAACTCAGGTAAGTTAATGTTAAGTTTTTCGTCATTAGCATAAAAAATCCTGCTAATCTTGGGCAGTAATTGCCAATTAGCAGGATTTCTTTCCGTTAGGCCCAGTCAATTTCGCTGCTACCGCATTCATAACAGACATCAAAATATTCCCTGGGACTCTCCCAAGCGTTCTGTGCCGTGTCCAAATCGGCACCGAGACTCTGCATCTCTGTAATGTAACCATCATGGTCAAAATCGGCAACCAGTCCCGCTGCCGGACCATTGGCAGTGGGTGCAGCCGGCGGGATTATGGAACTTCCGAAACTGCCGGTATTGCCGCACCTGGTACATCTGGGCATCCTGATCCCTCCTTTACTTACACTTTTTATATATTGGTTTTTCCCCAAAATAATATACATAGAAAATCGGGGAATGTGAAACCTAATATTTGAAAAGAATAAAAAAAGGAGGTTTTCCATTGAAAAGAACGGTTGTCGGATTATTTAAATCAATGCACCAGGCCGAACGTGCCTTAAGGGAAATCGAGAATTCCGGTTACGCCAACAGCCAGATTTCAATGGTGGTGAAAAATTCACCGTCGACAGGCCAGCAATACAATGAAGAATATGCCGCAGAAATATCCGGTGATCCCTCCCTTGGATTACTCCATGACTTCAATGGCCTTCTTGTTCAGGCCAATAATATTGAAGTAACTGATTTCGGTACAGTTTCAGCGGGCGGTCCTGTGGCCGGCGCTTTGCTTCAGGGTGATAAGTCCATTGCCCAGACCCTCGGCTATTACGGGGTCAATAATGACAGAGCAATGGAGATAGAAAACCATGTAATGCAGGGAGACATTCTGGTCGTCCTCGAAACCGAAGCCGCCAAAGCCAATAAGGTTGCCAATATTATCGAGGGTTATGGCGCCCACGGAGTCGAGAAATGGAATAAAAACACCGGAAAGCCAACTATCCCCCATAACTAAATGAAAAAACCGGGCCGTTACTTTTTGCGGCCCGGTTCGGTTTTCACCGGTTTTTGCTTTGCAGCCAGTTGTTTTAGTTTGGCTACTTCATCCTTTTTTAGATAGCGAAATTTGCCCTCTTCCAGATTTTCCATGGTCATAAAACCCATTTTTATTCTTTTCAATCTGATTACGGGGTGACCGATGGTTTCACACATCCTGCGGATCTGCCGGTTGCGACCCTCATGGATAGTAATCTCCAGCCACATATTTCCACCCTGGCCTTTAATCGGCTTCACCCTGGCCTGCGCTGTTATACCGTCAGTCAATCGCAGCCCCTTCTGAAACCGTCTTAACTTATCCCGTCCTGGAACGCCTTTGACCAGTGCCAGATAAGTTTTATTCACTTCATGT
>JAJZQD010000028.1 GCA_021847735.1 Bacillota bacterium | reverse complement strand
AAGTGGTTGCCGACAACGTACGGTTCTTAAGCCCGAAGGGCAGTTCCGATAATGCTCTTGAACCGGGAAGCATGGGCAGTGAAGTTGACTTTTCAGATGATGACATACCATTCTAGATCGTAGGAGGGATACAATGAAACGCGATCGCAACAGAAGACCGCGGAAAAGAGTCTGCGCTTTCTGTATAGATAAAGTTGAAAGCATAGATTATAAAGAGGGCGGCAAGCTCAGAAAATACGTGACAGAGCGGGGAAAAATTCTTCCTCGTCGTATTTCGGGCAATTGTGCCAAACACCAGCGACAGCTTACCATTGCAATTAAAAGAGCGCGTCATATGGCTTTATTACCGTTTACTTCGGAGTAAAATGTGTTTCAAGGGGAGCTCACAGGGCTCCCCTTTTTAGTCTGACATGCCTTGTCTTCCGTTATTCCCGGGTATGGTTTTGGAATAAATTGATTCCGTTACCATGAAGGAAAAGTGTGAAGATGTGCAGAATAGTAGAAAGACGTTTGGGGATTCGGGAGGGGTAGGCATGTCTGTTTTTAATCAGGGTATAGATATAGCCAGAAATATCAGGGTCATTGAATGGCTTAAATCGGAACTTGTCGGAACTGTGGCGGCATTGTTTAAGGCTATGCTCAAAAACAGTGAAGAGTCTATAGAAGATGCTTTGGCAAGTATCATTGTAACAGTTTATGTGATAGCTCGCAGGCTGGGCGTGGGGTTTGCCCAGCTGGATGTGCGGGTAGAAAGTAAAATCAGAAACGCAATCAAAGAGAAACATGAAGTTGAAGACTGGTACGGGGATTTAACATCCTTCCTTAGGTACATAGGCGACAAAAAGAGGTGAAATCATTGACACAGCAGCAGCGGGTCAGCCCGTTGGTGGAAGGAGCGTTCCTGGCCTTGATTATGGCCTTAATGGGTGCTCTTGCCATTTACTTTATGCCAGTCAAATTTCTTATTGATTATGTGTGGGGAATCCCCTTAATAGTAATAGTTAAGAGGTACAATATTCGGACAGGAATGCTAACCCTTACAACCACCTTATTTATTACCGGGATGTTGACTGACCCTGTGATGACACTACTGTTGGTCGTTAAGTTGGCCCCGCTGGCGTTGGCTTATTCTCTGCTGTTTAAACGCGAAGTCTCCCCCGGGGTTGCTTTGGCGGGCGGGGTTGTTGTTTGTTTAATATCAGATTTTCTTACCATAGTGGGTTATCTCTACCTGGCCAAAATATCTATTATTCCGACGGAACAAGCCTTACAGATGCAAGCTCAGCAATTCGCGGTGCTGTATACTAAAATCGGGATGGATGCAGTACAGGCAAAACAATTAGCCCAGTCAGCCGTCCAACTGACTCTTGCCTTAGTTCCCAGTACATTGGCGGTTGCAGCTGTAGTTCGTGCTTTTTTGACTTATATATTAGCTGTTAAGGTTCTGCGCAAACTGGATTACAGGGTGGCCCCGCTTCCTTCCTTCAGGGAGTGGAGGATTCCCTGGTACTCCGTGTGGGTGTTAATAATAGGGCTGGTGATGAGCCTGGCCGGCGACCAGTACAAACTCACTACCCTGGCAACTATCGGAAAGAACTTGGTATTTATAGTGATACCCTTATTCCTATTGATAGGTTTGGCGGTAATAGCTCATTTTATGAAAGTGTGGGAAATCCCTCGCTGGATAAAGATTTTACTGCTAGTTACAGCAGTGATAAACTTAACCGGCAGTTTGGTTTTAGTGATACTGGTGGGTGTTTTCGACCCCCTCGTTACTTTTCGAAAGTGGAAAAGGCCAAAGGATTGACAAGGAGGCTATCATGAAGGTTATTTTTTTACAGGATGTCAAAAAGGTTGGCTCGAAAGGCGATATCCTTGAGGTGGCTGAAGGGTACGCCCGTAATTATCTTTTTCCCCGAAAACTAGCCGTGGAGGCTACCCCGGGGCATTTAAAAGACCTGGAGCAAAAGAAGTCCTCAGAAGCCAGAAAAAAAGCCCAGGTCAAGGAAGAGGCCAAGGAACTGGCCAATAGACTTGAAACCTTGAATGTTAAGATGACCACTAAGGTTGGAGAAGGCGGAAAGCTTTTTGGTTCCATTACGAGCAAAGATATTGCTGAAGCTATAAAGGTCCAGCATAACTTAGATATAGATAAAAAAAGGATTGATTTAGAAAATCCTATTAAATCCCTTGGAGTGTATCCCGTTACCGTCAAGCTGCACCCGGAAGTCCAGGCAAAGTTTCAAGTACAAGTGTTTGAAGGTTAGAAAGGGGTAGACTATGAAAAGCTTTCTAGAGAAGTTCATTTCCAGGGGTGATAAACCTGAGCTGGCAGAAAAGTTTTCCGAAGTTGAACACATGAAGCGTCAGGTAAATGCTCTTTACAACCTGCTGACCAACATTTATGGCTCAGATAAAGTTGTATTAAAAGCGGGTAAATTGGAAGCCCTTAATTTGATGCGCTCAGATATATTTGAAGAAAGGGTCCTGGCACTCCAAAAAATTGTTTTTGAGGATCCGACCATTGACGGTCTCCCTACTCCTGAAGAGATCCCTAAGGTAATTGAGGACGTTGAAGATGAGATTGCTGACATTATCGCCCGCCGGTCAGTTGAAGACAGGCTGGAGAAAAAAATAGCGGAAAGAATGCAGCAGCGCCATGAAGATTATGTTAAAGAAATAAAAATGCAGATAATCAAAGAAACTGCAGGACCTGAGAACGCCGCAACCCTGAAAAAGCTTGCCATACTTGAAAAGCTGGAACAGAAAAAACTGTCGCGGTCAGCTATAGAAGCTCTCAGGCCGGATTCGTTCGAGGAAATAGTCGGTCAAGACAGGGCTATCAAGTCTCTGATGGCCAAGCTGGCGTGCCCGTTTCCGCAGCATGTTATTTTATACGGACCGCCGGGCGTAGGGAAAACCACCGCGGCCAGGCTGGCTTTGAAGGTTGCCAAAAAAATAAAAGGCACGCCCTTCGAAGAGGATGCCCCTTTTATTGAAGTTGACGGTGCCACCCTAAGGTGGGATCCGCGGGATGTCACAAACCCCCTGTTAGGTTCTGTACACGACCCCATCTACCAGGGCGCCAGGAGGGATCTGGCGGATACCGGGGTACCCGAGCCAAAACCCGGTTTGGTCACCGACGCCCACGGTGGAATATTATTTATAGATGAAGTTGGGGAACTCGACCCCATGTTGCAGAACAAACTCCTTAAAGTTCTTGAGGATAAAAGGGTTTCCTTTGATTCGGCTTACTATGACCCCCATGATAGTAATGTCCCCCAGTATATCAAGAAACTCTTCGAACAAGGAGCGCCGGCAGATTTTATCCTTATCGGGGCTACTACCAGGGAACCATCCGATATTAGTCCGGCTATCCGATCTCGCTGTGCAGAAGTTTATTTTGAACCCCTTACCCCTACAGATATTAAGAAAATTGTCTCCAAAGCAGCCAAAAAGCTTGGTGTGACCATTGACGAAAAAGTTTCGGAAATTATCAGCGAATATACAATTGAGGGCCGCAAAGCTATTAATATTCTGGCAGACGCCTACGGTTTGTCTTTGTATAAAAGGCAGGCCAGCCAGGCGGAAGTTACGGCACCGGTTGTTATCAAGGTTGAAGAGGTTCTGGAAGTGGTTCAGGTTAGCAGGTTGTCACCCTACATTACATTAAAAGGGTCGCCGACTTATGAGACAGGTAAAATTTTCGGTCTGGGTGTGTTGGGTTTTGTGGGGTCTATTTTGGAAATAGAAGCTGTTGCCTTCCCTGCCCAGTCAGAAGGAAAAGGGACCCTGCGGTTTAACGATACCGCAGGAAGTATGGCCAAGGACTCGGTTTTTAACGCCGCTTCGGTGATTCGTAAAATTTCCGGGGAAGATATCGGCAATTATGATATTCATGTTAATATTATAGGCGGTGGTCGTATTGACGGTCCATCGGCCGGGGTTGCCATTATGTCGGCCATACTGAGTTCCCTGCAAAAACGTCCGATCCGCCAGGATTTGGCCGTGACAGGCGAGATTTCTATCCAGGGCCAGGTCAAAGCGGTTGGCGGGGTTTTTGAGAAGATTTACGGAGCCAAACAGGCCGGAATGTCCAAAGTTATTATCCCTAAAGAAAATGCCAAGGATGTTCCAATAGACCTTAAAGGGATCGAAGTAATTTTGGTGGGAACTGCTAACGAGGCCGTGGAGTATTTATTTGAGCCTTTTAACGTACAGCCCCTCGTTGGCTGACCGTTACTTTGATTCCAACTAAGGAGGTGGGCGGATGAGCCTTGCTTTGGAGAAAATTCCACCACAAAACCTGGATGCCGAACAATCGGTACTTGGGGCTATGCTGATAGATAAAGAGGCTGTAGTAAAGGCCATCGAAACCCTAAGACCCCAGGATTTTTACCGGGACGCTAACGGCCATATTTTTGAAGCCATTGTTAATCTTTTTGACAGGGGAGAACCCGTTGACTTGATAACCTTGTCTGAAGAGCTGCGGCAGGTCGGCCTGCTTGACCAGGTTGGCGGAGTTTCATATGTGGCGGGATTGGCAAATTCTGTACCCACTTCGGCAAACGTGGAGCATTACGCCAGAATAGTTGAAGAAAAAAGCCTTTTACGAAAACTGATTAGTGTTTCAACCAGGATTGCGCAATTAGGATACGAGGCCGAAGAAGAAATCGAATCATTGATTGACAGGGCTGAACAGATGATTTTTGAGTTGGCCCAGCGGAAGACCCATTCCTCCTTTGTGCCTCTTAAGACCGTCTTAATGGAAACTTTCGAACGCATCGAATTCCTGCACCAGAACAAAGGCGGTATAACAGGGGTTCCTAGCGGGTTTGCCGATATGGACAGGATCACTTCCGGGTTTCAGGCTTCTGACCTTATTATTGTTGCAGCAAGGCCTTCTATGGGGAAAACCGCTTTTTGCCTCAACATTGCTCAAAATGCCTGTGTAAGAAAAAAGCTCCCGGTAGCTGTATTCAGCCTGGAAATGTCCAGAGAGCAGTTAGTTACCCGGATGTTGTGCGGGGAAGCTATGGTTGACCAGCAGAAGGTCCGCACCGGGCAGCTGTCTGACGAAGACTGGCAAAAACTAACCCAGGCGGCAGGGCCTTTATCCCAGGCCCCCCTGTACATAGACGATTCCCCAGGCATATCGGTAGTCGAAATGCGGGCCAAGTGCAGGCGGCTTAAGTCCGAACACGGCTTGGCGCTGATTGTAATAGACTACCTCCAATTAATGCAGGGTGGCCGCAAGACCGAGAACAGGCAGCAGGAGATTTCGGAGATTTCCCGAACTCTCAAATCACTGGCCCGGGAACTCCAGGTGCCTGTGATAGCGTTGTCCCAGTTGAGCCGCGCGGTGGAACAGAGACAGGACAAAAAACCCATGATGTCAGACCTCCGGGAGAGCGGTTCACTGGAACAGGATGCCGATCTGGTAATGTTCATTTACAGGGACGAGTATTACAACCCCGACACCGACAGGCGGAGCAGAGCTGATATAATCATCGCCAAACAGAGAAATGGCCCGGTGGGGACGGTAGAGCTTGGCTTCTTTAAGGAGTTTACCAAATTTGTCACCCTGGACCGCACCCATTCCGAACAGTGATGTGAGTAGTGATAAGAAGTGAGCAGTTGCCCGCCGTCCTGTGCTGATGGCGGGCAGCCCTATTTCATCCGGCGTTTAACCCGCTTAAAATCTTTGACAAAAGGGGGTTTACTTTGATAGAATAATAATGTTGGCCCCTGTGCCAAAATTGAATTGCCTGTTTTGGAGGGATAACCTGAAAGGTTTTTTAAACATTAGACTCAACAGTGTACTGTGTGGGTTATTTTTATGTATAGGCAAAACTATGAGTAAGTTAGGGGGAGCCATTATGATCGGGCAACAATATGATGTTATCATTGTCGGAGCAGGCCCGGCGGGAATATTTGCAGCACTTGAACTGCTGACCGCAAAAACAGATATGCGGATTCTTATCATGGAAAAAGGGCGGGATATTGAACATAGAACATGCCCGTCAAAGGAAAAGGGCAAAGGGTGTATCAATTGTTCACCCTGTTCAATTTTATGTGGCTGGGGTGGTGCCGGAGCCTTTAGTGACGGGAAGATTACCCTTTCTACGGAAGTCGGTGGGATGCTGGCAAACTACATTGGCGAAGAGGCCCTGGAGGGCTTTATCAAATATGTTGATGCAATATATGTCCAGTATGGCGGGCCGGAAAAGGTTTATGGAATTAATCAAGAAGATGCCATTAGAGAGATAAGGCAAAAAGCGGCTTTTGCCGAGTTGAAACTTATTCCCGCACCAATCCGCCACCTGGGAACCGGCAGGTGTCAGCGGATCCTGGAGCGAATGAGGGATTATTTGCTTTCTCAGGGCGTGGAAATCCGCACCGGCATGGGAATACGGAACTTGGTTGTGGAGAATGGCGCAGTCTACGGTGTTGAAACCGACGACGGGCTTCTCGTAATTGGGAAATACGTGATAGTGGCCCCCGGGCGTGAGGGGGCGGAATGGTTGTCAAACCAGGCTCAGCTTCATGGGATAAAGACCGCAGTGAATCCAGTTGATATTGGGGTGCGGGTCGAGCTGCCCGCGGCGGTAATGGAGCACCTGACGAGCGTTATATATGAATCAAAGTTTATTTATTTTTCCAAGTCTTTTGATGACAAGGTCCGTACCTTCTGTATGAACCCTTACGGTGAGGTGGTGGCCGAAAACAACAGTGGACTTATAACCGTTAACGGCCACAGCCATGCCGAGAAAAAAACCGAAAACACAAACTTTGCCATCCTTGTAAGCAAAAACTTCACAGAGCCGTTCAAAGATCCGATTTCATACGGGAAATACGTAGCCAGCCTGGCCAATTTGCTGGGCGGCGGGGTGATTGTGCAGCGGCTGGGTGACCTGATAAAAGGGCAGAGAACAGATATCGACAGGCTTAACAAATGCATGGTTGAACCAACGTTGAAGGATGCCACACCAGGCGACCTAAGCCTAGTCTTTCCATACCGTCACCTGATGAGTATAGTGGAAATGCTTAAAGCGCTTGACATTATTGCACCCGGAGTTTATTCCAAACATACCCTGTTATATGGGGTTGAAGTAAAGTTTTATTCTTCCAGACTGGAACTCAGCAGCGAGTTGGAAACCAAGATTACCAACCTTTTTGCCGCAGGTGACGGGGCAGGGGTCACCCGGGGTTTGGCTCAGGCTTCCGTGGCTGGTGTTGTAGCAGCCAGATCAATTCTTAACAGAGATTAAACAAATAATTCGGGGGTGTTGGGACATGCCGTCAGTGGTTTTAATAGGCGCTCAATGGGGCGATGAAGGAAAAGGAAAAGTAACGGACGTACTAGCTGAAAAGGCCGATATTGTTGTAAGGTATCAAGGCGGGAATAATGCCGGACACACAGTGGTGGTTGGGGAAGAAGAGTTTAAACTGCACTTGATTCCATCGGGCATTCTATACCCTGACAAAACATGCATTATCGGTAACGGGGTGGTTATAGACCCGGCTGTTCTGCTTGAGGAATTGGAGTACCTGGCGGCGAGGGGCATCAATACCAATAACCTCCGCATTAGCTTGAGGGCACATATAATCATGCCTTATCACAAGAAACTGGACGAGGTAATCGAAGAAAGTAAGGGTGATGCCAAGATTGGCACCACCAAGAGGGGAATAGGTCCGGCTTATATGGACAAAGCCGCCAGAGTTGGGATTAGGTTTGTGGATTTGCTGGACAGAGATGAGTTTTCTCTTCTTTTAGACAGAAACCTCAAAGAAAAGAATAACCTTTTAGCGAAAGTCTACGCTGCCGATGGTTTTAATAAGGACACTATCATGAAAGAATACATGGGTTATGCTGACCTTTTGCGTAAGTACGCTGCCGATACCTCCATAATCATTTATGACGCCCTGAAAGCGGGGAAAAATGTATTATTTGAAGGTGCCCAGGGGACCTTGCTTGACCTTGACCACGGAACCTACCCTTATGTCACGTCATCTCATCCTATTGCCGGAGCCGCCTGTGTCGGAGCGGGGCTGGGACCTACCGAAATAACGAAGGTACTGGGGATAATCAAGGCATATACGACAAGGGTGGGGGAAGGTCCGTTCCCCACAGAACTGCTGGATGAAACAGGATTGCATCTTAGAGACAAGGGCCACGAGTATGGGACAACTACCGGCCGCCCCAGAAGGTGCGGGTGGTTTGATGCCGTTATTGCCCGGTACACTGTCCGTGTCAGCGGGCTGACAAGTATGGCTGTTACGAAACTTGACGTCCTGACAGGCATGGATACACTGAAAATCTGCACCGGCTATCGCCGCGGAAATGAGATTATCAGAGATTTTCCAGCCAGCCTTAAAACCCTGGCCGGGTGTGAACCTGTATATGAGGAAATGCCGGGTTGGCATGACGATATTACTTCCGCTAAAGCCTTTGCCGACCTGCCGGCAGCGGCTCAAAATTACCTGAACAGACTGAGCGAGCTTGCAGGCACCCCAATATCCATCATAGGAGTCGGCACTCGCAGGACCCAGACTATTATAATGGACAGCCTTTTTTAGACCAGTATTGACACCGTTCCGGTATTTTGATAGCATTTAGATACGAAATAAGGCATAAGTTTTTAAACAAACGTATACCTTCGGTATGTTCTGGTCCGCAGCTGCGGGCATCCCACCGAATAGGATTTTACCTATTCGGTTTTTTATTTATAAAAATTTAATGGGAAGCCGTGGCTTAATCTGGTATTATGAGGGGGAATAAGGGTGTTTAGTCCGGAGTTGCATGAATTTAACGGGTATTTTAAAGCGGGCAAAAGGGTTCCGGTTATGCTTGAGGTGCCGGCCCCGGGTGAAACCCCGGTAACAGTTATTGAAAAATTAAAGCTGGAAGGGTCCAAATTTTGTCTTCTGGAAAGCGGCAAGGGTGCTGAAGACCTGGCCCGGTATTCGTTTTTGGGATTCGAGCCGCACTGTATTTTTAGGAGCATGGGGGATTCCGTTGAGGTAATCCGCGGAGAAGAACGGGTTTCTTACTGTGGTGACCCGTATGAGATGTTGCAGCGGACCTGTGAATCGTATGAGGGTATTAGTTATGCCGGCCTCCCAGAGTTTTGGGGAGGGGCAATGGGGTACTTCAGTTATGATGTGGGCAGGTGCTTTGAAAAGTTACCTCAGCTGACCGTAGACGATTTAAAAGTGCCGGAAGCTTATTTCATGTTTTTTGATAAGGTAATATGTTTTGACAATATCTGCCAGACAATAAAGATTATTGTGACCGCTACGCCCGGAGCCGCCGATGAAAGTGAACGGGCTTACCGGGAGGCCTGCGGGGAAGCGGCTGGGATTCTTCACCTAATCAGACACGAGAGAGCGGGGGAAGAGGTCGTTCTTGCTAACCATAACCGGGCGTTACAGAACCGTTTTGAACCTGAGTGTAATGTAACCAAGGCGCAGTTCGAAGAGATGGTTGCCAATTGTAAAGAGTATATCAAAGCCGGAGATATTTTTCAGGCCAATTTATCCCTTAGGCTGGCGAAGACCACTACCGTAGCCCCTTTTTTCCTTTATAAAGTCCTGCGTCTGATTAACCCCTCCCCGTACATGAGCTTCATTGACTTCGGGGATATGCATATAGTAAGCTCCTCTCCCGAACTACTGGTTAGGTTAACCGGGGATTTCGCGGAGACTAGGCCCATTGCCGGAACCAGGAGAAGAGGTTGTGACAGGGAGGAAGACCTGGCCCTGGCAAAGGAGCTTATCACTAATGAAAAGGAGCGGGCTGAGCATATTATGCTGGTGGATTTGGAGAGAAATGATTTGGGGCGAGTATGCCGCTTTGGTACGGTGGAAGTTAATGAGTTGATGGTAATAGAGGAATACTCTCACGTGATGCATATAGTGTCAAATGTAAGAGGCCGCCTGGCTCCCGGTAAGACCAGATTTGACCTGTTTAAAGCCTGTTTTCCCGGGGGGACCATCACCGGAGCACCCAAAATCCGTTCCATGGAGATTATTGACGAACTTGAACCTACCCGCCGGGGCCCTTACACCGGATCGGTCGGGTTCTTGGGGTACGCCGGGGAGATGGAAATGAATATTGTAATCCGCACGATTCTCATGAAGGAAGGCAAGGGTTACGTACAGGTAGGCGCCGGGATTGTTGCCGATTCGATTCCGGAGAAAGAGTATTACGAATCTATGAAAAAGGCTGAAGCATTGCTGCGGGCACTGGAGGTAGCTGAGGAACTATCCGAAAATTTGCCGCAGGCTGAAGGGGAGGTTGCCAGTGCAAGAGTTTGTTTACTTGAACGGGGAGTATGTACCGGCACTTGAGGCAAAAATATCGGTTTTTGACCACGGGTTTTTGTATGGAGACGGGTTATTTGAAACGATGCGGGCATATAACGGCCGGATACTTTTGCTGGCCGAACACCTGGACAGGCTTTTCCGTTCCGCCCGGGCGCTGGAACTAGTAATGCCCTGGTCACAGGAATTTATGGAGCATGCCCTTAGTGGCTTGATATCCCGAAATGGCCGCAATTTGTATATACGGCTGACTGTCTCAAGGGGACCGGGTCCGGTGGGTATTGACCCGGGACTTTGTCCAAGTCCTACAATTCTCATTACTTCAAAGGAAATAAAATACAACGAACGCCTTTATACAGAAGGTGCCAGCGCTATGTTTGTAAAAACCCTGCGTAACTTAGCAGGGGCCACTATGCCTGAGGTCAAGTCCCTCAATTTCCTGAATAATATTTTAGCAAAACAGGAAGTAATCAGGGCTGGGGCAGACGAGGGATTTATGCTCAATCATTTGGGGGAGGTCACGGAGGGAACAGTCAGCAACGTTTTCCTGGTAACGGACGGCTGTGTTTTAACTCCGGCACCCAAAGCCGGGCTGCTGGTCGGCATAACCAGGTTAAAAGTCCTCGAACTGGCTAGAGCACACGGCATCCGGGCCGAAGAAAAGACTCTTTACAAAGAAGACTTTTTCAACGCCGATGAAATTTTTTACACCAACTCTAGTTCGGAAATTGTTCCTGTTACAAAATTGGACGGCCGGGCAGTAGGCCCCGGTCGGCCGGGCCAGTTAACCTTAAAATTATTGAGTCATTACCGCTATAATATTTTAACGACAGCGTAAACCCGGGTGTTAACGGTATGATGCCGGATAAATGCGGCATTGCCTGGCAAAGACTTCATTAAAGGCCCAAAGAAGGATTTTTTAAGGGATATTACAATAATTGCGTTTGTGTTATAATCATCTTTGACAATTGTCCCGACAAAAAGTTTGCAGGTGGCCGAAATGACAAACATAAAAAAAGCAGCAGGTTTCCTGAAAAAAAAAGTTTTTGTAAAAAACAGCCCGCGACAGTTAGCCTTTGGGGTATCCCTAGGCCTTTTAACCGGGCTGTTACCTATTGCAGGCTTTAAAACCGCTGTTGTTATACTGTTAGGCCTGGTGTTCCGGCTTAATATCCTGGCTATCGCGGCAGGCAGCGGGATAACCCTGGTTTTTCCCCTCCTTACTTTGTTGGCCTTCGACATAGGGGAGAAACTGACATCATATCGTTTTACAACTTACTCACCTTATTATTTGGAATTTGACCGGTTAATATCCGGTATTTTGCCAACCCGTGTCTACCTGTTAGGGAGCCTTGTAACCGGGATAACGCTGGGTGCTCTAATTTATCTGCCTTCTCTATGGTTTTTTAATTACCGCAAGATTAATTTACATCGTCCCGGTGAACAGGCTTTCGTTTTCTTTGAATCCCGCGGTCGCCGTAACGCCCTGGCCAAGCGGGTTGCAGTAATAACTTTATTGATTACGATAGGCATCTTTGGTTTGGTGGGGCTTAGTATCACGATTAATCCCATCTTACCCATTTTTGGGGTTTCCCCTTTTCGAAAAATACCTTCTTATGACCAGATTGCCAGCACTATGGGTAAGCATAATATCGGGTACCAACTTACTAAAATGAACAATGCCAACCGGGCTTCACTCTTCCAAACGGATTATAATCATCGGAATTTCGGGAAGCATCACCGGCGACGGAAGGTTACTAACAAAAGTGATGTCATCTTTGGTTTTTATGTAAATTGGGATCCAAACAGCTACCTTTCCCTGCAGCGAAACATTAATCATCTCAATTATCTTTCACCGGAATGGATCCATTTGACAGGCAACGGTCCTGATTTGACGGAGGAGATTGACAACAAGGTTACTACATTGGCAACTAATCACCACGTCCCTGTTATTCCTCTTTTTAACAATTACAGTGATGGTTGGCGGACCGGTTATCTTCGCCAGGTACTGAGGGAGCCTGCCAAACGAACCGCTTTGGTTGACAAATTATTTAAAAGTATTAAGTCAAACGGCTTTCACGGAATCAATATTGACCTGGAGAACCTCAGTGACAGTGACAGCCCATACCTGGTATTGTTTATGAGAGAGTTGTATGGTAAGTTTCATAGTGCGGGGCTGTTGGTTACCCAGGACATGGCCATAGATGACCCCAGCTATGATTACAAAAGACTGGCCGAGTATAACGATTATATTATTCTGATGGCTTACGATGAGCATTATGAGAGCAGTCAACCGGGGCCTATTGCCTCCAGAGACTGGTTTGCCCGTACCTTGGCCGGTGTCCCCATTCCTCCGCAAAAGCTTATTGTAGGCCTTGGCAACTACGGTGTGGACTGGGCTGAGAACGGCACGGGGGAAGAGGTCACCTTTGAAAAGACTATGGCCCTGGCGGATGAGTTCCGGGTACCCATCCTCTGGGATAAGAGCGGAGGCGGCCCCAATTTAAAATATACCGATGAGGACAACGTTCCCCATACGGTTTGGTTTCAAGATGCTGTCAGTGCATACAACCAGGTACTTACGTCAATGAATTACGGGCAGGCTGGGTTTGGACTCTGGCGTTTGGGGGCCGAAGACCCGTCCGTTTGGCGTATTTTTTCCGGTCTACCCAAACTGCCTACCCCGTCGGAATTGTCTGTATTAAGCCCCTTTGACTCCCTTCAGAGATTGGGGTCGGGAGAAATACTGCAGGTGGTGGATACTCCAAAGTCAGGCCGGCGTCAAATCTCAGTTGGCCCGGGACAACAGATTACCGAAGAAAAATACCTGTCGTTCCCGGCCTACTACGTATTGGACCAGCTTGGGTATTCTGACAAAAAGCAAGTAGCCCTAACCTTTGATGACGGTCCGGATCCGAAATATACCCGGGAAATCCTTGACATTTTAAAAAAGTATAATGTAAAGGCCACGTTTTTTGTAGTAGGGTCAAACGCCCAGAAAAACCCCGGACTGGTAGCCCGGGCCTTCCAGCAGGGCAATCTGTTGGGTAACCATACCTTCACCCACCCAAATATGGCACTGATATCTCCGGAACAAACCAGGCTTGAACTCAATGCCACTCAGCGGGTTATCGAAGAAATCACCGGGCATAAAACGATTTTGTTTAGACCTCCTTACGTAGCAGATGCCGAGCCGCAAACCCCCGAAGAACTTATTCCCATTATACGGGCCCAGGAGCTGGGGTATTTAACAGTAGGTGAATTAATTGACGCCCTTGACTGGAGCCGCCCGGGGACGGACCAAATTGTTAATCGGGTGCTTTCCCAGGTTAACCGGGGAAATATAGTTTTATTGCATGACGCAGGTGGTGACAGGAGCCAAACGGTAGAGGCCCTGCCCCGGATTATTGAAGCCTTAAACTCCAAAGGTTACACTTTTGTAACCGTTGACCAATTACTCAGGACCAACCGAGCTGCCCTGATGCCTGCTGTCAGCGGACTGGAAGATGCCTTGGTCTCCACGGACCGGTTAGGATTTACCATGCTTTTTTGGCAGCAGAAACTTTTATGGTGGATGTTTACCCTGGCCATCATCCTGGGTGTAGGTCGTCTCGGCTTTCTTGCTACTGCTTCGTTAATCCAATACTGGCGGTCTCAAAAAAGGAAAACCGCGCCAATTGAAGGAACTCCCCTGGCAAGTGTAATCATTGCGGCTTATGACGAAGAAAAGGTTATCGGGAATACCATTGAGTCACTGCTTAAAAGCACATACCCCAATATCGAAATAATTGTTGTGGATGACGGATCCAAGGACCGCACAAGTGAGGTTGTCACTGGTTTGGCAAAGAGGGACGGGCGGGTGAGGCTGTTGAATAAAACCAACGGCGGCAAGGCAACGGCTGTTAATTTGGGAATTGAGCAAGCTGCCGGGGAATATATTGTCACCCTTGATGCGGATACAGTCTTTGAGCCTGGCACAATAGGGCTGTTGTTACGGCACTTTACCGACCCTTCAATTGGCGCCGTGTCAGGAAATGTCAAGGTAGGCAATGTAACCAACCTGTTAACTGTCTGGCAATTTACCGAATATATCATCGGCTTTAATCTCGAGCGGCGGGCTTTTGAAGTGCTAAACTGTATCACCGTTGTTCCGGGTGCTGTGGGTGCTTGGCGGAAGGAAGCAATTATCAAAGCCGGCGGTTACAGTTCGGACACCTTGGCGGAAGATACTGACTTGACCCTAAACATCCGTGAGATGGGTTATAAAATCTCATATGAGTCCAAGGCTTTGGCCTGGACGGAAAGCCCCGCGGACATAAAAAGCCTTCTCAAACAGCGCTTCCGGTGGACCTTCGGTACTTTGCAGTGTCTGTGGAAACACAGGGAAACTCTGATGAACCCCAGATACGGGACGTTGGGTTTAATCGCTATGCCCAATATGTGGGTTTTCCAGGTTGGATTTCAGGTCCTTTCGCCATTGGTAGATATTATGATGGTGGTAGCTGCCTTTACAGGCCACTTCGAGCTGTATCTGGCCTATTACCTCGCGTTCTACCTGTTGGACCTTCTGGTTGGCTTGCTGAGTTTTGCACTGGAAGGGGAGAAGAAAAAACCGCTTATATGGCTGTTCATCCAAAGAATAGTTTACCGGCAAATCCTTTACTACGTGATGATCAAATCAATTTGGACGGCTATTAAGGGGATTAATGTGGGATGGAACAAACTACAGCGCCATGGGACGGTGGAGGCTGTCAAACCGCTGCCTGCCAAACGTCTGTGAAGAGAGTGGCGGAACCAAGTGGCGGAACCAACAAAAAACAGGTTGACAAGGAAGTATCTATGTAGTAACATATGTATCTGTGAGACCCTTTCGAGCCATTAGCTCAGTTGGTAGAGCACCTGACTTTTAATCAGGGTGTCCGCGGTTCGAGCCCGCGATGGCTCACCACTTAATATGGCCCCTTGGTCAAGCGGTTTAAGACACCGCCCTTTCACGGCGGTTACACGGGTTCGAATCCCGTAGGGGTCACCAGTTTGAAACGAACAGGGGTGTTGACGTATAGTCAACACCCCTTTAGCTTTTGGCGGCTGTTGAAAAGCGTCGTCTAGCTGCGTCAGTTGTTGTTTCCGAGGCTTCGATGTACGCCAAGTACTATCTCAGCCTCGAGAACAACCACTTCCTTGCTATACTTGCTTTTGAACAGCCTTTGATTCATATTACTATGGTTACCTTTTGACGGGTTGCTGAGTGCCGCTGCTTGGCCTTTGCACAAGAACCTCTTCTCTCCGCCTACGGCTATGAGAGGGTAGGAGGTTTGCATTCGCGAACTTTCTGATTATAAATTAGGTTTGGTTTAGTTAACCCATCTCGCAAAAGTTTAGTATGGACTTTAAGCACGTTTAAAACTGTTAAACAAAGAAGGAATAGGTTTAATGGTTTAGAACTGGTGGAAGCCAGTTCTTTCTCTTTTTCGGCTACTACTGATGTCGCACACAAAGGAGTGGGGGTAGTTTACAACTAGTAAAGTGTGTTGCGTTTGCGAAAACATTATAAAACTCCCAAACCTTAAAAAACGTAGTTTGATACCTTAAACGCAATGTGAGAAGGATTTATCATCATTAGGGGAGAACATTATTAAATCCTTATATAAGGTCAGGGTTCAGGAGGTAGTTATGAACTTAATAATTTATTGTGACGAATCTTCTAAAAAAGGAGTTTATTTTGGGAATTTCTACGGTGGGGCATTAGTTAAATCAGCTGATTTTGATAATATCAACAACACGATAGAAGCAAAAAAAGATGAGTTAAATCTTTTAGGTGAAGTTAAATGGCAGAAGGTTACCTCACAGTACCTAAACAAATATATATCCCTTATGGACACGTTTTTCGAATTTATCCAAGAGGGAAAAGTGAAGATTAGAATCATGTTTACTCAAAACTACATACAAGCTATAAATTTAACGAAGGAACAAAGAGAAAAGGAGTTTTTCATCCTATACTATCAGTTTATTAAGCACGCTTTTGGGCTTAAACACTGTTCCCAAAATGGTCAACATGTCAATGTACGCATCTATTTTGATAAATTACCAGACACTAATATGAAATGCGAGGAATTTAAAGAGTTCATATACAGGCTTCAAAACACCCACTTCTTAGATACCAACTTGAGAATGAAAAAGGAAGATATAACTGAGGTGTGCTCTCACGAACACCCCATTTTGCAGTGTATGGATATAATTCTAGGAGCAATGCACTTTAGATTGAACAATGGTCATTTAGAGAAACCTGAAGGGTCGAGGAGGAGAGGAAAACGAACTGTTGCAAAAGAAGCACTTTATAAGCATATCAATAGGAAGATAAGAGGTATTTATCCCAATTTTAATGTAGGAATATCAACTGGCTTACAAGGTGATATAAAAAATCTATGGGAACATGAATACCGTCACTGGTGTTTTAGACCTAATGACTTTGAAGTTAACCCCACGAAAGGGAAAAAGCGAAAATAAGAAAATGCCCCATCCGACCTACATTAATATCCCAAGTGGCACTTAGGACTTCGGTCAAGACAGGACATTTCGTTTACTCTATTTGACTAATTTATATCATAATATTTGCAATCTGTCAACTTTGGTGGTAAAATATATGGGTTTTGACCGAATCAAAGAATGGTTGTGGTTACTAAGCATAAGTGGTCTTGTTGCTAAAATATTTCTTATATTAACCATTTGACTAATAACCGTTAAAGTCTTATAATATATTTTACGGAATGGGGAACCAAGCCGATGGACTAAAAGCGTTAGTAAAAAGACTAGGCCGAACGTCTTAAACAACTAGAAAAACTTCAAAGCCTTGATTTTATTGCGGATGTAGCTCAATTGGTAGAGTATCGGCTTCCCAAGCCGAGGGTTGCGGGTTCGAGCCCCGTCATCCGCTCCAATATTATCTTAAGAACATATTTACATAGGAGGTTACCATATGTCCAAACACATTAAAACCGTCAATAAGCTGAACCTTCAGGAAACCGTTAAAAAAGGCGGCTGCGGAGAATGCCAGGCGTCCTGCCAATCTGCCTGCAAGACATCCTGCACAGTTGGCAACCAGGTCTGTGCTAAATAACCAGAACCAAACCGTCGCAGTTGAAGCTGTCTGAAATCTTCTAACCAAACCTGATCCTCTTTGGGGATTAGGTTAATTTTTTGAGTGAAAAATGCTTTGGGGGACATGACATTGATACATAAGTTTGAAATTGAGGGAACAAAAATTGTGCTTGATGTGAACAGCGGAACGGTGCATGTAATGGATGCGGCCGCCTGGGACGTTGTTGATGATTTCCGCGTTCTTTCAGAGGAAGAAATAATAGCAAAACATGCAAGAAAGTATCACCCGGAGGAAGTTCGTGAAGTGTTGGCTGAAATCTCCAGGCTCGTAACTGAAGGGACCCTGTTGGCAGAGGACAGTTACACCGGGGGAGTTCCTGTATATGACGCACCACCCGTTGTGAAATCTATTTGCCTGAATGTTTCCCATGATTGTAATCTCCGGTGCAGCTACTGTTTTGCCGGGAGCGGTCATTTTGGCGGCAACAGGACCCTTATGACTTTTGAGACTGGGTGTCAGGCTATCGACTTCCTGCTTGCACAATCTGCCGGGCGCCGCCACTGTGAACTGGATTTTTTCGGTGGTGAGCCGCTGATGAATATAGAAACCGTCCGGAAGCTGGTCTCATACGGCAAAACAAGGGCTGCCGGAAAGAAGAAAGAAATCAAGTTTACATTAACTACCAACGCCCTTTTGCTTAATGATGAAATTACTGATTTCTTAAACAGCGAAAACATAAGTGTGGTCCTCAGTCTTGACGGCAGACCGGCTGTAAACGATGCGATGAGAGCCATGGCAGGGACGGGGAGAGGCAGTTATGCTTTAATCAGGCCTAAAATTACGTCCTTTGTTAACAGCAGAAATAACGAAAACTATTTTGTCAGGGGTACCTTTACCCGATACAACCTGGATTTTTCCCGGGATGCCCTTCACCTTGCCGACCTGGGCTACAGGTATATTTCTGTTGAGCCTGTTGTGGGTTCCCCTGCCGAGGACTGGTCAATAAAAGAGGGTGACCTTCCGGAGATTTTCAATGAATATGAAACCCTGACCGGGGAGTATTTGCGGCGCATGAAGGAAGACCGCCCTTTTGAATTCTTTCATTTTAATCTTGATTTAAATAACGGCCCCTGCATTCCCAAGAGGCTTTCCGGCTGCGGCGCGGGGCACGAGTATATGGCGGTTACTCCGGAAGGGGATTTATACCCCTGTCACCAGTTTGTGGGCAGGGAGCAGTTTTTGCTTGGTAATGTACTTAATGGTGTCACTAACATGGAATTGGTCAATAAATTCCGCCAAGCCCATATTTATAACAAGGAAAAGTGCCGCAGCTGCTGGGCCAGGTTCCATTGCGGCGGTGGGTGCCATGCCAATGCGGAGTTAGCTAATGCCACAATCATGGAACCCTACCATATCGGCTGCGAACTTGAGAAAAAGCGGTTAGAGTGTGCGATTTATACCCAGGTCTTAAAAGCAGGCTATAACGAGATTTAGAGACATTTAACGATATTTATTGAAATAAATACAGCTATTCTACGAAAACCGCCCTAAACAGGGCGGTTTTGACTAATGTCGAAAATTTAGGGTTTACGGAAAAGGTTTCCTATGCTATAATAAGGGTAAATTAATGAAAAATTAAGCAAAAATGGTTATCAGGACATCCCAAAAGAATGTCCTTTTTTGTCAAAAAATAAGCGATTCGTTCAGAAAGGAGCGAGTATGAAGTCGAACAAGAAGAATATTTATGAGCTGCTTGCGGGGGCAAAGAAAGACCTGGACGCCCTTGTCAAGAAATGCTCGAGTAAACTTCCTTTGCCTAGACTTTCCGCTTCATTTATCAGCCAAACCTCAAACAAAACAAAACTTCTTAAAGCTAAATACAGCCATCAGCGATTGCGACATCGTGTACGGAGCAGCCACAGACCTCGCCTTTTGAAAAACCTCGGAAGTTTAAATCAGCATTTCTGTCTACCGGAATCCCTCAAAGCCTATCTGCAAAAAATTAAGAGACCGGAATCCCTTAAAGCCTATCTGCAAAAAATTAAGAGACCGGAATCCCTTAAAGCCTATCTGCAAAAAATTAAGAGACCGGAATCCCCTAAAGCCTATTTACAAAAAATTGGGGGATCGGAATCCTTTAAAGCCCTCCTACAAAAAATTAAGAGACTTGAAATTCCCAAGTTCTCGCTTTCTCAACTTTCTGTACCCGGCAATTTCCAGAAACACCTTAACACAAGGGTAGTAGTAGCAAGCTTGCTCGTTCTTGTTTTTGGCGGCCTTCTGATTAATGCCAATACAAGAGTGAATGCCTTTGCGGTTGAAATCGACGGCAAAAAGATTGCTACCATTACGGAAAAGGCCGATGCAGAAAAGCTTTTACTGAACCTGAAAGCTGAGAAAGCAAGGATCTGGAAACGCAATGTAAATGTGCGGCAGACTCTTACTTTTGAAAGTACCAAAGCAAAGAAATACCAGCTTGACAGCCTGGTCTCCTTAAAAAGTAAACTGAACAAAAACCTTGCTTTTATCGCTGTCGCCACTGGGATTAAAGCCAACGGGCAATTAACGGTGATTGTCACTGATAACCGCACCGCGGAGAGTGTACTGCAACGGCTTAAGGATTCTTTCAAGCTTGACGGGTTAAATGTGACATCCGTGGACTTCCAGGAAAAAGTTGAACTGGCTGATGTTCCGGCCTCTCTGAATGATGTTTTATCTTCAGAAAAGGCAGTTCAGGTCTTAAAACAGGGGAAACAAAGGAAAGTTACTCATATAGTGGATGAAGGGGATTCCCTTTGGTCAATTGCCCGCCGCTATAATATGCACGTAGCAGACCTGCTCAAAATAAACCCGACCATAAAAGGTGAACACCTCAACCTGGATCAGGAAATCAACCTGGTAGCTCTCGAGCCAATGATTAATGTTTTAATCACCGGGGAACGAACCTTAAAAGAGAACCTGCCATATAAAGTTGTGGTCCAAACAGACAACAGCTTGTGGCGTGGGCGCGAAAAGGTCAAAACCCATGGCAGGAGCGGGTCTAGGGAAGTAACCTACCGAATAGTAATGAAAAACGGCAGTATTGCCGGCAAGGAAGTTCTCAAGGAAAAGGTACTGCAGGAGGCCACTAATCAGGTGGTAATCAGAGGTTCCAAGTATGTTGTAGCATCCCGCGGACGGGGTGGAAGAGTTGGCTGGCCCATCAGCGGAAGAATTACATCCGGCTATGGCAGGCGCTGGGGCAGTATGCATACAGGTATAGATATTGACGGCACAAAAGGGGAACCCGTTGGGGCTGCTGCTGCCGGTGTAGTAATATCAGCAGGTTGGGAAGGCGGTTACGGTAAGATGGTGGTTATCAAGCACAGCAACGGCTTGGTGACCAGATACGGCCATCTATCCAGAATCGAGGTTTCAGTTGGTCAATCTGTCGACAGGGGCGACCTGGTTGGGTTGGTGGGTTCAACCGGACATAGTACCGGATCCCATCTGCACTTTGAAGTCCTAAATGGGGGAAGTTTCCAAAACCCCATCAGATACTTAAAATAACAATAAAGGCCTCACAGTAAAAATTTCTGTGAGGCCTTTTTGTTTGGCCGCATGATACTTGCTCCATAAGGTTTTTTTAAGCCAGACTCCTTAAAAATGGAAATTTTACCGACGATTATTTCTTTATATAAGCCATTACTTGTGCTATAATATTTCTGGACAAGGGCTCGTATATCTCTAGTTTGCTTCTACGCTTTGAATTAACTGCCGGAGACTAAGACCTAACATTTAGATTAACTCTAAGAGTAACGTGAAAGGAATGATACAGTGTGGCATTTATGAACGCCAGAAACAGAAATAAAACAATTACGATAATAATGGTAGGACTGATTTCAGTTGGTTTACTGGCTTCGGTATCAATTGGTTACTGGGGCGGGAGTTTTAGCACCCCCAGTTCCAATGCGGCTAACACTACGTCTGGTTCGACAGAATACCTGGCCACCCAGGATTTCGAAACAGCGCTGACTCTTATCCAAAAGGGAAAATCTGATGAGGCCGGAAAGCGTCTGACCTCGGCAATCAAGGGATATGAAGAGGTTTTAAAGAAAACCCCGAATAATATTCAGGTTTTGGGGGACCTGGCAACAGCCTACTTTTATATGGGAAACACGGACAAGGCCATTGAACTTGCGAAGAAAGCCCTTACAATCCAGCCGAAATACAGCACAGTCAGGGTAAACTACGCCAAGTACCTTTTTTACGGCAAAAACAACTCTGCTGAAGCTCTCAAAGAATTGAAAAAAATTGAAAAGGGTGATGTCAATTATCAGGAAGCTCAAAGTCTGATAGCTGATATTAACAAGGCACCGCAAGGCAACACACTGCCGCCGCAAGGCAACACACTGCCACCGCAGGGCAACAGTTTACCTCTCAATAAATAAATGTCAATTAGAAACAGGAACCCTGTCGTGGACAGGGTTTTTTTTTTTTGAGGGGTTACCCCTCCCCCCCCAATTATTACCGGTAGGTTTAGCTGACACCAGATTGTATAATGAAATCATGGAGACCTTTAGAGGGGAGGGGCGGGCCATGGGTAGCCTGGCAGTTTCTTCAATGGATTCCGGTTTCTGGCTGCAAAAAACGGGCAAACTGACTGCTGTTTTAGCCTTGCTAATTATGGCTTTTATTATCATAGAACCCGTCATGGCCAGGTCCTATATGTATAAGGCAGTCAGAGAAATTTCCAAGGTCCAGATGCTGTGGCAGACCCGTAATTGGAAGGAGATTGACGGATCGCATTTTATTGTCAGATATCAACCGGGGGATAGCAATATTGCCAAGCTGGTGCTGGATGTAGCGGAAAAAAGCTTTGCACCCGTTAGCGGGAATTTTGGCTATACTCCCCTTAATAAAACACTCTTAGTTATATATCCTACCAAAGAATCGTTGGGCCGCAGCTTTGGCTGGGAAGCCGACGAAAGTGCTATGGGGGTTTACTGGGCCGGGGTAATTCGGATTTTGTCCCCCAATGCCTGGGTAGAAGAAACAGACCCGACAAAGGTCACTAGGATTTTTGAGAGCGAGGGCCCGGTGGCTCATGAACTAACCCACCTGATGGTAGATTACAAAACCGGTGGAAATTACACCCGGTGGTTTACCGAAGGGATTGCCCAATACGAAGAGGGTAAGTTAACAGGGTACCAAATGGAGCACCCAAATATAACCGTTCCGGAAGATATGTATTCCTTATCCATGATGGACACAGATTTCGACAGTCTGGCAGACCAGAATTTGGCTTACTTCGAATCATTGCAGGCCGTCAGATACCTGGTTCACCAATATGGGGAAAAAAATCTTAAAGACATTTTGACAGACCTTGGCAGGGGCCGGACCATGGGTGAAAGTTTTCGGGGCGTACTAGGGATTACTATGGAACAGTTTGAAAACAATTTTAAAATATGGACAGTGGCAAACCAATAATCCTTAATGCAGGACTAACTGGCCTGCATTTTCCTTTAGTCCGCCGGCGGGGCCTCCTGGCCGTCCA
>JAJZQD010000124.1 GCA_021847735.1 Bacillota bacterium | reverse complement strand
GAGGCACTTATTAATACGTAAGGGTATTATGAAAGAACCAGACCCCGAATTATTATTGGGCTTTAGTAAAATCGAGTGCAGCGAAATATTGAAGAAACTTAACGAATAGCTGAAACGTTTTAATCAAACTGCTCTTCCCGAAACTGGGAGCATTACTTGCTTTATTGGCAAGCTTGCTTCCAGTCTTTTTTTATGCTTTTGTTGTAAGGAATAATTTCTGATTTTAGGATAATTATAAAGGTAATCATATAAAAGGAGGATTTAGATGAAAATTTTCCGGGTCAACATGATGGATCTTACTGTCAGAAGTGAAGATGTCCCCAAGAAATGGGAACGCATAGGCGGTAGGGCTTTAACCTCTGCGATTGTGGCGGAAGAAGTTGAACCTACCTGTCATCCTCTGGGGGGCAAAAACAAACTTGTTTTTGCCCCCGGATTGCTGTCGGGAACAATGGCCCCGAACTCGGGACGAATGTCGGTAGGCGCTAAGAGCCCGCTGACCGGTGGGATCAAAGAAAGCAATTCCGGTGGTTCGGCAGCTCAGCAACTGGCAAAACTCGGTATTAAGGCGTTGATTATCGAGGGACTGCCTCAGGGTGATAATTATTACAATCTACATGTCGATGTAAATGGGGTAAAGCTCCAGGAAGAAAAAGAGCTTATAGGCAAAGGGAATTATGAGGTTATAGATAAACTATCTGAAAAACACGGGAATAAAATCGGTGTAATCACCATTGGTCAGGCTGGAGAGTACAAAATGTCCGCTGCTAATATTTCTGTCAAAGACTATCACGGCTATATCCGCAGCGCCGGTCGGGGTGGTCTGGGGGCCGTAATGAGTTCTAAAAGGATAAAATACATCACTATCGATGATAGCAACGGCCCGGGGGTACCGGTTGCGGACATGGACAAATTTAAAAATGCCAGCCAGGCTTTTGCCAAAGGTTTACGGGAACATCCGGTAACAGGTCAGGGACTACCGACTTATGGTACAAATATATTAGTCAACATCCTCAACGAGGCCGGGGGCTTACCTACGCGCAATTTCCGGCTGGGGAGATTTGAGGGGGCGGAAAAAATCAGTGGTGAAACCATGTATCAGACTATTGTGGACCGCAAAGGCAAGCCCACACACAACTGTCATGCCGGGTGTGTGATCAGTTGTTCTCAGGTTTACAATGATAAGGATGGCAATTTTGTTACCGCCGGGTTTGAATACGAAACTATCTGGGGCTTCGGTGCCGTATGCATGGTGGACGATCTTGATATTATTGCCAGGGCGGACCGCATCTGTGACGACATCGGAATTGACACTATAGAAACCGCAGTAGCGATATCAACAGCTATGGAGGGCGGGGTGATCCCCTTTGGAGACGGGCAGGGGATGCTGAAGCTGATCAATGAAATCGCCCAGGGCAGTTATCTGGGCCGGATTTTAGGAAATGGCGCTGCCGTAACAGGCAAAGTCTTCGGAGTAACCAGGGTGGCGGTGGTGAAGAATCAGGCAATACCCGCTTATGACCCCAGGGCGGTCAAAGGGATCGGGGTGACCTATGCTACCACGACTATGGGTGCAGACCACACCGCCGGTTACTCGGTGGCTACCAATATCCTTAAAGTAGGCGGCGATATCAGCCCTTTGGCCAAGGAGGGGAATGTTAAATTGTCCAGGGACCTACAGGTTGCCACTGCAGCTATAGACAGCTTGGGCCTCTGCCTCTTTGTAGCCTTTAGCGTCCTGGACAAGCCGGAGGTTTTTCAGGCGATGATTGATATGATTGATGCCAAAAACGGGCCCAATGCAATTAAAGATGATGTAACCGAACTGGGAAAATTTGTGCTGGCCACGGAACGCAAGTTTAACGGGGCAGCGGGCTTTACCAAAGCTGACGACCGGCTTCCGGAGTTTTTTGAGGAACCGGTGCCGCCTCATAACACCACCTGGGATTTTTCCGGGGAAGAATTGGATGAGGTGTTCGATTTTGTTCAGGAAGAAAAAGAACTGCAGTATGTGTAGCAGAAAATAAGGAGGATATGTTAATGGCATTAGGTGAAATCACTTATGGTTTTTTTATGCCCACAGTTAATTTGATGGGGCCCGGATGTGCCAAAGCTGTTGGTCAACAGGTAAAAACCTTTGGCAAAAAGGCATTAATTGTTACCGATGCTTTCCTGGCGAAAAGCGGCATGGCTGATGAAATTGCCGGGTACATCAAAAATTCCGGGGTTGAGGTAGCTGTTTATCCTGGCGCTGAACCTAACCCGACAGATAAGAACGTTCATGATGGGCTAAAATTTTTACAGGACAACAATTGTGATGTCCTGGTATCTCTTGGTGGTGGTAGCGCTCATGATTGTGCCAAAGGCATCGGGATCGTTGCCGGCAACGGAGGCCATATTCGCGATTATGAAGGACTCGATAAATCCGGTAAGCCGATGATGCCCTTGATTGCAGTGAATACCACAGCCGGCACGGCCAGCGAAATGACTCGTTTCTGTATTATTACCAACACAGATACTCATGTCAAAATGGCTATTGTTGACTGGAGATGCACCCCCAATATTGCTATCAATGATCCGCTGTTAATGATGGGCATGCCTCCTTCACTGACCGCCGCAACGGGCATGGATGCTCTAACCCACTCAGTAGAGGCCTATGTTTCCACGTTAGCTACCCCATTAACCGATTCGGCGGCGTTGATGGCTATAGATTTGATTGCCCGGAACCTTAGAAATGCGGTGGCCAATGGTGAAAATTTTGAGGCCCGAGATAAAATGGCTTACGCCGAATTCTTGGCAGGCATGGCTTTTAACAATGCCAGCTTAGGTCATGTCCATGCCATGGCTCACCAGTTAGGCGGGTTCTATAACCTGCCTCACGGGGTCTGCAACGCTATACTTCTGCCCCATGTGGAGAGTTTTAACCTGATCGCCTGTCCGGAGCGATTTGCGGATATTGCGGAAGCTTTGGGAGAGAATATTAACGGGTTATCCACCCGTGATGCTGCTGAAGTTGCTATCGAGTCTATTCAGCAATTGTCTGAAGATGTTGGAATTCCGAGCGGGTTAACTGAATTGGGCGTAAAAGAAGGAGACCTCAAAACCATGGCCGAAAACGCCATGAAGGATGCGTGCGCTTTAACTAATCCCAGAAAAGCCACCCTTGAAGACGTAATTCAGATTTACAAAAACGCATTATAGAAAACAAGCTGAGGAGGAATGGATATGGCCAGGTTACTTTACATTACAGCTAATCCCAAAGAAGAAAAGGAGTCTTTTAGTCTTTCGGTAGGCAGAGCATTCTTGAACGCTTATCGGCAGCAGCAGCCGGAAGATCAGATTGTGGAACTGGATATTTATAAGATGGGAAAACTTCCTTATATCGATGCCGATGTGTTTAACGGTTGGGGTAAGCTTCAGCAGGGGTCGTCTTTTGAACAGCTAAGCGCCGAGGAGAAGGCAAAAGTCAGCCAGATTAACGAGCTGACGGACCAATTTGTGGCGGCAGACAAATATGTATTTGTCACACCTTTATGGAACTTGAGTATCCCGCCCAAAATGAAGGCCTATATCGATACCATCTGTGTGGCCGGTAAAACTTTTAAATACACAGAAACCGGACCTGTCGGATTATTAAATGATAAGCGCGCCGTGCATATCCAGGCCAGTGGAGGAGTTTATTCCCAGGGTCCGGGAAGAGATTTTGAGTTCGGCAACCGTTACATTACAGCGCTGCTGAGTTTTCTGGGGATACCGGAAATTAAGTCTGTTATCGTGGAAGGTATGGCCCAGGAGCCTGATAAAGCGGAAGAGATTAAGGCCAAGGCAATCGAACAGGCTAAACAGGTAGCCGCTGATTTTGCCAAACCGGAAAAAGTGACTGTAGCACGCTGAGAAGTTAAAACAACCAGCCTTGGGGATATATATGTACCCCAGGGCTGGTTATTTTTGGCTTTGTTCCAGATTCTCACTGCCTGCCTTCAAAAAAGAACATCCTGAATACAAAGAGGTTCACTCCCAGGTTCTGCAGGATGATTTGCGTAGAGTGGATACAGCATATAAAAACTTTTTTGCCGGTAGGGCCGGCTACCCGCGTTTCAAAGGTAAAGACAGATATACTTCCGT
>JAJZQD010000123.1 GCA_021847735.1 Bacillota bacterium | reverse complement strand
TTATCCTAAGGGATATGCTATCTATAATGGACAAAATACCTACAGTTTTCTTTTCGAGAGACAGGTAAACGGGACTGCCTTCCCGGAGAATACCATGAACGTTACTGTAAATGCTGAGAACGGAAAAGTTGTTAATTATTACTGTAACTGGGATAACAACCTGACCTTCCCAGCTTTGGACCAGACCATTAAATCGGAGGAAGCGGAAAAAATCTTCCGTGAGAAGATTGGGCTGCAGCTAACTTATATCAGTCCTTATGGCTGGTCACCGGCCCCGGTGGCTAACAAGAAAACCATAGGATTGTACTACTCGGTTGGTAGCTATAGCTCATACGGGTTTATGGCAATTGACGCCAATACCGGAACTGTGTTAGACGGGACCGGCCAAGAAGCCAAGGTTTCCCAAAAGGTCTATCGTCCGGTTTTAGATGAGCCTGTAATATCGATGCCGGAAAAAGCACTGACCCTTGAGGAAGCAAAAGCCAAGGTCCGGGATTTTGTTGTTATCCCCAGCGAATATAAACTTCAGTCCACCCGGTATTCAGAAGGGTGGGGTGGAAGTAACCAGAAGGTATGGGATTTTCAGTATAGTCCTAACGCTTATGGCGGCGAGAAACAATTAAATGTAACTGTTAATGCCGCAACCGGAGAAGTTCTCGGTTATAATGTATGGGATTTCTCCCGAGGCGAGCCTGAGGATAAGCCTGTGAATTATGACATCAATAAATGCCAAAAAATCGCCAAGGATTATTTGAAGCGAGCAGTGCCTGGGAAGGCTGATTATGTTAGCTTGCTGGAAACTTCTGCACCCCAGGTTTATTATTACAACGGTAAAGCCAAGACCCCTCCGTCTTACAACTTCAGTTTCGTCCGTAACGTGAGAGGTATTCCTTTTCCGATGAATTCAATAAATATCGAAGTAAATAACAATACCGGGGAGATCATGTCTTTTAGACAGTCCTGGGACGTTGACAGCAAGTTCACCGAAAATGAGGACACTATTTCACCTGAAGAGGCGATGAACAAATTACTGGCTGCTGAAAAGCCCAGACTTGTTTACACAAGAAAACAAAGTGAAGACGGGCGTCAATCCAGTGTAGTTATGCCTGTCTACCAGTTATACACCGATTTTCCGAAAATTGTTGACGCAAAGACCGGAAAAGTAACCAGTGATATAGAATTACAGAACCCCGTAAAACTGGATGACATAAGCGGGCATTGGGCCGAAGCGGAGATTAGGCAGTTGGCTGCCTGGGGAGTGGTCTCTGGAACAAACAACAAATTCTACCCGGACAAACAGATTACCCGGGCCGAGTTTGTCACTATGTTAGTGGCAGCAAAAGGAATCGAGAATGACCCCAAATCGGCGCAGGCCTTTACTGATGTACCCAAATCGTCTTGGTGTTACGGTGCAGTTCAGGCAGCTTCGCAAGCCGGTTTGGTCAAGGGCTCCGGTGGGAGATTTGAGCCGAATCAGATTATTACCAAACAGGAAATAACAGTGCTGCTAATGAAGGCCTTGAATGGTGAAAAAGAACCGGAAGTATCAGCAGGACTTCCTGAAAAGTTTAAGGACGAAAATACTATTGCTCCCTGGGCCAGGATGTCTGTTACCCAGGCTTTGGAATTAGGCATCATCCGCGGGCAGAACGGCTATTTGAAGATTACTGTTCCAGCCACACGGGCCGAAGCTGTCGTAATGCTTGTGAGAACACTTGAGAACAGCTCTAACACGTTTGGGTTTGGCTCCGGCATGGGTTACGGGTACGGCGCCACAAGGGTCTATGGTTAACTTGCGCTGCACCCGCAACAGTGCTAAAATTGAAAATAGTGGAATAACAGTAAAAGAGACCGTGAGGGTCTCTTTTTACTAATTTAAGCTCCGGGGGGATATTTATGTTTTGCGGCATTGACCTTGGCAGCAGGCATATAAAAATTGCTTTGGCTAATGGTCCAGAGAGTATCAAATTTTATGTCTATGACACCATTGAATTCTATAAGAAATACGGCCGTAAACAGGACGATAGTCTGGTTGTGGATTTCCAGGCCCTGGGGCTGCCTGAGTTGAACATCGAAAACGGGCAGGACCGATTGGTAACAACAGGTTACGGGCGTAATACGGTCAAAATTAAAGGGGGTACAGATATACCGGAAATTAAAGCCCACGCCCTTGGCGCGGTGTGGCAGACGGGAATGACAGACTTTACCCTGCTTGACCTGGGAGGCCAGGACAGTAAAGTTGTCCTGGTCAGAAACGGAAAAGTCACGGATTTCCAAACCAATGATAAATGCGCTGCCGGGTCTGGCCGGTATCTCGAAAATATGGCCGGGGTACTCGGCATCAATGTGGAGGAATTAAGCGCTTACTGGCAAAATCCGGTTGACTTGAGCGCCACCTGTGCAATTTTTGGTGAATCGGAATTAGTGGGCAAAATAATTGAAGGGTATCCGGTTGAAGAACTGTCTTCCGGAGTAAACTATACCATATACAAAAGGATAAAACCTATGCTTTTACAGTTGGCCAGCCCAGTCGTTGTCTTTACTGGCGGTGTGGCCCAAAGCAAGGCATTGCAGCACATTTTAACCACAGAGCTGGGTACAGAGATCGTAGTTCCCCGCTACCCTCAGTACAATGGGGCCATCGGGTGCTGTGTAGCTGCGGGTATGGCTTAATTATGAGAGGGGAATAACTATAATATGAAGCTGACTGTTCTGGGTTGTTGGGCTCCTTACCCCAAAGCTGGGGGAGCCTGCCCGGGGTATCACTTCAGGCCACGTTCGTTGAAAAACGGCCCGTATTTTTTATCGGTTCCCGAGATATGATTGAGCAGCCAGTTCTTAAGGAAATTCATAACTTCAAGGGTCATTGCTGCCTTCCCTGAATCAAAATCCTTTTTGAAGTCAAGAACCTGTTTCACAAATTTTTCATGTTCGCTTTTGTGGGCCAGGTAGCCCGGGTAGTTAAAGTTAGTCATGTGTTTTTCCTCAGTGGCGAAATGGGAGCCGGCGTAATTAACCAGTTCCTGAAGAACACGGGCTAAAACATCTTTGCCCTTGCCTTCTTTCATGGCGTCATGGAGACCATTAATCATCTCGACCAGTTTTTTATGCTGGAGGTCAATTTCCCTGATGCCAACAGAGTATTTTTCGTCCCAGGTAAGATAAGCCATAAAAAATCACTCCTTAATTTTATGTATTTTTTTCCATTATATCACTTATTGCGAGAAATTACTATTAATTAATTATGAATGCTTGGTAAAAATAGAAACTTTATCAACAGGCGTTGCCGTTCATTCTGGTGATAATTGCTGTTGACACTGAATATTCGGCGGAATGAGGTGTGTTTGATGGACGAAATGAGGGTTTTATCTCCTACAGCAATTCTGGGTTATGGCTTTCCACTGGATTCGTTTCAGGCGGGGTTAGCCAGAAAACCCCATGTTATCGCCGTAGATGCCGGTTCTACTGACCCTGGCCCATATTACCTGGGTGTGGGGGTCTCTTTCACAGATAGGAGGGCAGTCCTGCGGGATTTAAAGATAATGCTGATGGCCGGCCGGGAATTGGATATCCCGGTCTTAATAGGCTCTGCCGGTGGTTCCGGAGCTGAGCCGCACCTCAACTGGTGCCTGGAAATTATCCGGGAAATTGCGAAGACTGAGGGCCTTAGCTTTAAGTTGGCGATTATTCACGGGGAAATTAGCCGGGAGACAGTTTTACGGGCCTTCGATAACGGCACGCTTTTACCTTTGACACCAGGGGTAACTCTGGGCAGGCAGGACATATCAGATAGCACTCACATTGCCGGTCAAATGGGGATTGAGCCTTTCATCAGGGCATTGGAAGCCGGGGCAGATGTTGTCCTCGCCGGCAGGGCATATGACCCGGCGGTGTTTGCGGCTTTGCCTGTGCTGCGGGGCTTCGAGCGGGGACTGGCCCTGCATATGGGCAAAATTCTCGAATGCGCAGCTATTGCGGCAATTCCAGGGAGCGGCAGTGATTGTATGATGGGCTATATCAGAAAAGACCATTTTTTGTTAGAGCCTCTGAATAAGATGCGAAAATGTACAGTCACTTCGGTTGCCGCCCATACACTTTACGAAAAAAGCAATCCCTATCTGCTGCCAGGTCCGGGGGGAA
>JAJZQD010000027.1 GCA_021847735.1 Bacillota bacterium | reverse complement strand
CTGTGGCAAGTTAACACCCATTTTTGTAGTAGGCGAAGAAAAGAAAGCCGCAACACCTAATGCTGTTACAACAACCGCTATAACTAATAAGTGTTTGACTTTCATGCTTTTACCTCTTTTCCTCTGAGCCTTTGTGTAAAAAAACACAGTATATTATAGGGTAATTGAAGGAGACTGTTTATGCTCGAAAATATGCTTTAAGGGTGAACTCAAACAACCTCAAAGCATATTTTCAAAATTATAGCATCTGAAATTCATTGTGGATAATCTCCACCAAAGATTACTTCTTATGGCATGACTCACAGACTCCGTAGTTATCCAGCCTTAACATCTTCTGGTTGGTAATACTGAGTGGACTCGACGGCGGGGTTTGAGGAACGTATATGTTAAAGCTTTTCGTTGTCCCGTGAGCGAAATGGCAGGTCTCGCAGACAACTGCGGTCCGTTTGTCAGTTGCCGCCGCACCCGAGTAATACTGGAGCGGAAGGACATCACCGGTGGCAGGCCAAAAGTTCTTGGGTTCCACCGTATAAACCGTTGAACCAACGGTTACCGGGTGCCGGTAAACGCTACTATATACCCCACCTTTGACGGAGGCATTACCTTCGTCATAATCAAGATGACAGGCTGAGCAGAATTCGGTGTTACCCGATACGAAATATACTTCTTCTGCCACAGTGGCAGTGTTTCTGCTGACGGCATAGGCCACAAAATTTACCGTCTGCGGGTTCCAGTTGTTATCTGCAGGATAGATGGTCTTTTTAAGAAGACGGTAATTGTCATTTTTAGTACCGTGTCCGTTATGACATGAGACACAGGTAAAGGTCAGCACCCGTGTGCCGGAAGGGGTACCCTGGTCGCTCCCATAAACAGTTGTAGCAGTGGTGCCGGTGTCGTTAACATCATGTTCGGATGTCGCCAGCCCCGCACCCGACTTAATAGGCCCACCCAGGGAATCAACCCATCCTGTCCCGGTATAAACATGGCCTGTCTCGACGTCATACTTGCTTTGGGAGTTACTGCTGGAATGACAAAGCATACACAATTCATAGTAAGTAGCCTGCCTTAGAAGCTGTGCCTTTAGAGCCGAGTGAGTACTGTGACAGGCCGCGCACATAGCTGTATCAGGGGTAAAATTCCCGTGGGCGTAGTCGTTCTGGTACCGGGGGCCGCCGGAGGAGTTAAAATCTACCGGGTAGGAACGTACAACAGTAATCTTTGCATCACCCGCAGTGAATATTTTGAAATAGTAATTTTTAAACTTGGTAATTGAAGGAAGTTTTACATATGCACCACTCGTCGTTGAGTTGGATATGGAAGTGGCCGGAGTCCAAGCTGCCGGTGTCTTCCAATCCAGCGCGTTTCCTGCTCCGCCGACAGGAATATCATTGGCCCAGTTAAAACTATAGGGGCCACCGTTGCCCGCTGTATCGTCCCAGTAGACATAAGCGTCAACATTACCTCCTACGTTAAAATAACGCACATTAACCGCCGGCCCATCGGCGGCGGTACTAATGCCTATAAACGCCGCCATCGCCGCCACGGCAAGGGATACTATTATAAGATATTTTAACTTAATTTTCATAGCCGTTGCCCCCTCGACTTAACCAACTTAATAACCCCATACCTGGACCCGGTTGTTGCCCCAGTCTGTCACATAAACCTTACCTTTGTTGTCAATAAAAATCTGGTTCGGGTAAAGGAACTCACCGTCCCCCAATCCCTGTTCACCGAAACTGAAAAGGTATTTCAGGTCTTTGTCAAACACCCTGATGGTGTTAAAAATCGTATCTGTCACATATAACCTGCCACGTTTGTCAACAGCCAGACCCCGAACCATGGTGAAACGCATTCCGGGGAGAAAAGTATCAATCACTGTTATCGGCCGGTCGTCCAGCTTGTCCAGGGAAAAAACCTTTACATTGACCTGGCCGGCGTCGCTTATAAAAAGCCTCCTGTTCTGCTCATCAACCGCAATTCCATGCGGAAAGGAGATGTTTTTAATTTTTCGCAGAACTTTGGCGTTTTGGTCCAATACAAAAACCTGGGAGCCGGAAATGTCACCGATATAGATTTTTCCTGAACTGTCCACCCATATCGGACCCGGTTTTTTCAAACCGATTTTGTTGTTCTGGTCTAAAAAAGTATTTACAAACTCGCCCCTGGCGGTAAATTCCTGAATCCGGAAATTCCCTGTCTCGGCCACCAGAAGGTTGCCATTAGGTAAAAACCCAATTCCATACGGGTATAGAAGTTTACCCGGGAGCACTCCCTCGCCGCCGAAAGACTTTTTACTCCTGCCGTCCCGTGATATAACCTCTATAGTGTGAACACTGTTGTTGCTTATGTATATAGTCCCATTCCCATAGACTGCTGCCATAATGGGACGGTCCAGCTTGTTCTGGCCTTCATAAATATTGTACAGGAACGACGGAGGGGTAGTTGTCAAAATGGGCTGGACGTTTTCTAGCGGACTCTTACCCCGGTAGTACAGGAAGCCAAAAACCATGACGGCAACGACAAGAATCAACAGAATCAGCATTAGTAGGTTTTTTACTTTTACAGTCTTAACCTTTTGCGGTATCTCTATGTTTTCCGGTGCACTATCAACTGGGACACCTGTTTTGTTATCCAATTCTGCAGTGCACCACCTTTTAGTCAAAAATTACCAAAGCACCGAACCTGTAAATTCTAATTCCCTGACTTTATAAGTGCTTTTAAGGCGTTCTCCGCTTCTGTATAATCAGGGGAGATTCTTAGGGCCCTTTCATAGGCGGCAATGGCGTTTTTCTTGTCTTTTAACTGTTCGTAGGCTTGTCCCTGGCAGTAATATACCACCGGGTTTCCCGGGTCTCTCGCCGCCGCATATCCCAGGTATTTTAAAGCCAAATCGTTTTTGCCGAGGGCCAGGTAATCACGGCCAAGGTACAGATATGCAATCCTGGTTTCAAGTCCCTGGTTCTGTTTTACGTAGCCGGTTAGCAAGCCTACGGATTCCTTGAATTCTTTTTGCTCGGAGAGAATCAGACCCAAGTATAAGGTTGCAGGTTCGTTACCAGGTTCTTCGGTTAAAATATTCCTTAGAATCCCTATGGATTTTGTATCATCCCCGTTAAGGTAATTAGCCATCGCCAAATTTACACGGATACTGTTGGATTCAGGTTGTTTTCTCAATGATTCCTTTAGGTTGTCGATCTGGTATTCGTAGTAATTTTTGTTGTCGACCCAAAACCACCTGTTTCCTACCGCGTAACCCGTTATGGTTACAACAACTAAAATAATCCCAATTAAAACGATGGCCTTGTTACGGTCAATCGTTCTATCCAAATCAATTTTAATCTCATAATTCAACAGAGAATTGATCCTCTGAGTAATCCCCATATACTCCCCTTCAATCATCCACCGAAGGTGACAAAAACGGCTTTTATTTTCAGGAAATTGTTTCTATAGTTTAAATACGACGGACACGTGTTTTTTCCTGCCGCCTGTTGGTGAAAAACATCTCTCTTTATTAAATATATCGGTATTTTTCCGTTTTTTCTTAACGTAATAGGACGACCGAAAACAAAAAAAATATAACTGACTGGACGCCAATTAATTTAGGTAACATTTGGGTACAGCTATTATGTATCATTTATTTCTACATACAGTATTATATATCCTGCCTAAGTTTTCTACAATAAGAAAAATTTTCATAGTTATATTCAAAATACGTAAGACTCCAGGTGAACTGGAGTCTTACTACATTTTACATCATTTTTTTATCATACCATCCATAAGTGTCGAACAAGGAGCACCATGAACCCCAAGCATTTTATCGGCTACCGTTGAACATGGAGCACCGTGAGCTTTTATCATCCCGTCCGCTACCGTCGAGCACGGGGCACCATGGGCACTAAGCATTCCGTCTGCCACTGTTGAACACGGGGTACCATGGGCACCAAGCATTCCGTCTGCCACTGTTGAACAAGGAGCACCATGGGCTTTTATCATCCCGTCCGCTACCGTCGAGCACTGCCTTCCGTGTACTGTTTTAATCATTTCGGCTGTTGACGCAGAACACCCGGCTCCATAGCTATCTGTCATCTTCATGTGACCGTCCGGCTTACTTTCTACAGGAATATTAACCAAAGGCATACCCCCGGTAGGCATCTGACTGCTAGTCAGGGGCGGCACCGGCCCCCCATGCATATGTCCGGATGGCATATGCCCGGGAGACATGTGTCCGACTATCTCTGAGTTACTCCTATGTCCCGCTAAAATCCAGTCCTTCACGCTTGTAGGCTCCAACCCGAACCCAAGCAGAGTCCCTTGGGCCCTGCCTATTATTTCAAATCCCCCGTCAGTTTCATATCCGATATTATCTGTCTGAACGGCCAGTACAGTTGCCCTGTTGGTGAGGTCAAAGTGTCTGATCAGTCCGACTTCCCCCTTGGGCAGTCTCTGCCCGGTTCTAGGGCCCACTACAACAGTCCTGGTCCACGGCAAGGCAACCTTATGCCGCTCCACCCCATCCACACCTGCAAAATGGTTCTTGATGGTGTTGTCAAAATAGTTGGTTCCGCTTTCACTCATGCCTAAAGTGTTAATACAGAAGTGAGGGGGTACCCCCAGGAACTCAGCACACTTGACATAGAACTCTTCCCTGGAACAATTACCGAAGGTGCCCTGGTACCCTCCCCCGTCACAAATCCGGCTTCCCTCAGGAAGGCTGAACCTTGTACCGGACTGATCGCAAGTGTTAAAAAAGTGCACAAACCCGGAAGTGGCGCCGACAAGGGTGACCGGCTGCTTGCTTGTTTCGGCCTCCCGCAAAGCTTTTATAAGCTCCTCGGTTTCAAAACCGTTGGGAGTAATAAAATACATACTGTCATCAGAGCCAAATTCATTTTTAAGTTGTTCCAGGCCGAAGGCCATGGCCATAGCCGGAGCTACCTTGGGCGAAGGGACTAATAGAAGAATACGCATTTTATCAGTGTCAGGAAACAGAAGCGCCTTGGTAATGAGCCGGTTAGCCCTGATAATTATCTGTAGACTATTCTTGTCCCGGTATATTTTCCCTCTCATATTGGGGTCTGTAGTACCACTGGTAAGAAGTGCCAGTTCGGCATCTTTTAAAGGGAAGGAAGTAATTATGTGCTGTTTGAAAGCCGATGTCGGGATTGCCGGAATTTGGCTCCAGTGACTGAGGCCTTCCAGAGAAACACCCTGTTTGTCACAGTATTCACGATAAACCGCATTGGCCTTAAATTGAAGCCCGAATTCACGTAAAGCCAGCTCATTAAATCTGTCATCATCGTGATTATCGATCCCCATATTCACAAAATCCAGGATATCCTTATCCAGTTCCTCAGACCATTTATGAATGTCATTTTCGCTGATCATTTTTTTCTCACCCCCGCTAAATTCACCAATCATTTTCTCTATCTGGTCGCCCATTTCTCTAGGTAGAGAAATAGCGGTTTGTCCGAAATTGTCAACAAAAAACTTCTGGTGCATAATCTGAATGGACTTCATCATGTAAGTTCTTTTGAAGCCCTCAGGCATGCTGAAAACCTGACGGGTCTTATTCAGATAAAATACTTTAAAACAGTTGATAAGTGCTGACCATAGCTGGGAAATTTCCATCTGCAGGGGTTTTATGACAGGGTGAACAAAATGGTACTTGGCATAATCCCATTCAACAATACTTTTTTCAACCTCTTTATATAATAGAGTGTATGGCCAGGGCGTAAGGAGCAGAAAGTGGGCCAGATCAGGGTTAAACTCAAGAGCTGTAGCAAGGGTTCTGTCAATGTTTTCTATAGTTTCGTCCAGGTTGCCCAGAATAAATGAACATTCGGTGATAATCCCCTGTTCATTCAACAAGTCAATGGCTGTCCTGGACTGATCAATAGTTGTCCCTTTGCCGAATTGGTCCAGAGTCTGCTGGTGAACTGTTTCCACACCTACGTAGACGTGAACAACGCCAGCCCGGCGGTACTTGGGCAAAATGTCCCGGTCTCTGATAACAGCGTCGGCCCTGGTCTCCATACTTATATGAATATCAAGTTCCTTTTCAATTAAGAGGTCCAAGACCTTTTCCCATGTTTCGCGCTGGCAAGTAGTAAACTCATCTGCCAGCATAAACATTCCGATACCATACTGCCGGTGCAGCATTTCAATTTCTGCCACGAAATTTTGGGGTGACCTTGAACGGTGGGTACTGTTCCAGAATAAGTGCTGAGAACAAAATTTACAGTTATGGGGACACCCTCTGGAAAGCCCAACTAACGCCAATCTTCTCCCGGTTACATTATATTTGTACAAATCCCAGTCAAGCAGGTCCCACGCAGGGGTCAGGCAATTTAAATCGGCTAACAGTTCGCGCTCCGGGTTGACTATGATCTTGCCGTTATCTTGAAAAACAACCCCTTTAACATTGTAGGGTTTAATCCCCTGACTAATAGTTCCAGCCAACTCAACCGCTGTTTGCTCTCCTTCTTTTCTCACTATATAATCGACCACTGCCGGCCAGTTCTCAAGGATATCTTCATAGCAAAAGGTTGGATGGACACCGCCCAGGCAAGTTATAACCTTTGGATTAACATGTTTCGCTACCCTTAAAGTATCCAGAGCCGCTTTACTGCTGGATGTATAACTTCCAATCATGACCATGTCAGGTTTTTTTTGTTTCAAGGTATTTTCAACTTCAATAATAGTATGGTCCAAAGACATGGCATCGTATATTTCTACACTAAAACCCTCGTTTCGCAGATGTCCTGCCAGGTATACCAGACTAAGGGGAGGCCATTTGCCGGTCACTTCGATGATTCCGGTATGGTAAGGAGGGGTAACCAGAAGGATTTTAAACGACATAATCAGGTACTCCTTTTTTAGCTTCCATGCAAAATTTATCTGGTATACTTCAAATGTTCATGTACACTGTCAGATATCAAGGGCACGCCAAAAAACGCAAAAACCACCAGGAAAACTGCAAACAGCGCCAGCCAGGATGCACGTTTACCCTTCCACCCCAATGTTATCCTGAGATGCAAGTACAGGCCATAAACCAACCAGCTAATCAGAGCCCACGTTTCAATTGGATCCCAATTCCAGTAACGCCCCCAAGCTTTATACGCCCAAACAGCGCCCGAAGCAATCATAATACCCAGCATAACAAAAGCAAAAGCCGCAAACTGGTAACTCCAATGATCAATTTTTTCGATATCCGGCAGCTTCGCCATTAACGGGCTTACATCGCCTTTTTCTTCCTGTTTACTCTTGATCAGATAGCTTAAAGCCAGGGCGGCAGAAATCAGAACTGAACCATATGATAGCTTGGCAAATAGAATATGAATTCCCAGCCAGTAGGTAAAAAATGTTTTGGGGATTTCTTTCATTTCTGCCGAGTTCATCACTGCCACGCCAATCATCAACATCACGGCGGGAAGAACTACGGTGCCGGCAATCTTCAGGTTGGGTTTCCGTAACTGTACTATCAGATAAAAGAGCAGTGCACCCCAAGCATAGGAAGAAAAAACCTCGTACACTCCCCAGTAGGGGAAATGACCTGTTTGTATCCACCTGTCAGCCAGCGCCGCCGTCAACGGTAAAAATGCCAGGTAAGATAACAGTACAGCATATTTTAAGAAGTTTTCTTTTTTGAAGGTCAGACAGGAAACAAAGAAAAATGTTCCGCCAAAACAGAATCCTACGGATACCCAAAACAGTAAAAGCTGTAACTTAATGCTGGCCATTATCCAATAAACTCCTTTTTTTAAATAAATATATTAATGCAAGTCCGCAGACAGCAACCCCCGACCCTGCAAAAACCCAGTTTGCACCCATGTCATTGACAATATCAAATCCGGCCCAATGCTTAATACTTCCCATCTTTAGCCGATACCCCGCAAACTCCATAGATTCCCCGGGTCTTACAATCTTTTCCCCAACTACCTGTTCCTCGTCCAATACAGTAATGTCCGCTCCCGGATTGGAAAGGGTGTACCTGGTAGTTGTTACTTCGTTCCCTTGGTGAACCATATCGGGATAGAACCTGATATTCAGTATATAAGGTGTATTGGGCAGGGGCAGCCTGTCCAGATAAAACCTGGCCTTCTCCCCGCTGCTGTCAGTTTCCAGGAGAATATTTGTGTTGGCTATTTTTACATTTCCCGGACCGGTTATTTCCAGAAAAGGGGCAAACCCTGCTTTTTTCTGAAAAATTCTTATCCCCCTGTATATTACAGGTTCTTTTTCTCCCAAAGATGCAGTGCGGACTGCGCGCCCATTGTCGATAATTGCAATGTCAGAGATAATCTCATCTACATCTCCGGATTTATCCAAAATAATGTTCTGTTTCCGTAAAACCAGACCAATACCGCTGTGCCTGCTTTCATCGAAAAAGGGACCTTCCTCCACCCCTTCATAATCATGATGTAATTCGTATCTGGTTTCGCCCTCGGCAACCCTTATGTACCCGGACATTTTCATTGTTCCGCTAACAAAGGCCCCCACCGTTATCAGGATTAATCCGATATGGAAAACTGCCGCCCCCCATATACCTATACGTCCTTTGACCCGGAGGCGGTATTTGGGCCCCCCGCCATCTATATCAAGTGAAGTGGATATTTTCACGTTATTTCCTGTCTTAATCAGGGAACCGCTCTTACTCCATAAACGATAACTGTTTATGATTTGTTGAACGGTGCATGAAGTTAGGTTGGTAAAAAAAACTATCCCCAGACCTGCAAACCACCGGGTTTGAAATATTTCTGTTTCAGGTCGAACCATGCCAATGGTCGCTACGACCGCCAACAGCAAAATCAATACCGCTGCAAGTCTCTTTGATTTTAACAGATTCCAAAGCAGAAACAGGTAATTCCTGCCTCCCATATTTCTTACCCCTTAATTTTCAGGTGTTTAGCTGAAATCGTTGTAATATCTTGACTTTCACAAAGAACGGTACTAAAGCTGTGCCCATTTTTATGGCACAGCTTTAGATACCTTAATAAAGAACATTCTACACTATTATAGATTATTTGACACTCTTTTTTAATATCCTTTATGATCACCGCAATTACTTGCGTCAGAACCACAACTTGATTTCTTGTACTGACCGCTGGCCGGGTGATAGTAGTTAGTCAGCAAGTTGCCGGCTGAATTGGGTTCAGTCTTGGTTACTATCAGGTGGGCCTTGTTAGTCCCGTGCGGAACTGCGGCATGACACCATGAACACTGGATAGCATTGTTGACCTTCTTATGGTCGCCGATATTGTGGTAGTTCTTACCACCATTGCTAAACCCGCTTTTGCCGGTAGTGTCGGAACCACCACCGTAAGTGTTACGGTCATGGCAGAGGTAGCATAACATATCGGCTTGGCTGGAGTTGCTGGTGTACGTGTACGAACGTTTCAGGATATTGGCCACTTGTGCTTTACCGTCATTGTTGTTACCATGGCAACCCTTACATCCAACAATACTGGTCGAAGTCCACGGGGTAAGGTACTGACCCCAACCTGCCGCCGCCTTACTGGTTAAGCCGTTGGCAACATGATACCCGCCCTTGGTGGTATCAAATTCGGCGGCTTGGGTAGTATGACACTTGAGGCAGTCGCCATCCACCGCTGTCGGGAATATCCCAGTAAGGTGCGGCCCTGCAATATCGCTGTGAACCTCCGGCACTCCGTCAGCAGTACCGGTGTGGCAAGCCTCGCACTTGAGGTTACTCTTGTCAGTAGCCGTACTCTTAATGGCTGCCTGTACCTTGGCCAGAGTGCTCTTATGGCACGTATCACAGTTAAGCGTGCCATTTTGTTGGAGTATAGCACTTGAACTGTGTTCCACACTAAGAACATTGCTGTGACAGGTGCTGCAAACCCAAGGTGTTGCCGGTAGAGCATTACCGGTATGAGCCGTAGTGATATCAGCGTGAATGGTATGGCAGGCACTACAACTTGCGTTCTTAGTACTGACCGCAGTCTTGGCATCAGCCCTTGCGGCGTTGCCATGGCAAATAATACATGTACTGCTGTCACTGATAGCCGGACCCTGGTCGGTAGATGCCGTCCAGGTTAGGTCAATCCTATCGTAATAATTGGATGTACCTGTTAAACCACTTGGAACGGTTGGTGCAATAGTATCGGCAGGACTTGCGGGTAAAGTGCCGGGCTGGTTAGTGACAGTTCCACCTGAGACGGGGGTCTGGGTGAGTACAATCTGTACATTGGCAATATAAACTCGCCTGGAGTTGTTCGGATCAGGTTTGATGCGGAACTTCATCCATCCAAAGCCCTTCATGGCACTGGCAACCTTGGTGACATCGATGGTTTCTGTAATATAGCTGGAAGAACTGGAGCGGGATGGGCCATCAACCAGATACATTGTACTGTTGTTGATAGTGGTGTCGGTAGTGTACGGATAAACCGTCAGGTTAGTACTTTCGTAGTACCTTACAATCATCTTCAGCTCTACCTTGGTATAATCCTTGGCATCGTTGTTGAGTTTGACAAAGATATACTGGTCACTGCTGCCGTTTTCCCTCACCGTACTGTATGTGCTGTTGCTGTTATCTGTAAGTTTCGCCAATACATCCGAGGTGCTCGAAGGGTCAGCCGAAGAATCGCCGTTATTACCAGATGCATACCTGGCAATATCCGGGTTAACTGTAGTAGCCAGAGCTGTGTTGGATACTGTTTTAACACTGACGGTAGCACTATCGCCGGAATAGTTCGGTTTTCCGTCATAGGCCCGTATTTTATAGTAATACGTTGTATTTGCAGCCAACCCACTGTTTGCAAAGCCAGTCGCCGTTGTACTGCCGATTTCCGTCCACGGACCGGTACTGCCGGTAGCGCGGAACACTTGGTAACCAACGGTCGATCCGCTACCGAAATACTTGGTGTGTTCTGTGGGCAGGTAGTTGTTGTGGCAGCTTGTACAATTCATTGTCGGGTCACTCGGGAATGTCGGCTGATGCTTGTTCTCCCAACCCACGTGAATCGTTACATGGCAGTCCTCGCAATTGTAAACCGGATTAGCCTGGCCTTTTGCTCCAGCGATGAAGAGCTTCGCATTCTGCTGGGCGGTAGTGGTGGTTTCCCCACTGTGACATGTACTGCAGCCACTCTTATGAACTGTCGCAGAACTAATGTCTGTGGGCGCCCCTGCCGCTACTGAGAAGGTGTGGCAACTGGAGCAATCCATGTTTGTCGCGCTGTGTTGAGCCAAGTGTTCGGGTTTATGCACTGCTTCCTTGGTCTGCGCACCTCCGTCAGTATGGCACCCTTCACATGAGTAAACCGGATTGGTTAAACCCTTTTTACTGGTAATGAAGCTGCTGACCACACTATTGGTATTGGCATGACAGGTGTTGCAGTCGCTGCTATGGACACCTACAACCTGGGCATTGTTGCCCGTCCAGGAAGCTGCATTATGGCATTCAGAGCATTTTAAGCTGGCGGCATCCGCACTGGTCCCAACATGCTCCGGCTGGTGCTTATACGGTAAGGTGGTATGACAGCTGGAGCAGGTATACGGCACTTTAGCAGCCGAACGGCTCGAGTTGGCTGTAATTACAGATTGAACAGCGGTATTACTGCTCTGGTGACAGCTGTTGCAGTCGACGTTCGCATGCACTGCCGGGTCGTGAACTACTTTGGTGTCCTTGCTTACGTGGCACTTGCTGCAGTCTGCCGCGCTGTCATCAAAGGCCTGACCGTTGTACGTGCCTTTGTAAAGGCCATAATCGGCTGAGTTAATATGAGTGCCGTTATGGGCCGGGTACTTTGTACTGAGAGCATCAGCGAGGGTCCCGTTGTGGCAGGTGCTGCAGTAAATTCCGGTCAACTCAATCTTACCGTCTTTGGTCATGACTTTTGTCTCAATTGTGGAATTGTGACAGGTGTTACAGCCAAAACCGGCAATTTTACCAACATCTGCGGCCTTCTGGTGAACGGTGACTAACTCCGCCGTACCATCGGTATTGGTTGCGTGACACTTCGTGCAATCCACATTGGGATTCGGATCATAACCGTTTGCTGCTACCGGGTGGTTATGGGCCCCGGCATTAGTATGGCATGATTGACAGGTGTAACCTGTGCGGTTGGCATTGCTGCTTAGATTAGCCGCAATTACCGCCTTGGTACCTGCCAGCACCGGACTCGCTCCGTGACAGGTGTCACAACTGGTGTGGCCGGGTACTGTGGATGCTGTCTTGACGGTCACGTCTGTGCTGTGGCAGGACGTACAGGAACTGTCTGTACTGTTATTGAGGTAATTTGTTACACTATGCATCTTGTTATGCTTAGTCGGGGTAAAATCATGGCAGGCCTCGCAGTTATACGCGGGATTGGTCTGACCTATGTTACCGCTGATGAAATTCTGCACTTCGGCAATGCCGCTGGTATGGCACGTGTTACAAGCGTTGCTGGTATGGATAGCTGTCACATTTGTGGCAGCTTCAACTGGGGCGTTAAATGTGTGGCATCCGCCACAACTTACACTATCCTTGCCATTTGCCGTATGATCAGCCTTATGCAGGTAGGGCAGCGTATTGTGGCAGCTGGAGCAGTTATACGCAGTCTTCGTTGCAGCACGGCTCCATGCACCGGCAATCACTGTCTGTACTGCGGTATTGCTGCTTTGGTGACAGGTGTTGCAGTTGACGTTCGGGTGTACCGCCGTATCATGGACGACTTTGGTGTCCAGGCTTACGTGGCACTTACTGCAATCTACGGCACTGTCATCAAAGGCCTGGCCGTTGAATGTGCCCTTGTAAAGGCCATAATCAGCCGAGTTAACATGGGTACCGTTATGGGCCTTGTACTTCGTATCAAGGGCATCGGCCAAAGTACCGTTATGGCAGGTGTCACAATAGATTATGGTTGTGTTGTTTTGCTTCATGTCAAGGTTGCCGTCTTTGACAATGACTTTATCTGCACCCTCAAAGGTCGGGTTATGACACGTGTTACAGCCGTAGCCGGCAATTTTGCCTGCATCTGCAGCCTTTTGGTGAACAGTGGTCAATTCGGCTCCTTTGTCACCGGTGTTGGTGCTGTGGCACTGGCTGCAGTCCACTTGCGGCTGGGCTGCATACCTGTCAGCAGCAACCGGGTGATTATGGGCAGCATCGCCGTGACATGCCTGGCAGCTTACGTTATTAGCTGCAATTGCATCCCTGACAGCCTGTCTGGCTGTTGAAGCATGACAGGTATCGCAGGTAACTGTTGAAGCATTGTTTTTCTTGTGAACTCCCAGGAGACTTTGTCCGTCCGTGGTAGCATCCTTAGCGTGGCAATTTAAGCAATTGGCCGAAGCAGGATACAACGTAGTATTGGCATTATGGAACGCCTTATGCGAGTCAGCCATGTCAATGGCTGGGTTAACGGTAGCGCTGTGACAACCTGTGCAATTTACATTCAAGCTGACTACTGCAGACTTATAAGTTTCAGTGGTATGGCAGGTGCTGCATCCCACATAGAAAGGTGAATGTATGTTGATCACTGATTTGTCAGTGTGACAGGTACCACAGTTCGGGCTGTATTCTGGCATAAATGTTGGGAACGTGTTGGCCAAGTGTTTCGGATAATACTGGCTATCCGGGTGTTGAACCGGAGCAGATGACCCGTTATGACAATCTGCACACCCCGTCAACTTACTGGCAATCTGAGTTTTGACAGGCGATATGGCACTATGGCAAGTATTACATGTATAAGTCTTAGAAAGCGCGATGTTCGGCTTAACGTGAACACCGATCAGGTTATTGGTGGCATAAGCCGGTTCCGTTGAAGAGTGACACCATGAGCAGTTTACAAAGGCGAAATTTGCTAGGTTTGTAGTGCTCTGGTGCTTGGCAGTTAGGTTGGTATGACATGCCTCGCAACTGTATCCGGTCTGCCCCTTGAGGTTTCCGATAATGGTGTCAGCCGCGGTGGTATGGCATGTGGTGCAAGCCGGATGCTCGTTCACCGTGCTTAGTGTCTCACTGCCAAGAACGGCGCTGTGGTTTGGCCGGTACGGAGCACTGGCTTGGTTATTGTGACAGTCCGTACACAGGTAATCCCCGCCATTTTTGACATTGGCAAAGATAGCATTAAGACCGGTTACCACCACCGGGTTGTTGTGACAGGTAAAGCAAGAGTCGGCGGTGTTGGCAGTTAACTTCATATGGTATTGGGTGCTTTCCTGGTAAACAGTGTCGGCTACAGCAAATTTGGCTGAGTGTTTGGCCGCCGAAACAACTATTCCGTGGCAGTCCGTACAGCTATATGACGTAACGGTTCCTGTTTTCAAATCGGTACTGATGGCAAGAATTTTGTTAGAAATGGCACTGGTGTTACCATGACATTGGGCGCAGTTTTTATGGAACTGGGTTGTTTCGTAAGCCACACTGTTTGACCAATTGGCATTGTGTTTCGGTACCAGAGTTCCTGTATGACAATCGGCGCAAAGGTACGGTGCTATAGTCCCTTTGTTCACACTAATGACCGATCTTACGGTGCTGTCCAGGCTGTCATGGCAGGTAGCACAGGTCGGGTGCAGATCAGTTGTTTTATACTGGGTGCCATTGGCATCTTTCGCCTGGTGGAAGGCCGTTTTTGCTACGCCGCCGTTATGGCAGTTGCTGCACTGGTAACTTGCCGGCCAAGTCGCGATGTTAATTTTATTATAGTTTGCCTCGCCATGGCACTTGTCACACCTGGTGCCGGCGGTGTCATTGAGGTGATATCCTACAATTACCTCGTTATTCGTGGTAGTATGTAAAGCCAACTTTGCGGCGTTGCCGTTATGGCACTGGTTGCAATTGTAAGCCGCAGTACTGCCTTTTAGCAAAGTGATGATACCGGAAACCTTCGTATTATCGTGACAAACGGTACAACTGCGGTGATACTTTGTAGTATTCATGTTTAAGGTTTCCGCGCCATACGTAAAGTAGGCGTTATGACTGTTTGACAGGTTAGTGTGGCACTCAATACACGAATAACCGGTAGTAGGATTGGCCTTCAGATTAGCGGCAATGGTGTCAACTTTTGATGCGTAGGTGGTTCCTGGAGTATGACAGGATGCACAGCTTGAGTGAACATCCATGATCCCCATAACCTGTCCGTTGAAATCGGCCCGATGCACCGGTGCCTTGGGATTTGAATTGCCGCTGTGGCAGTCAAGGCATGAATAGCTTTTCGGAGACATCTTGGCCAGTTCTGGAATACTCTTCTGATAAACCGTTCCGCTGACTGTTACCGAAACAGAAACCGGTGAGGGTCTGTTATGACAGGTATTGCAGTCCGCGTGCGGGCCACTCTCAATCTTTAGATTATTACTTAGGGTTGCAAAATGGAATAAGTTGTGTTCTGTAGGGGCCGGAATCACGCCCGTATTGAAGTGGCATTTGTCACAGGAACGGTTGGTCTGCTGCTTACCAGCGGAATACACAACATTGACGACCGAAGCATTGGTCGAGTTGTGACAGGCGCTGCAATCGCGACCGCGGTCAGCGTGTTCTATAGTTAATGGATTCACGTGACATCCACTGCAATCTACAGCTTGTGGAACTCCGCCCAAAACCAACTGATTTGGTAAAGCGGTGCTATGGGCGGCATCTAGCAGCACAGGGTCGTGTCCCGCGTAATCTTTTGCTGTGCCTTGGGACCTGGGAACCGGCACTGGGTGACAGTTCAGGCACAAAGGCGTAGAATCCGAACGTAGGCGTACAACGCTAGGCATTTGATTGTGGCACCGTGAAAGGGCACAGGACATTTGGATAGAGCCAAAGCTTGTCCCGTTAGCCTGAACGAAAGATGGGGCTGGATAAACAGTGGTACTGTGTTGAGTATGAGTAACATTAACATGGCAGGAAGTACAGGTGGCAGGTTTATGGCATTGTTCACAACCGTTTTTTGAGTTCTGGGCGTTTTCACCACTATGTATTTTATGTAGGGTGCTTGCAGGTGACTGAATTGCACTCGCACTGCTAAAATACCCGCTTCCGGCAATATTTACGGGTACATGGTAGTATCCCTCTGCATCATACCAACTTCCGTGTCCACCGCCTGAATGGCATCTATAACATTCGCTGGTCCTAGTCAGTAAGGGGAGGTTAAAATCAGATATTTGAGTCCCGTGGCACTTGACACAATCACTACCTGCTGCCAATACTGTTGTGTTAAATAGGCAAAGCGTTAAAATAGCTGTCATTAACACTAATAATAATGTAAGTCGCTTTTTCAATTTTTCGCCTCCTTTCTTAATAAATAGGTTTTGAACATTGCTGTGAAACGGAATCAATTTCACCCCCTTTCAGCAAATTGAAGCTAATGCTAACAGATACAGCTTTGTATGGAAGAAAAGCACAGAAAAGAACCGGGAAACTCCGTCAAAAAGCCAAAGATATTTTAGAAGAGATAGACCGGGCAAATTTTTTTAAAATTGTATTACTTCAACAAAAAACCGGGAGTGTCTCATAAGTTTTTTCAACTTATGGGACAGCCCCTTTAGTTTTTATTTATACAGGACTTCAACCTTGTACCCGCTCAGTGGTACAGGACCGGTAGTATGGTTTTCCCCGCCATAGTAGAAAAGGGTAACTTTTCTCTGGTCCTTGGTAAACTCCGCACTGAAGAAATTGCTTGCGGCATCCGGTTCCGCAGCCGGCGCTGTCCAAAGGCTAGCGGCCATGTTTTGCTTGTAATACAACCAAACATCCTGACCGCTGATACCGGTCTTCCTGTTGGAAATCAACAGCTTTCCTCCAGCGTAACCGGCCGGCATCCATGTTTCATTGGCCCATATATCGGCCAACTGGGGAACACTCCACTCAAACCCTGGGTACAGCGGTATATCCGCAGGAACCAGCTCTACCATATGCAGGTTATGGGCCAAATCGTGGCAGGCTGCACAGTTGGTATTGCCAATAGTTATGGCAAGCTTAATTTTGTTGTCGGTACTCCTGTGGCAAGTACTGCAGGTAAGAGGGCTGCTCTGATTATTGGCTTGACTGACAGGGTTGTTAAGGTGTTCTGTGGTCAGGGCACTCTTATGGCACACCTGGGTGCAGTTTTGATCTATTGTTCCGGCGTGCCCGGCATCAAGGGCGGCACCGTTATGGCAATCTGTACAATCATACGATTGAGCGCCGTTTTTCAAGTCAGCGGTAATTTGGTTGACTTTATTGGCAGACTCAGTCCCCGGAGTATGGCAGGTGGTGCACCCCGGGTGCAGCCCTGTAACCTCCATTTCCTGTCCGTCTAACGATGCCATATGTTTCGGCGCCAAATTATTTTGGGATTTATGGCAGTCCAAACATGAATAGTTCTTGGGGTTGCTCACGGCCAGTGCGGAAATGGTTCCCCACAAGTCCTGTCTGGCATGACATGTATCGCAGCTGGCATGCGGACCTCCCACGATGATCAGGTTGCTGGTTTGGTTTGCGATATGGTAAACTTGATGTTCACCCTGGAGGATCAGCACATTTGTATTAAAATGGCACTTCGTGCAGGCACGCTTGCTTTGGTCGCCGTTGGCACTTGTAACGATAGTTTTTAACGAAGCAGGCAGCGGAGAAACCGGGTTGTGGCATACAGAACAGTCCTTGCCCTTATTGGTGTGCTCCGTTGACAAGTTGTTATTATGACATCCCTGGCAGGTTACAGTCTGGGGCATTCCGGCAATATTTAAAGTATCTGCGGCAGGAGCCATGTGAGCGGAATCCATTGCCGCCTGGGGATGGCCTGACGAGTCTTTAGCCGCGGCGCCAAATCTCGGATGGCAGTTAACGCATAACTGGCTTCCGTTAGTATTGGTTCTAACTACTGATGGCATTTGATTATGGCACTGGGAAATAGCACAGGAGGACCCGGTGTAAGGCCAGGCTGTTCCATTGGCCTGGTAAAAATATGCCACTTGGAAGACAGTAGTGCTATGCTGGGTATGAGGAATGTTAGTATGACACGATGTACATGATGCTGGTTTATGGCACTTTTCACAACCGCTTTTTGAGTTCTGGGCGTTTTCACCACTGTGTATTTTATGTAGAGTGCTTGCGGGTGACTGAATTGCACTCGCACTACTAAAATACCCGCTTCCGGCAATATTTACAGGTACACGATAGTATCCCTCTGCATCATACCAGCTTCCATGTCCACCGCCACCATGGCATGTTTTACAAACAGCAGTTCTTGATATGACCGGGACATCAAAATCGGAAATAACAGTTCCATGGCACTTGGTACAGTCTAGGCCTGCGGCAAGTGCTGCTGAAGTAAAAAGGATAGATATAGCTAAAGTGATAATTGTGACTATCACAAACTTTAAACGTTTCATACAATCCCTTCTTTTCTCAAAAGTATCAGGATATAAGGTTTTTCTATACATTTTAACGTTATCGACCTCCTCCCCGAAAAATTGCTTCAAAGAGGAATTTTATTCTAATAGATAAATTATTCTCCAAAAATTACCGAATCCCTTTTTAGTTTATACTAATTTTTCGCTATTTTGTTCTAAATGTTATAACTTTTTTAAACATACGAATACAAGGTCGTAGACCTTACCCTATTTAAGTGTTCGCAAGATAATAAGAAAAAAAGGTGTCATCCAAAGTAAAAAAGCTAAGGCGCCTCAGCGCCTTAGCTTCAAATCATCAAATCAATTTTAGGGTGAGTGTGTTACGCTGTGGTTATACAGGGCCTCACCATGACACTTATAGCAGACATCGCGCTGCTTGAGTCTTAAGAGCGCACTTCCTGAACCTGTGGCAGTTGTACCACTGTTCGTGTAAGCTTTGTAAGAAGCGTATCTCTGCCAGTTTGTTGGTTCAGCTGTAGCCGCGGTCCCGTGAGCCCTATGGCAGGTAATACAGCTAATTTCAGTCAGGTTACCGGCATTAGGGTCACGCTCTAATGGCAGGTATGCTGTCTTATAAGGATCTGTTCCTGCAAATTTGGTGGGGTCAACGTATATGCCAAACTTGTGCATATACTTGTTACGACCGTTGGTTTTGTCGTAACCGGTACGCCCGTCCCCGGCCTTGGTTGTGTCAAAGATGTCATGACATCCACCGCACCACCCGTTAAACCCGTAGGTATATTGCTTTACGGTGTTGGTTGGTTGGTCAAACTGCATCATGACCCTACGAGTAGCCCCACTGGCGGGTAAAACTTCCTTCAACAGCCTCGGGTTTTTATCAGCTTGGTCATTGTCATATTTACCACCGGCGTGAGGGTTGTGGCAGGAACCGCACTCGAAGTCTATGCCTGCGGCGCTGGTAGCACCGGGGATTTGGTTACCTAAGTCATATTGGTAGTTTGCGATATCTGGCGCCGGACCAAACGCTGTCTGTGCACCTCTCACGTTGTGCATTGATGTTACGGCTTTGCCAGGTAGGTCAGTATCCCAGAAATCAAAAGCCGTTTTGAAACCACCGGAGTAAGAGTATGCGATAACCGAGGGATCGGCCCAACTAGCACTCCGCGGGCTGGGAGTAAATGCTGAGTCAAAAACCATCTTGCCATAGTAAACGTCAAAAGGACTCCCGGTACAATCGTTCCCGTGGCAGACAAGGCAGAACGAGGTCTGGGTACCGTTACCTCCAACCAACAACTTGGCGGCGTCGGCGGCGTGGGTTACGTGACAGTCGGCACACCCCTTTGAGTTAGAGGAGAAATCTCCATGGGTATAAGGGGCTTCCATGGCAAAAGCTGCCGAAGCTGCTATCATTAGCCCAACCACTGTAATAGCCAGAATAATTCCCAATTTTCTCATCTTTTTCACCTCCTTTCAAAGAAATTTTTTGAACAACTGCCAAAAAGTTCTGGCAATACCTAATACCTTATCTTATAGACCAAAACCCTGGCGTTTCTAAATTCCGTGACATACAACCTCTGGTTCTGGTCAATAAACACAGACGTGGGCGCAAGTAATTTGTCATCAACCCCGTCTTTCGGGGGTTCAGCATATGAGAACCGGGTTAGAACCGTGCCGTCAGGCTTGGAAACTACGATATCACTGCTTAATACCTCGGCAGTATAGAAATTCCCCTTGCTGTCAACAGCAAGTCCTCTGGGTATGGAATACCCGCTGGTCCCCTCGGAATCCTTTCCGTTCCACACGGCCTTAAATTTACCTTTTTCGTCAAATACCTGAATCCTGTTGTTATTGGAATCGGCAACGTAAATATTATTACTGTCATCAACGTAAATCCCGTTAGCGTAATTGAGATTGCCTTCCTGGGCCCCTCTCTTCCCGAAAACCAACAGTTCCTTTCCTGTGGAATCAAAGACCCTTACTGAATGAGAAAATGCGTCATTTATATAAAACTTGCCGTTTTTGTAATAGATAGATGCCGGAATATAAATTTTCTTGGAGGCAAAATACCTTAAAAACTTGCCTTCTGTGTTAAAAATGTAAATTAATCTAGAAACAGCGTCAGATACATAGATTTCGTTGTTTACCAGAGCAATTCCAAAGGGGTTTATAAGGTCACCGGGCTGTCTACTTCCTGATTTATTTTTGGGTTTGCCGATATCGAAAAGGAATTTGCCGTTATAATCAAATACGGCTACCCGACTATTCCCCGCGTCTATGACATATACCCTGGTACCATCGGAAACGGTGTTCCAAGCGGTCTGAATTTTGGTTTTTTCCGAGCCGTAAATGGTGTATAAGTACTCCGGTGTTGGAACGGACGATAAGGAAACGGCGTCTCTGGCGTTTTCGACGGGGTTGCTCCCTTTCAGGTAGAACCAGCCAAATATGAGAACTATCAGGAGAGCAACACCCAATAAAATGTTAAGGTATGTGGAGAGTTTAATTTTCTTTTTTGGTATTTTTAATTCTGTTGCCATTTTCTCTGACAAAGTTCAGGTTCACCTCTCTTATTGGCTTAGTTGAGAACTGAGTATTGCTAACCGCCTAATTTACTTTTTAGTTCCAAAGCCTCTTTATAATCAGGCACAAATCTCAGGGCTTTATCAACACTTTGCAAAGCCATGTCCTTTTTATCCATATCTTTATACGTTTCCGCCTGAAGCAGCCACACGTCCGCTGCCCCGGGTTCTATTTTAAGAGCCCTGTCAAAATAGCTAAGAGCTTTACCATATTGCTTTTTCTGTTTATAGATGTCACCCGTATTAACAATGGCTAGAAAATGGTACGGACTTTCTTCAAGTATCTTGTTAAATTCTACCAAAGCCTCATCGTTTTTTGCAGCCGTCTTATAGGCTAAACCCAGGTTAAACAAAATGCCCAGATGTTTGCTGTTCATTTTGTTGGCTATTTCCAGTTCTTTTATAGCCTCATCGGTCTGGCCCCTTTTCATATACTCTAACCCAAGAACCGCATGGGCCAAGGCATCCTTCGGCTTCTGTTTCACCAAATTTTCGGCATTTTTCATCATCAAATCTACTTTGTTAGCCGTCTTGTCAAATTTATTCCAAAAGAATTTATTGCCAACAAAGGTGCCAACAACGAATAATACCACAATTACGCCAACCAGGATTACGAGGGCCTGTTTCAGGGTAATCTCCTTTTCATAACCTATATTCGGGTTATTTGTCTCCATCATTTTACCTCCAGTTACAGGGCTTATCGAAATTCCTAAACGCTATTTTATATTCAATCTATTTTCTTTTGTAGGTTTTAACCTGTTTATCAATAGTTGGGGCAATAGGTTCTCTTGTATAACCGGGAACCTTCGTATTAATGGTCTTTACCTTAGGTTCGTTTTTAGGCGGGATTAGCCGGTGGACGTCAAAATACTTATCATTGTCGCTGCGTTTTTTACCGTGACACTTAAGGCAAAATTGCCCTTTGTCGTTGGCTACTAACGTAAACTTAGCATATGGTGTCCCATGGGGGCCGTGGCAGCTTGTACAATGCATGGTGCCTCCATGCCAGACATCCTGGTATTTCTCCCCAAACGGATGGTTAATCCTTGCCTTCGCTATTTTGGTGTGACAGTTGTTACACATCTGCTCCTGTTTATCCTGAAGCAGTGGTTTCCATTGGGACCCGTGCGGAACGTGACAGTTAGTACAGGCACCCAAGCCTCCCTTCCCTTTGGCTTTGGTAGCGTGTTGCAGCTTTTGGTAGGTACTTTCAAGTCCCAGGTGGCAAATATAACATAGTTGGTTTCCAGCCTTGCGGACCAATTTAGGTCCGGCCCCAACATGGGGGTCGTGGCAGCCGTCACACTCCAAAAGACCGTTCCCCACGGGGTGATGTGACGTTTTTTGAAATTCGGGCCTTAGATTGGAGTGGCAAAGATAACACAGGTTTGTCCTTGATTCAGGCAATAATGCAGGTTTAGCTGAAGCATGGGGCACATGGCAGTTCGTGCACTTTTCTTTAACCGGGGTGTGAATATACCCGGATTTTAGTCTGTCACCCAAACCGGTATGGCAGGCCAGGCACAATGCATTACCGGGAAGCAGCAACAGCTTCGGCGCTGGAGTCGCATGTGCTCCGTGGCAGTTGACACATTCGCCGGTGTTGTACGGTTTATGCTGGACCGGCATTAGCTGCTCATTCTGCCTGTCATAGTGGCAGGAAAAGCATAATTGTTTACCTGGTAGTTTTGTCATACCCTTGTACTTCGAGGCATGTGGGTTATGGCAATCTGAACAGGCTGCTATCTCATATGGTTTGTGCTTAAAGGGGAAATTATAAACCAAATCCATCTTGTGGCAGGCAGTACACAGATTAGCAGGCGATGTTCTCAACAGGTGGTTGAAATCGGATGCATGCGGGTCATGGCAGTCGGTGCAGTGCCCTAATTGATACGGTTTGTGCTGGTATATGTAGGTTGCTTCATCCATCCGGTTGAAGTGGCAGGTAGAACATAACTGGTCAACATCCACGACAAATTCATGTTTACCCGTCCCTACCGTGTGGGGAGCATGGCAATCTGTACAGTACCATCTAACAAAAGGTGCATGTAGAAACTTTTTGTTAAAATCGCGGCTCTTGTCTGAATGACACATTCCGCATACTTTTTTATCAGACTCCCGTTCGGCAAGCTTTGGAAGAGTGTCATCTGGGTTCTGTGTGGTTTGCATAAACATTTGGCTTATCTGCTTGCGGACGGTGGGTAGAGTTACCAGAATACCTATTACCATCAGTAAAAGCAAGCCGAATACCAATATCCTGTTGCGTCCCATTTTGGACCGGCTCCTTTCGCCGTCGAATATAAGGCTAGGTATTCTTGATTCAGTATTCAAATTATGTCTCTAATTGTATAACGTAAGTTATCTCAA
>JAJZQD010000026.1:20678-23373 GCA_021847735.1 Bacillota bacterium | reverse complement strand
GACTACCTGGATATCCTTATACCCCGCGGGGGTGCAGGGCTCATCCAGACAGTGGTTAAGAATGCTACAGTACCGGTGATAGAAACCGGTGTCGGTAATTGCCACGTTTATGTCGACAACGAAGCCGATTTGGAAATGGCGAAAAAAATCGTGATTAACGCCAAAACCCAGCGCCCCGGAGTGTGCAATGCCATGGAAACACTGCTGGTAAATAAAGGTGTCGCCAGTGAACTCCTGCCGGACTTGCTTAACACTCTTAAACAGGAATACCTTGTGGAGATCAGGGGCTGCCAGGCCACCAGGGAACTGGTGGAAGGGGTTAAGGAAGCTGCGGAAGATGATTATTACGCCGAGTTTCTGGACCTGATTCTGGCTGTTAAAGTGGTGGGTGATATGGAAGAAGCGATGAATCATATTTACAAATACGGCACCAAACACTCAGAGGCTATCATCACGACAAACTACAACAAGGCCCGGCGATTCCTGCAGGAGGTAGACGCGGCAGCGGTTTATGTAAATGCCTCGACCAGGTTTACCGACGGCTTCCAGTTTGGGTTTGGCGCGGAAATCGGTATCAGCACCCAGAAACTCCATGCGCGGGGCCCGATGGGTTTAGTGGAAATGACAACCACCAAATATATAGTTTTCGGTGACGGACAGGTCAGAAAGTGAACTCGTTCAGCTAAAGCTGAACATCGAAACTTCAGTGGGGGTCTCTACCCCCACTGAAGCAGAAAAGTGGAAACTCCACCTAATAGAAGGTGGAGTCTTGGAATTGGGATCAACTGTTTGAGCCGATTTGGGACAGCCTGGATAGTTGCCTTAACAGAGGTGGATGTTGGGGTGAGGAATTTGCAGAAACACGGAATTGGTGTAATGGGAGGAACTTTTGACCCCATTCACTACGGTCATTTATATATTGCGGAGAGCTCCAGGTGCAGGTTCAACCTGGGGAAGATACTGTTTATGCCATCCGGAAATCCGGTACATAAGAAAAGGAATGACATAACTGACCATGTTCACCGGTTGGAAATGACCAGACTGGCCATTGCGAAGAATCCCTACTTTGCCTTGTCAACGTTGGAGGTTGACCGCCCCGGACCTACTTATACTGTGGATACCCTTGAATACTTGAAAAATGACTGCAGCGGCACGGCCAGGCTGTTTTTTATTACCGGTGCGGACGCCATTTTAGATATTCTGACTTGGAAGGACGTACCCAGAATTTTTGAGTTATGCCGGTTTATCGCCGTAACCAGGCCTGGCTTTTCATTTAGAGCGCTGAACGAGATGTTGGCAGACTTGACTGAGGAGCAGAGGAAAAAAATTCACCTGCATGAGACCGGAGGGATTCTGGTTTCTTCAACTGAAATACGGCGCCGGATATCGAGAGGGGAGCCGGTGAAATACCTGCTTCCGGATAGTGTGGAAAAATATATAGAAAAACAAGGGTTGTACAGACACCCCGACGATTCCTGTCTTTCACTTAAATAGACTATGCATTAGGCCGTGGCGACGCCAAGGACTAAGTGAGCGTATGTCGAAATGTTTTGGCTGGAGTGAGTTTCCATGCACAGGGGACGGGGTTATTCAGGTAACGTATTAAATTATTCCCAAACCCAATACTGAATAGAATGACTGCATTTGAACATAATACTAGTAGATTCCAGCCAACGAAATATAGTTCCTTGCCACAGGTTCCGGTATCCTGAAACTTTCCAGTCGGCTGCTATCAGGCACTCGGGTTTTCGTGGAACCTCGGGTGCTTTTTATATTTGGCAGCTTTTTTTAAGTATGAAAGAGAGGTGAAGGGGAAGATGGTCCGTACCTTATATGTTGGCAATTTACCGTGGTCGACCAAACGCGAGGATTTAGAAGAGGCTTTCCGTGCTCATGGGGAGGTAGTCGGGAGCAGGATTATTACAGATCGAGAAACAGGGCGTTCCAGAGGTTTCGGTTTTGTAGAAGTCAATGACGACGATGCAGAAAAAATGGTTGAGAAAATGAATGGCGCCGAATTTGAGGGAAGGGCTCTGACGGTAAATGAAGCTAAGCCGAGGGCCGAAGAATAATAAAGTTGACAAAGCCTCCTCTGTCTTTTGGTGCAGGGAGGTTTTATTTTATTGATGTCGAAATCATGATAAACCGGGCAATTATTGAATTTGCGGCTGCAGACCGGTAAATGCGTTGACCGGGAGAGACGGGGATGGAAAATAAAGATATTACAGGCGACATAAAAAACGGTATGAGTCCTGAGCGCTACCGGCACACTAAAGGGGTAGTCGTGACGGCCCTTAAACTGGCCGAAATTTGCGGGGTAGATACTTGTAAAGCTGAAACCGCTGCTTTGCTTCACGACATCGCCAGAGATTTCAGTGGTGTGCGAATCTTAAAGCTGTGCCGGGATTTTGGCATCACACCGGATGAAATTGAAAAAGCTGCACCTGATTTGCTTCACGGGAAGCTTGCAGCCTGCATTGCCAGTGAGCGCTACGGGGTTAAAGACGACGAGGTCCTTGATGCAATCAGGTTTCATACTACCGGCCGAAAGAATATGTCTACCCTGGATAAAATAATATTCATAGCCGACATGATTGAGCCGGGACGGGAGTTTCCCGGAGTCGAGGAACTCAGGGTACTGGCTTTTAAAGACCTTGATGGAGCAGTTCTGGCGGGACTTGATGCGACGAGAGAG
>JAJZQD010000026.1:0-20668 GCA_021847735.1 Bacillota bacterium | reverse complement strand
TTAATAATTCACCCAAGCAGCACTGAAGCCAGGAATAGTTTGCTTAAACCCGATGTTTAGAAGGAACTTGCAAAATTTAGGCGAATATAGAATATACTAATGTAGCGACATAATTAAACCAGGAGGGAAACCGATTGACTTTATCACCGGAAAAGGTTGCCTCGCTTGCGAAGTCAGCGGCGGAAGATAAGAAGGCCAGGGATGTTATTATCCTGAACATTCACGACATTTCAGTGATATGTGACTTTTTTGTAATTTGCAGCGGTTATTCTTCGGTTCAGGTTAAAGCCATTGCAGAGAACGTGGAAGAAAAACTTGAGGAAAACGGTATAAAGAAGCTGAGAATGGAAGGTTTCAAGGATGCCCGCTGGGTACTTTTGGATTACGGGTCGGTAGTTGTCCACGTTTTTCAGGAGAGTGACCGGGAGTTTTACAACCTTGAACATTTGTGGGGGGATGCAAAGGTGGTACATCTGTAACCACCTTTTTGGTTTAAAAATGTAGAGCTCCTCTGGAAAGTATTATTAAGAAACCGGAAGAGGGAAAAGAATTGGACGAAAGAATGAAGCCAAATCAAGAAGCAAAATCAGATGTCAGAAAAAAACTGAATACCAGTGAGAGACTTGGTAAAAAAGGCATCTTTGAAAAGGCCGTACCGGCGCTTAATGTAAAACGGGGAGATTTAATCAAGGGCAGTGTCTATAATATAACGGAAGACGGAGCGTTTATTTTAAGTGAAGAAAAATATATCGGGTTTATCCACACCAGTGAACAGACCCACCCGTTGAAGCAGGGGATGGCGGTGGAAGGCCGGGTTACATTTGTCAGGGCAGACGGAAGGTTGAATCTTTCTTTGCGACCGCAAAAGGAATTTGCCAGGGTAGTAGACGCGGAGAAAATTCTGGAGTACCTCAGGAAACGAAGCGGTTCAATGCCTTTCAATGATTCCTCTCCCGCCGACATCATTAAAGAGCGGTTCGGAATAAGTAAAGCCGCATTTAAAAGGGCCTTGGGGAAACTGTTAAAAGACGGGTTGATTGAGGAAAAAGATGGTTGGATGGTCCTAAAAAACCATGATGAGATAGAATAGAGGAGTTAGGATTTGATGTACAGCGATTTTGCTTTGATTTATGACCGCCTGATGCAGGATATCCCTTATGCCGGGTGGGTTAAATACCTAGGCCGCGTTTTTGAAAAACACGGCATCAAACCGGCCGATGTCCTAGACGTGGGTTGTGGGACGGGCAATGTGACTATACCCTTGGCGGAGATGGGCTACAGGTTAACCGGTCTTGATATGTCCGCTGAAATGCTGGCCGCGGCGGAAGAAAAAGCCAGGACCAAGGGCCTGCAAATCAACTGGATACAACAGGATATGCGCTCTATGGACCTTGGTGGTTTAAAATTTGACCTGGTGACTTCCATGACCGACAGCCTCAATTACCTGCAGACACCCTCAGACCTGCAAAAAGTATTTGAGCAGATATGGGGCTTGCTGAAAACAGGCGGTTGGTTTGTTTTTGACCTCAACTCGGGTTACAAGCTGAGGGAAGTCTTTGGGAACAACGTTTTTACCCTGTTGGATGACGACATTGCCTATGTGTGGGAAAACAGCTATTACCCCGACACCCACTCGTGTTCTATGCATCTTACCTTTTTTGTCAAGGAAAAGGACGGCAGGTATCGAAGGTTCAGTGAAGAACATTCCGAGACCGGATTTGAAACAGATGAGGTATCTACTAAGCTGATCGATGCTGGGTTTGCCGTTAAAGGGGTCTATAGGGAAAACTCCTTCAAAGAGCCCCAAAGGGATACGGAGCGAATATATTTTATTGCTCAAAGGGAATAACCCCAGAAAGCTTGAAATACCGGTGACGGGTTGACTTTTAACAGGGTTTTTCGTATAATTACATACATATTACGTGTTAATAATGCTATTTCTATGATGGGAAGCAGTAGATGGCAACTCCCGTGTCAGAGAGCCGCCGGATTGGTGCAAGGCGGCGGGGCTAGCCTTTGAACTCGTCCCTGAGATGCATGGGTGAAACCAGTAATCTGTGCCGGGCAGTCCGTTATCCTGAACGAGTGGGCAGTGTATTCACGGTGTAAACCGGCTGCCAATTTGGGTGGTACCACGGAAGTAACCTTTCGTCCCTTGCGGGCGGAGGGTTTTTTATTTCTAGTGCCCCTTAAACTAACGTATACCCTTTTTTATGTTGCAGGTTTGTTGGATATAGAAAAATTTAACCACAGAGCGTACAGAATGTTGCGAGAGAAAAGCCAAACACACTAAAGAGGAGGTAATGAGGGGTTGAGTAATGAGAGGTTGACCACAGTGGAGGAAGCAGAAGAGATAAACAGACGGCCGGGGGTTTTGAGTATAACCTTGGGTGAACTGCTGGATACCCAGGCCCGGAATCATCCTGACAATGATGCGCTGGTGTATGTGGACAGAGGATTAAGGTATACTTACGAGCAATTCAACCAGGTTTGCCGTACTGCAGCAAAAGGTTTTATGAAACTGGGGATAAAAAAAGGCGAACATGTTGCCATTTGGGCCACCAATGTGCCGGAATGGGCCGTTACCCAATTTTCCACGGGGAAAATGGGCGCCGTATTGGTAACTGTAAACACCAACTACCGTATTTTTGAACTGGAGTATTTATTGAGGCAGTCCGATTCCACAACCCTTATTTTGATTGATGGCTGGAAGGATGCCAGTTATACCGGGATGATTAATGAGTTATGCCCCGAACTGAAGGACTTGGCGCCCGGTAAGCTGAATTCGGAAAGGCTCCCCAGCCTTAAGAACGTTATCTTCCTTGGAGAAAACTGCCCGCCCGGCATGTTTTCCTGGGATCAACTGCTGGACATGGGTAAAACAGTATCTGACGAGGAATTGGATGAAAGACAGGATTCCCTTGACGCCGATGATGTTATTAACATGCAGTATACTTCTGGCACCACCGGTTTTCCCAAAGGTGTTATGCTGACCCATATTAATATTATTAATAACGCCATTGCTACTGCCAACTGCATGAATTTCTCATACCAAGACAGGCTTTGTATCCCAGTGCCCTTTTTCCATTGCTTCGGGTGTGTGCTGGGTACCCTTACCTGTGTCGTATCAGGTGCTACCATGGTGCCGGTAGTAGCGTACAACCCCATTCAGGTTCTGGAGGCCATCGAAAAAGAACGGTGTACGGGCGTGCATGGGGTACCAACTATGTTTATTGCTGAGTTAAGCCTGCCGGAGTTTGACAAATTTGACCTGACATCCCTAGGACTGGAATTATGGCCGGTTCCCCGTGTCCCATTGAATCCATGAAACAAGTGGTTGACCGGATGGGGGCAAATGAAATCACCATTACATACGGTCAGACCGAAGCATCACCGGCCATTACTATGACTAAAACCGATGACCCCATTGAACTGAGGGTGGCGAGTGTTGGCCGCAATATTCCGGGGGTTGAAGTGAAAATTGTGGACCCGGAAACAGGCCGGGATGTTCCCCGGGGAGTTCAGGGTGAGCTTTGCGCCAGGGGGTATAATGTCATGAAGGGATATTACAAGATGCCGGAAGCCACCCATGCTGCTATTGATGCCAAACAGTGGCTCCATACCGGGGACTTGGCAACAATGGACGAAAACGGCTACTGTAAAATAACCGGCCGGGTTAAAGACATGATTATCCGCGGTGGGGAGAATATTTACCCGAGAGAGGTCGAGGAATTCCTTTATACCCACCCGCAGATTCTTGATGTCCAAGTAGTAGGCGTTCCGGATATCAAGTACGGGGAGGAAGTTATGGCTTATATCCGCCTTCGCGAAGGGATCAAATTGACTGAAGAGGAAGTAAAGGCTTTCTGTGACGGCAAAATAGCCCGCTTCAAGATTCCTCGCTATGTCCAGGTCATTGATGAGTTCCCGATGACCGGCAGCGGTAAAATACAAAAATATAAACTACGGGAAATGGCCGTTGAATCCCTTGGCCTGCAAAAGGCCGCATCTATAGAAACTGCGTAGTTATAGGAGGATATTAATGAAGGACAGGTATGATTTTGCGGAATGTGAACCAAAATGGCAGAAGATATGGGAGGATACAGGCCTTCATAAGGTTACGGACAGTGACCAGACCAGGGAAAAATATTACTGTCTGGAAATGTTTCCTTACCCGTCGGGCAACCTGCATATGGGTCATGTCCGCAACTACTCCATCGGTGATGTTGTAGCCCGGTTCAAGACTATGCAGGGCTTCAATGTGCTCCACCCCATGGGATGGGACGCCTTCGGCCTGCCGGCGGAAAACGCGGCTATCAAGCACGGTATCCACCCCTATCAGTGGACCGAGAGTAACATTGAAAACATGAGAATGCAGCTGTCCCGCCTGGGCTTTAGCTATGACTGGGACGGTCAGGTGACAACCTGCAAGCCGGATTATTATAAGTGGACCCAATGGCTGTTCCTGCAGTTTTACAAAGCCGGACTGGCTTATAAGAAGCACGCGGCTGTTAACTGGTGCCCTGACTGTGTGACAGTGCTGGCCAATGAACAGGTAGTCAACGGGGCTTGTGAACGCTGCAGCACCGAGGTGGTCAAAAAAGACCTGGCCCAGTGGTTTCTTAAAATTACGGATTATGCCCAGAGACTTTTGGATGATATCGATAAACTTCAGGGCTGGCCTGACAAGGTTAAAATCATGCAGGAGAACTGGATTGGCCGTAGTGACGGCGCCGAGGTTAATTTCCGGATAGACGGCACAGAAGAAACGATCACGGTTTTTACGACCAGACCGGACACTATTTACGGTGTTACCTTCATGGTGCTGGCACCCGAGCTGCCGTTGGTGGAAAAGCTGACCAGGGGTACTCCTTATGAAGGGGCTGTACAGGACTTTATCCGCAAGATGCAGACCGTGAGCGAAATTGACCGGACATCGGCCGATACAGAAAAAGAGGGTCTTTTTATTGGACAGCATGTTATTAACCCAATGAACGGGGAGAAAATTCCTCTGTTTATTGCCAATTACGTTTTGATGGATTACGGGACCGGGTGTGTTATGGGTGTGCCTGCCCATGACCAGAGGGACTTTGATTTTGCCACCAAATATGGTCTGCAGATTAGAGTAGTTATCCTGCCGGACGGGGTTCCCGACAAATACGTCCAGTTAACCCAGGCCTATGATGCAGAAGGCGTAATGGTCAACTCAGGGCCTTTTGACGGTCAGAATAACGAAGATGCTATGAAGAATATAACAAAATATATGGAAGAAAGGGGCACCGGTAAGCCGACAGTCAATTTCCGGCTGCGGGACTGGCTAATTTCTCGCCAGCGGTACTGGGGAGCCCCCATACCGGTTGTCTATTGTGACAAATGCGGCGAAGTGGCAGTGCCTGACGACCAGCTGCCGGTTTACCTGCCTACAGATGTTGAGTTCAAGCCTACAGGGCAATCACCCTTGGCAGAGTGCGAGTCTTTTGTAAATACAACTTGTCCTGAGTGCGGGGGACCGGCCAAACGGGAAACCGACACCATGGATACATTTATTTGCTCGTCGTGGTATTACATCAGGTACTGCAGTCCCCACGACGACCGGAACGCCTTTACCAAAAGCAAAGTAGACTACTGGATGCCGGTTGAACAGTACATCGGGGGAGTTGAGCATGCTATCCTGCACCTCCTGTACTCCCGGTTCTTTACAAAGGTGCTTAAGGACCAGGGCTTGATAGATTTCGACGAGCCTTTTACCAACCTACTGACCCAGGGAATGGTCCTCAAAGATGGAGCAAAGATGTCCAAATCCAAGGGGAACACGGTTAGCCCGGAAGAAACCGTTTCCCAGTATGGAGCCGACACTGCGCGGCTGTTTATCCTGTTTGCTGCCCCACCGGAGCGTGACCTGGAGTGGAGTGACGCCGGGGTTGAAGGGGCATACCGTTTTCTGAACAGGGTTTGGAGGCTGGTATATGCCTATATTGACGGGCTAAATGAAAGCTCCGGAGAGGAAGAGATTACTGCGGCCGACCATGAGACCAGGAGGCTGACTCATTACACCATAAAAAAAGTTACTGATGACATCAACCTCAGGTTCAATTTTAACACTGCCATCAGTGCAATTATGGAATTTGTCAATGGACTCTACCAGTACCGGGACAAAAACCCTGTCCGCAACAGCGCCGTAGAAGCCGAAGCTGTAAATACCCTGGTTACTCTGCTGGCGCCCTTTACGCCCCATATAGCCGAAGAATTGTGGCATCAACTTGGATATACTGAGAGTGTCCACAAACGGTCGTGGCCAACTTATGACCCGGCTGCTCTGGTACAGGACGAGGTGGAAATAGTAGTGCAGATTAACGGCAAGGTCAGGGACCGCATGATGATGCCTGCCGGTTTTGACAAAGAAGCTATGGTCCAGTATGCCCTGGACAGGGAAGGTGTGCAGAACCTGGTTGCAGGGAAACAGGTGGTCAAAGTAGTGGGGGTCCCGAACAAGCTCGTGAACATTGTAATTAAATAGTGAACTCGTTCAGCTAAAGCTGAACATCGAAACTTCAGTGGGGGACTCTACCCCCACTGAAGCAGAAAAGTGGAAACTCCACCTAATAGAAGGTGGAGTCTTGGAATTGGGATAAAAAAAGGGGGTGTCCCATGGGACCCCCATTCTCCGTGTTTTAAATGGCTTTTCTCATATTGTCCCAAAAAGGGGTGGTCTAGCTTGAGTTTGACAGAATCATTAAGGGAAGGGGCAGGCGTGTTCCGGAGAGCGAGGCTGACATCCGCCAACCGCCGTCGGGGCTCTTTGCGCTTCAGCGCTTAGAGCCCCGTTGTGCCCTGCGGGTAGACCGCGTATGCGGGAGCGGTCTTTTGCCGGCTGAGTTGTTGCTCGCTCGCAGGAATATGCCTGCCCCTTCCCTTGCCAGCGTATCTAAAATAAAGAGACTGCCCCTTTTGGGACATCCCCTTTGTGTTCTTTAGACGGTCTTTTTACTTTTCACAAAGTCAGCCAACTCCCGCCAGTACCCCTCATTCCAGTATCTGCGGGCAATTCCGGAAGTTGAGGGAAGTACGAACAAAGTGGTAGCTCTCACCGGTTCAGGCTGTGGACCGTAATGTACGGAATAGCCATAAAACTCCTCGGCGGCACGTTTTCCGTTGAAAGCCACCGTAGAGGGTGACAGCTTTTGGATTTTACGGTGCAACCCTTTGATATCAAATTGAGATGCCACGGGATTGCTGGCTGCACCGGACCCGTTCACGGCCAGGGCTGTCAGGCCGATGCCGTACCTGGGGAGAATCCTGCACTCTTTGGGAGTGAACAGTCTGGGGGTCAGGCCGATGCGGTGTAAGACCGCCCAGAACCTGTTGCGGTAATCGGGATAATACAAGCCAAACTGGGAGCCCTTCCTGTCACTGCCGGCAATACTGCAAAAAACCACCTGCAGGTTTGGTTTGAGGATGTCTCGCATATAGGTTGAGTTTGCGGGGTCGTGAGATTTTGTTATTAAAACGCCGCCATCCGAATTTGCACAATTAAGGGCGTCAAAGTCGAACCGTTTTTCGAAATTCCGCCGTAAACCCGAGTTGTGTGGGTCCTGCAGTTGTTTTCCGTAATCCTCCAGGTGGGTTTTGAGGGCTGGCACCAGAAAGTGGGGATTTATCTTTAGCCTTAATTCCGCAAGGTCAAAAACCATGGGGAAAGCGGTTTCGCTTGTAATAATAACCCGTTGGTCTGTCATGCCCCCGTGGTACAAACCACAGCGGGCGCCAAAGTAAAGGGTATCCAGCAGGCTGTCCACTATCCTTGAGGAACCGGTTTTCAGTTGGGGGAAAACCGAATAGACCCCCTGTTTGAAATAATATTCCGATTTACCGTTGGTCATAAAGCCGTCCTGGTATTTCGCCACCATTTCAAAATAGCTGAGCACTATGTGGAGGACCGCAAACCCGGAGTGCTGGATGGGGGTTACCGATTCACCGGTTACCCCTTTCTTTCCGTTAATACACTGGTCCGCGATATCCAGCTGCCAGCCGTAAGTGCGGTCCAGGAAAATGGTTATCTTTTCGTCAATTGTAAGGGGCCGTGAGAAATCGGTATCCTGGTAGTTAGGAGTAATCCACATATTATACCTCCCTGGGTATTCTGTGGATTAGTTTTTGCTGTATGTTTAAATTTATCCTACTCCGGGGCCCGTTATGAAGCGGATTTGCCAGGGCTACTTGATAGAGACAACCCGGCCGCCCGTCATTTTTACCAGATCTGCGGGTGTAAGTTTGAAGAGGGCGTTAGGGTTGCCGGCGGCGGCCCAGATTTCCTGGTTTTGAAACAAGTCCTCGTCTATAAAGATTTCCATCTGTGCAGGGTGGCCGACAGGGGCAACACCACCGATAGCGTAACCGGTTTGCTGGCGGACAAAATCCGCGTCAGCCTTCCCGATGGCTTCGGCAAGATACTCTTTAATTCTTTTTTCGTTAACCCGGTTTGAACCGCTGGCAATAATTAAAACAGGCCTGTTCAGGTTTTTGCTTTTAAAGACAAGGGATTTGGCAATCTGTCCGACCTCACACCCAACGGCTTCCGCAGCTTCTACGGAAGTTCTCGTGGTTTGGGTTAATTCCATTACCCGGTGAGAAAAACCGAGGGCTTTTAATACGTCCTGGACCTTTTGTGCACTGGAGCTTAGAGTTTCTGACATATCAGTTCCTCCCATGTTCTCTTTCGACGCTTTTGAGCTGCCATTCCATTTCGCCTTCCACCCAAAAACGGTTTAATGCTAATATTATACCAGTGTTGCTTTAAATCCTCCTGGAATACCCTGTTTTATTATTAAGGAGGAAACATACCGTTTTAAGGTGCGATAACGACCGTTAAAACGCTGATTTCGACTGCTAAGACTCGCCTTATATTCTTTGCCCGTTAGCCGGGATATAATTGTCATAAGGCGAAAATTTCAAATTATAGGGTGTAAGACCTTTCTTCCGAGTAGGTGCTTCCCTTCGGGAAACATCTACCGTAAGGTATGAAAAGCAATTTTCATGCCCGCCGTTGCGCAAAGGAAGAGGTGCTCATTAAGAGTGCCTCTTTTTTGATATTAATATAACATTTAAGGAGGTTACTAAATGGGCGAGATTTTGAGAGTGGACATGACAACAGGGCAAATCAAAAAAGAAGCAGTGCCGGAAAAATACCAGGGTTTGGGCGGAAGGGCTCTCACATCAAAGGTTCTGTTGGAGGAGGTTGACCCTACCTGTAATCCATTAGGTTCCCGTAACAAGCTGGTTATTGCGCCAGGTATGCTGTCCGGTACCAAAGCACCGTCTTCAGGACGAATCTCCGTGGGGGGTAAGAGCCCGCTTACAGGGACCATTAAAGAGGCCAATGCGGGGGGCACCACTGCCCAGAAACTGGCAAGTCTTGGTATCTATGCCATAATAATTGAAGGCAAGCCGGCTGACGGGAAACTTAGTGTCCTACGAATCAGTGAACAAGGGGCAGAACTTTTGCCAGGGGACGAATTCAAAGGCAAAGGCACTTATGAAGTCAGTGAAAAACTAAGGGCAAAATACGGAAGCCATATTGGTTTGATGCAAATAGGACCGGCTGGTGAGATGCTTTTAGCTAATGCCGGAGTGGCTAACAATGATCCTGAGGGAAACTCCAGCCGGTACGCCGGACGCGGGGGACTTGGCGCTGTAATGGGTTCCAAGGGACTAAAAGCCGTAGTGGTAGATACTCAGAAGGCTTTGGATGCGCCGGTTGCCAACTCGGAAGCCTTTGGGGAGGCTGCCAAAAAGTTCGCCAAAATCTTGCTTGACCATCCCGTAACAGGTCAGGGGCTGCCCAGTTTTGGGACCAATGTTTTGATGAATATTATCAATGAAGCCGGGGCTTTACCGACTAAAAACTTCCGCAAGGGGCGGTTTGACCAAGCCAACCAAATCAGTGGAGAGAAACTGGCTGAGGTAGCTGTCGCACGGGGCGGTAAGGCCACCCATGCCTGCCATCACGGTTGTGTGATGCGGTGTTCCAACATTTATCCGATGCCTAATGGAAAAGTCTGTGCACCTATTGAATATGAGTCGGCCTGGTCTTTGGGCGCCCATTGTGAAATCGGGGATCTGGATGATGTGGCAATGCTTAATTATATTTGCAATGATGTTGGCCTCGATACCATTGAAGCCGGGGGGACTCTGGGTATATTAATGGAGGGCGGTGTTATCCCCTGGGGCGACGGAAAAGCGGCCATCAAAGCCTTAGAGGAAGTTTACACCGGTTCTGCCTTAGGCCGGATTATCGGTAACGGAGCGGTTTTTGCCGCCAGGGCTTTTGGAGTCACCCGGGTCGGGGAAGTAAAAGGACAACATATGCCGGCCTATGACCCAAGAGGGGCCAAGGGAATCGGGGTAACTTACGCAACTTCCACCATGGGGGCCGACCATACGGCCGGCTACTGTATCACGGCAAACATCCTTAAAGTTGGGGGTTATGTAGACCCGTTGAAAAAAGAAGGGCAGATTGATTTGGCCAGAAATCTGCAAATTGCCACCGCAGCTATTGACTCCAGCGGACTTTGCCTGTTTGTAGCCTTTGCGGTCCTTGACAATCCCGACGGACTGCCTACCATTGTTGAGATGTTGAACGCCAAGTACGGAGCCAGTTTAACTATTGATGATGTCCTCGCGCTGGGGCAGCAGGTGCTCAGAAATGAAAGAGAATTCAATAAAAGGGCCGGCTTTACCAAAGAAGCCGACAGACTGCCAGAATTCTTCCTGGATGAAGAGTCTGATCCCCATAAGACCAAATTTGATGTTACAAATGATGAATTAGACTCCCTATACAATTTCTAAGAGGTGTTACAAGTGATGCTTGAAGTCAGGCTATTTGCCGGTCTCCACAAATATGTAAAAGGAACGGAAAGCGGGGAACCGTTTGAGGTGACGACAGGTGACGGTATCACCCTTGCAGGATTGCTTGGACAGCTGGGCATTCCCCAGCAGGAGGCCTATGTTACAATGGTTAACGGCCAGGCATCCCCTGTTTCGACGGTCTTAAAAAACGGTGACCGGGTAGGTGTTTTTCCACCCGTCGGGGGCGGGTAAATAGCACAATTGCATTATTTCTGAAAAAAAGCATGTCATCAATCTGGGGGGGCTGGGAAAACCGGCCTCCTTTGTTTTTGAGGTCAAACCGGTCAGTTAGAACATTTTTCAGAAAATTAAAGAAAATTAGCAGGAAAAATTTAATAAATAGAGAAATTTTGTACAAAGTAGTTTGGCTGAGGAGGAAAGGTATGCCGAGGACATACAGGCTCTGTTTTGACATTCTGGAACTGGTGGGTCTGGACGAAAAGCAATCATACGAAAAGGGGCATAACACGGGGTTGACCACGGACTACCGTTCAGAACGGACTATTGAACGGGCAAGACATGAAGTGGTGGTTATTGGGCTGATGGCCCACGAACACTGGGAAAAGACGGGTGACTACAAATATGTCCTGCTTCATGAATACATCAGGGGCTTGAATCACGGGCTTTTGGAAAAAGCACAAGGAATTGTCAAACGGAGAAGCAAAAAACAAAAATAGAAAAGAGTGGCTAAGCCACTCTTTTCCGTAACCTTGGGGGGATTTCAATGGGCTGGGCAATCCGTAATACAAGAACGACAGCCTCGGTGGTAAGGTTAAGACTGCTCAGGTAGACGGCAGCCGTGAGCGGACGCTTACCGGGCTTGCGGACAAAGACCAGGAGGCTATGACTTACTCATGGTCTAAGGACGGCAGGTATGTCCTTTTTGATGGATTTGCCATCAATGTGGAGACCGGAAAACAAACGGCATTTTCAGGGGAACCAGGTTTTGGCGGGGAAGCTCAAAAAAGAGGCAAATCGACGGAACTGCCGTCATTCTCCCCAGATGGTAAACGGATTATTTTTTCGGCGCCCCAGGGGCCAAAACTGGTTACTGTAGAAAACGGTAGTTTTGTGTATGACACGTCGACGGCCTATGAGCCGTTAAAGGGTCTGCACCATATTTCATGGATTGGGGATTAACAATACTGTGACTAAAATCACACCCGGGTGGAATCTGATTCGCAGAGGCCGCCGGGTTTCTGTTTTAATATTTAAGTAAGTAGTATAAAACACCTATTGGCCTCTTAAAAGTGAAAATACGTTGGGAAAAGTAATGAAGGGGGTAAGAACAATGAAGGTTACTGCGGAAAACCATATCTCGGAAGTGCTGGCAGGGAAGAAAGGCGCATCTGAGGTGTTCATGAGTTACGGCAGCCACTGCCTTGCCTGTAATAACACGACATTTAAGACTGTAGCCGACATGTCCAAAAAGCATGAAGTGGACCTTAAAATAATTTTGGAACAACTGAACGCGCTGCCTGATGCATAGCACATTATTAAGATGCCTTCCCGGGGGAGATATTATAAAACGACCTAAACCTAAAGGGAGGGGTAAGTAATGGCAATAAACCAGACTGAAAATCTGTTTGACGATTTTGCGGCTGACTATGATAGGATGATTAACTGGGAAGAAAGGCTCCGGCGGGAAGCGCCTTTGTATCGAAAGGTCTTTTCTGATACGGGGGCGACCAGGGTTCTTGATACCGCATGTGCGACAGGACAACACGCTATTATGTTCAGTTCCTGGGGTTTGGAGGTGGCGGCCTCAGATATCAGCAGTGACATGATTGCCGCTGCCCAGAGGAATGCGGAGGAAGCCGGTGGTACCATCGATTTTAAGACTGCAGGGTTAGCGGAAATCGACCGGGTATTCTCGCCGGGGTTTGATGTTGTAAACTGTATGGGGAACTCCCTGCCCCATCTAAAAAGTAAGGAAAGTTTGCTGAAGGCATTTTCTTCAGTTGCCGGGGTTTTAAAACCGGGGGGATTCTTTCTTTTGCAGGTTCGCAATTATCACCGCGTATATGCCCGGAATGAACGGTTTATGCCGTTAAATTCCCGGGCCGAAGGGGACCGGGAGTACCTATACCTGCGGATGATTGACCTGGGGGAAGAATTTTTGAACTTCAACATTGTTGTGTTGGCGAAAAATGAAGCAGGAAAATGGTCTTACCGGGTAGAATCAGAAAAACTTAAGCCCTGGAAGTTTTCTGATATCGAACCCTGTCTACAGAAAAACGGGTTTGCAGTGTCAGGGGTATTTGGTGACTTCGGTTTTGGACCCTTTGAACCGTTGGAATCAACAGACCTGATAGTGATTGCCCGGAAAAACGGTTAATTACAGGGGGTAGTGTATATGGAATGGAATCCGGAGGCTTTGGCTGAACTTGAGAAAGTGCCGCCTTTCGTTCGCCATATGGCCCAAAAGGCCGTTGAAAAGGCGGCCCGGGAGGCCGGAAAGGAAACAATTACACCGGATATTGTGATCCAAACCAAGGAGAAATATTTTTCTCTGGTTGGCAAGGAAATTGAAGGCCATAAAAAGACTACCAAAATTGCTGTTGTCAGGTGCCATACGGTGGCTGAAGTTTGTCCGGGCGTGGGCTGTCTAAAGGCCTTTACCCACCGGAAACTTAATTTTGGGGAGTACGGCCCCGATACAGAGTTGATAGGGTTTTTCACCTGTGGAGGGTGTTCCGGAAGAAGAGCTTCCAGGCTTGTTGAAAAACTGCTCGACCACGGACTTGACATTGTTCATCTTAGTTCATGTATGTGTATGGATGACGCCGATTACCCCAAGTGCCCCTTTAAAAACCAGATTCGTAAGGGAATTGAGGCGAAGGGGGTTAAGGTGGTAGAGGGGACCCATCACTGACCCACAGTGAACTCGTTCAGCTAAAGCTGAACATCGAAACTTCAGTGGGGGACTCTACCCCCACTGAAGCAGAAAAGTGGAAACTCCACCTAATAGAAGGTGGAGTCTTGGAATTGGGATAAAAAATATTTAGGGGAGAGTGATTTTTATGGCACCGAAGATTGATGTTGACAGTTGTGTCGGTTGCGGGACATGTGCAGAAGTTTGTCCCCAGGGAGTATGGGAAATTCAAGATGGCAAGGCAGTGCAAGTAAAACCGGAAGAGTGTATCGAATGTGGGGCCTGTGTTGACAACTGCCCTGTCCAATGTCTCAGTCTTGAAATAACTGAATAGTCCCCGGCGTTTAAAACCCCGGAGATATCCCGGGGTTTTAGCTACATAATTTTCAAGGGCTAGGTAACAATAGTCTCGAATATTGAATAGGTTTAAAGGATCCATATAAAGAGGGGGTACTTATAAATGAAGATTACCAGAGATATGACGGTGGGAGAGGTTCTTTCGGCAAATCCGAAAACGGCAGATGTCTTCCGTTCTATGGGCATGCACTGCCTGGGATGCCCTTCGGCAACAGGTGAAAGTATTGCCGGGGCGGCCAGGACCCATGGGTTGTCTGAAGACGAGATTTTACAGAAACTGAACGCCGTTGAAGTTGGCGAAATGTCCGAATCAACCAAGGCTTTGGCCCAGCCAAAAGGGGCGGTCCTGCAGAGGGACAAGGTAACATACGCCATCGTGCCACATATGCCGGGCGGGATTACTAATTCGGAAACCCTGAGGAAAATTGCCGATATAGCAGATAAGTACAATGCGGCGGCATTAAAATGCACCTCTGCCCAGAGAATTGCTATTGTAGGGTTAAAACACGAGGATGTGGATAAGGCCTGGGACGATTTGCAGATGGACCCTGCCCATGCCGTCGGATTGTGTGTCAGAAGTGTTAAGATATGTCCGGGAACAACGTTTTGTAAGCGGGGCCAACAGGATGCAGTAGGTTTGGGGTTAGAACTGGACAAAAAATATCACGGTCTGGAACTTCCCAGCAAATTTAAGATGGCTGTCAGCGGCTGCCAAAATTCCTGTTCGGAACCGGCTGTGCGGGATATTGGCATTATGGGCACTCCCAAAGGGTATGTAGTAATGGTTGGCGGGAACGCGGGCTTTAAGCCGAGGCTGGGGGATAAAATTGCCACTCAGCTCGAACCTAACCAGGTCATGGGACTGGTAGACCAAATCATTAATTGGTACAAACAAAACGGAAAGCGCAATGAACGCATTGGTGAACTGATAGACCGCATTGGACTGGAAAAATTCAAGCAGGAGGCCCTTGGGTCGGCTCAGGCTTAATTAAACAGAATGAAAAAATTGGGCGCAGTATGCGCCCAATTTTTTTTCGCAATAAAGACGGGATTTTTTGGTTTTACACAGTACTATCTTCCTCCAGCGGCGGCGGCAGCGGCAGCGGCAGCAGCGGCAGCGGCAGAACCTGAGGCGGCGGCGGCAGCGGCAGCGGCAGCGGCGGCATCACCACTACCTGAAGCGGCAGCGGCTGCGGCAGCAGCAGCAGCAGCCCCGGCCGCACTACTGGAGGCAGCGGCAGCGGCGGCAGCCGAGGCGGCATCGCCTCTTACAGCTGCGGCAGAAGCAGCGGCAGCGGCAGCGGCTGCCTGACGGGCATGGAAATTAGCCCGTTGGGCAAAAATGCCAAATCCAAAGGCTGGGCCGAATCCGCCCCCGAAGAACCCGCCCCCAAAACCGGGAGCGAAACCCCCGCCAAAACCGGGAGCGAAACCCCCGCCAAAACCGGGAGCGAAACCCCCGCCAAAACCGGGTGCAAAACCCCCGCCAAAACCGGGTGCAAAACCCCCGCCAAAACCGGGTGCAAAACCCCCGCCAAAACCGCCACCAAAATCCCCACCAAAAGGTGGAAAGAACATTGACATAATATATACCCTCCCTTTTGTTTCAAGTATTATTGGTCTCTCTTTATCTTATGTCAAGTTCTGTAATGTTGCTCATATCTCATGATTTTATCATATTTATTTCATTGTATCAGGTCGAATAGCATGTTAATTTCGTTATAGGAGAAAACCGGACTGGCGGTGGTGGTTGATGTATGGGATGGATAGAAAACAAGTTGTGCTAGGGGTAATACTGCTTTGTGCCATTGTTTTTGGGGCAGGGTATAAAACGGCGCAGGTAAGGTCAAGAAGTATGGAAAAACCGGGTGTTGCCGTGAACACCGAAAGTGTCCTGGAAAAAGCAAAACCTCGCACAGTAACAGTTCATGTCACCGGTGCGGTGAAAAAGCCGGGGGTTTATACACTGCCTGAAGGGGCCCGCATTATAGACGGTATAAAAAAGGCTGAAGCGGCCAAAGATGCCGAACTGAATTACGTTAATCTGGCGGAAATCATGAAGGACCAACAACAGGTGGTTTTGCCCAAGAAGGGCGAAATAAGTATGACTGAGGCTGGCGGGACAGGCCCGGGGCCGGCTATTCGCAGAATTGGGGCGCGATACGGTGTGCAGGCTGGAAAAATCAATATCAATGCCGCCAATACGGGTGAATTGGACAAACTGCCCGGTATTGGCCCGGCTCTGGCCAAAAGGATAGTTGATTACCGGAAACTGCACGGAAGCTTCGGGAACATCTCTGAACTTCAACAGGTTTCAGGAATCGGGGAGAAGAAATTTGGCGAAATCAAAGACCGGATAACAATATAGTGAGGTAAAAATATGTCCCGACCGCTGGTGGCAGTCCTGATGTCCTATACCGTAGGCGTTATGATAGGATATTTCTTTCATGTACCATATGTTATTCTGATAGTCTCTGGGGCCTGCGCTCTGCTTATCGGTTATTATAATGAGCTAAAGGCCTGGCGAAAAAACAGGCTGTACTTTTGCATTGCCGTAATCCTGTTCTCAATGATAATGTGCCAGTGGCAGGAGGAAAGGAATAAAGGCAATTTAGATTCGTTAGCCGGAAAACAGGTGGTATTTACAGGCACTGTTTCCGAAGAACCTGACGCAAGGTTTAATGGGACGAACTATACTGTGAAAATAGAAGAGGTAAGCATACCGGAGGGGCATGGTGAAGAATACCCTGATAAACCGCAAGGAAGCATCTTGGTTACCGTCAGAGGTCCGGGGCCGCAATATTCTTACGGTGACAGGCTGCGGGTCTCCGGGACCCCGGAGTTTCCCAAAGAACCGGGGAATCCGGGTGAATTTAATTATAAGAGTTACCTGCAGGCAAAAGGAATCCGGCTTGTTGTTAAAAGCTGGCAGGGGGCCGGGGTGCGGAAAACCGGGACCGGCAGCATTAACCCGCTGGTTGACATCTGTCTTAAATTTAAACAAAAGTTAATGTCAGTTGTAAGGGCTACTATGTCAGAGCGGCACACCGGCTTAATGGGAGGAATACTGTTTGGGACAACCGGCCTTATTGATGACCAGTCCCGTAATGATTTTGCCTTATCAGGAGTTGTGCATATCCTGTCGGTTTCCGGATACCATGTAGCTTTAATGGCGGCTTTTTGCCTGTTCCTTGGCAATGCACTCAAACTAAACAGGGCCGGTGTCAGTGTTCTTACTGTCCTGATAACAGCGTTTTATACCGTGATGTCCGGCGCCGGCCCGCCTGCCGTCAGGGCTATGATTATGGCCTGGGTACTGCTGTTGGCCCATTACCTGGAGAGGGATTATGACTGGCCAAGTTCTTTAAGCCTGGCCGCTCTTATAATTCTGCTTTTTAACCCGCGAATCTTATTTAACGCGGGGTTTCAACTGTCCTTTGTGGCTACCTGGGGGATTCTCTACCTGGTTCCCCTGCTGCGGCGGTTTGCCGGGTTTTATCTTGCTAATTCGGACGTTCCCGCAATTTTATCCAATGTAGGCCAGGCTGTCGCGATTACTATCGCGGCCCAGCTTGCCGTATTACCGATAACCTCTTATTACTTTAACTATTTTTCCGTTGTTGCAGTACCGGCAAACTTGGTTATTGTGCCCCTAATCAGCCTGGTGATGCTGCTGGGCGGGGTTGCCGCCGTTTTTGGCGCTGTGTGGCTGCCTGTGGCGGAAATATTAAATGTAAGCACAGGGCTGGTGCTGGACCTGGTTTTAAGCCTGGCCCATTTTTCGGCCGGTCTGCCATTTGCCGTGGTTACTGTCAAACAGCCCTCCTTTGTTGAAATAGCTGGTTTTTATGGAGTTCTGGTTGTTTTAGTGGAGACAGTCAGTAAACCGGAAATCTTCCTGAGAGTTAGAAGGGTTTGTTCTTTACATAAGCCGAAACTGGTCCTGGCGGTTATGTCAGCTGCTGTCGTGTTATTGTGGACAGGTATAGTGTATTCCGGGCAGGGGAAACTGCAGGTGACCTTTTTGGATATCGGCCAGGGGGATGCTATGCTGATAGAGTGCCCCGGCGGGCGCAACATTGTCCTGGATACCGGCGGCGTCCAGAACACCGGGAGATCCACCTACAACCCCGGAGAAAAAGTGCTGTTACCTTTCTTAAGGCGAAAGGGAGTCAGCAGAATTGACCTGCTTTTGCTCAGCCATGCCCATGCTGACCATATCCAGGGCGCAGAAGCCCTGGTTAATAATATGCCGGTGGACATGCTTGTTGTGAACCGGCAGATTTATGATAAACCAGAAGGTGCCCGTCTGGTAAGCCTTTTTAGGGCTAAAGGGACCCAGATCCGGGAAATAACCGGGGGAGACAGGATAACCGTCGATGAAAATGTTGTTATGGAAACATTAAGTCCCCGTGATGGGACCGTTGGCGGGGAAAACAATGATTCGTTAGTCATGCGGCTCTGTTATGGGGAATTTCAAATAGTGTTCACCGGTGACGCCGAGGAACCGGTCCTTCAGGAGCTAACCGGGCTGCAGGCTGCGGTCGATGCCGAGATTGTCAAGGTGCCCCATCATGGGAGCCGGAACGCCTGGTCTGAACAGTTTTACCGGGCAGTTAACCCACAGCTGGCAGTCATCAGCGTTGGCCCCAACTATTTTGGCCACCCTTCCAAAGAGGTGTTGGAAGGGTTTGCGAGGTTAGGTATTCCTGTTTACAGGACGGATACCTTTGGGGCAGTAATTGTGCAGTCTGATGGGCAAACCTACCGGGTAGAAACAGGTAAAAAGGCAAAATTATAAAATTGGCTAATCCCAACCCAAGGCCTTGCGCTTTTCTATGATGGAGCCCTCCATGGCATCAGCGACAGCCTGGACTTCCTAATCACAGGTTTTCAAGTATTAAGGTAAAGAAAATCAGTAAAGGGTTATCCAAAAGGGAGCCTGTCGACCGGGTGATAAAAAAGGACGGGTAAAAAAAAGGGAGCAGCAAAAAAGGGAGAAGCAAAAAAGGGGCGAATCAAAAAAGGACTGGATAATTATAATAAGTCCGGTAGAAGAAATGGCATAGTAAAGGATGAATGGCATGGACCATGAGGGTCTGGGAAAAAGTTTGGAACGACAGGTTATTTCCCTCGTTTACCTCTTTCACGGGGAAGAGACCTATTTGCGGGATCGGTATCTGAAACGCTTTAGGGCTCTGGTGCCCGAGGAGGTCCGGGATTTTAACACAGATATTGTAGACGGTCGGGAAACAGGTTGGGATGCTATTATAAATATGGCTACAACCCTGCCGTTCATGGCTGAGCGAAGAATTGTCATAGTTAAAAACGCTGACGGCTTTAAGGCGCGCCGTAAAAGCCCGAATGAGAACGGGGAAGAGAAGGAGGAAAAAGAGGCTTCCTCTGACGCCGGACTGATAAAATACCTGGAAAACCCGCCGGACACGACCTGCCTCATTTTTTGTGCGGATTCCATTGACAGAAAACGCAAGGTTTACAAACTGATAGAGAAAAACGGCCAGGTGGTGGAATTCTCACCCCTTAAAGGCCGTGAACTAAATGAATGGATTGACCGGAGGGCCAGAAAACTGGGGAAAATCATTGAACCCTCAGGTATGGCGGGGCTGGTAACAGCCGTGGGCAACAACCTTCAGCAGCTGAATACGGAGTTGGAGAAACTGGCCTGCTACTCGCTGACAGAGAAGATAACAGCGGCTGACGTGGAGTTTATGGTCAGCAAAACCGCGGAGCTGAGTATTTTTGACCTGGTAGACGCTGTAGGCGAAAGAAATTATAAAAAGGCCATAAAAATGGCCAGAGAGATGGTCTTTTTGGGGGAACCGGTTATCAGGATACTCTTTATGGTGGCCCGGCAGTTTCGCCTGATTCTACAGGTCAAGGGGTTCCAAGAAATGGGGTATACCGACCAACAGGTTTCAGCAGGGCTTCAGGTGCATCCTTTTGTGGCCCAGAAGTGTGTTAAGCAGGCCAGGAATTTTACGATGGCCGAATTAAAATTGGCGTTGGAGAAAATCCTTGCCACCGATGCCGACATAAAGGGTGGCAAACAGGAAGGGAAGCTGGCCCTGGAGCTGATGATTATAGGGCTGTGTGAGAAGCAATAGGCTGTTGAAAAACTGCGTCTAGCTTTGTACCCGCAAGGGGTAGGCCGGAGTCCGTAAGCCGCTGAAGCGGCAACGGCTCCGCACTCGCCCGTTTTACCGAGGTCCTCGACGTACCACCAGTACGCCTCCGGCCTCGGTAAAACGGGCTTCGCGCTATACTTGTTTATTGAACAGCCTACTCTTTTGGTGAATGAAAATGTTTTGTAAAAACTCAGTTAGGGATAACTGGGTTTTTGTTTGCCCTGCCCTATTTGGTTCCGGGAAAACGGCATTTGAAGCAGCGAAAACTGCATTTCATGAATATTTCGCTCGGAGAGAGCCATTATGTCGACAAAATAGAGCCATGTTCACGGAAAACTAGAGCCACTTTCACGGAGTAGAGAGCCAACCCATCATTTTCAACTCT